>NZ_JBIVXC010000018.1:0-39733 GCF_044769005.1 Pseudomonas sp. NPDC090755 | reverse complement strand
ACTTATTTATTGGGGGGGGGGGCGCCCCCCCCCCCCCCCCCCCCCCCCCCCCCCCCCCCCCCCCCCCCCCCCCCCCCCCCCAACCGGGGGGGGTAAAAACAAAACCCGGGGCCCCATCACAGGCCCCGGGTCTTGTCTGCTACCCGAATTTCAGTTGCCGAACACCGATCAGTGGAACTGCTCTTCCTCGGTCGAGCCGGTCAGTGCGGTTACCGAAGACTTGCCACCCTGGATCACGGTGGTCATGTCATCGAAGTAGCCGGTGCCGACTTCCTGCTGGTGAGCCACGAAGGTGTAGCCTTTGGAGGCGTCAGCGAACTCCTGCTCTTGCAGTTTCACGTAGGCGGTCATGTCGTTGCGGGCGTAGTCGTGCGCCAGGTTGAACATGCCGTGCCACATGTTGTGGATACCGGCCAGGGTGATGAACTGGTGCTTGTAGCCCATGGCCGACAGTTCGCGCTGGAACTTGGCGATGGTCGCGTCGTCCAGGTTCTTCTTCCAGTTGAAGGAAGGCGAGCAGTTGTACGACAGGATCTGGTCTGGGTATTCCTTCTTGATCGCTTCGGCGAAGCGGCGGGCTTCGTCCAGGTCCGGCTTGGCGGTTTCGCACCAGATCAGGTCGGCGTAAGGAGCGTAGGCCAGGCCACGGGCGATGGCTTGATCCAGGCCGGCGCGGACCTTGTAGAAGCCTTCCGGGGTGCGGTCGCCGACCACGAACGGCTGGTCGTACGGGTCGCAGTCGCTGGTCAAGAGGTCAGCGGCGTTGGCGTCGGTACGGGCCAGGATGATGGTCGGTACGCCGGCAACGTCGGCTGCCAGACGAGCAGCAGTCAGCTTCTGTACGGCTTCCTGGGTTGGAACCAGTACCTTGCCGCCCATGTGGCCGCATTTTTTCACCGAGGCCAGCTGGTCTTCGAAGTGAACGCCGGCGGCGCCTGCTTCGATCATGTTCTTCATCAGCTCGTAGGCGTTCAGGACACCGCCGAAACCGGCTTCGGCGTCAGCCACGATTGGCGCGAAGTAGTCGACGTAGCCGTCATCGCCTGGGTTCTTGCCGGCTTTCCACTGGATCTGGTCGGCACGACGGAACGAGTTGTTGATGCGCTTGACCACGGTTGGAACCGAATCCACCGGGTACAGCGACTGGTCTGGGTACATGGACTCGGCCGAGTTGTTGTCGGCAGCCACTTGCCAGCCGGACAGGTAGATGGCCTGGATGCCGGCCTTGACCTGTTGAACAGCCTGGCCGCCGGTCAGGGCGCCCATGCAGTTGACGAAATCTTTCTCTGGACGGAAGGACGGGTGTGCGCCCTGGGTGACCAGCTTCCACAGCTTCTCGGCACCCATGCGGGCCAGGGTGTGCTCAGGCTGGACCGAGCCACGCAGACGTACGACATCAGCGGCGGTGTAGGTACGGGTCACGCCTTTCCAGCGCGGGTTTTCGGCCCAGTCTTTTTCGAGGGCTGCAATTTGCTGTTCGCGTGTCAGTGCCATGGAAATAAACCTCGTCGCATCGGTCTTGGAAAAATTCTCGCTCACACAGCGCAGATCAGAAGCCTGGCGTCAGTCATGTTCAGCGAAATGTGCGACGGTCGAACGATGGGGCTCGAAGAGGGGAAGTGAGCAGGTGGGCGAGGTTTTCGCTGCAGGGTGGCTCGTGGTTGCCGAACTGCAGTGAACAGTGCTGCCGGGTACCTTTTGATGCGCTTCCGTCCCTCGGGACAACTTCGTTCCAGTCGCAATCTCGTCAAACTGCCTTGTGGGCTGTACAGACACGAGTCGGCTCAGGTGGGTAGGTTAGAGCGCGGCTCGAAGGCCCTTGCCAGGGCCCCTGATTAGCGGGAGCGGGGCCATCATGCCTCGACGATTTGAGGTCGTCAAATGTTTTGTAGTGCTTTTTTCTTAACACTACATCTTTGGTCTAATACGACTCATCAGTCAGTTTCGATGCCGTTGGTCGAGGCCTTGATTTGCCTGGCTTCAGTCCAATGCGTCGACTTTTACCCGCAACGTCATGTTTTCACCGCGCTGGGTGCTGTAGGTGAGCGCCGAAGCACTGCGTTCGGACTGGCTCTGCTGGTTGACACCGGCCAGGGTGATCCATTCACCCAGCTTGCCGCTGACGGTTGTGTCGGTACTTTGTACCTTCACTACATCGGGACGTTCCTGGCTCATCCGGTCATTGTTGGTGCTGATATCCAGGTGGACGGTGTCGCCGGTGACGCTCGCGGTCACGTAAAAGCCCTGGGTGACGTTGCGGTACTCGGTGTCGCTCTGGATCCGCCCGAAGCCGTCGGTACTGGTGCTGGTGATCGGAATGCTCTGGCCGAACTGGACCAGGGCCGGTTTGCCCTCGCTGGCCTGAACCTGCTGCAGGCCGCCTTCGCGATTGGCGGTGCCGTAGTGGATGACGCGGGCAGTGCCGCGGTTGTCCTGGACGTTGCTGTCGTTGTTGTCGACGCTGATCAGCAGGCGCCGTGGTGCGGTGTCCAGCTGTTCGAGCAGGGCGCGCAGGCTGTCGATGCGCTCGGGCTCGGCATCGACGATCAACTTGTTCTCGAAGGCGCTGACGGTGCCGTTCTTGCCGAGGAAGGACTGGGCGGCGGGGAGGAGTTCGGCACTGGTGCGGTGGTTGAGCGGCAGGACTTCGGTGGCGGCCAGCGCACTCAGGCTGAACGACAGAAGCAGGGAGGCGAGCAGGGGGCGTAGCGGCATGTCCATGTTCTCCGCAGGTGGAGTAGACATGATGGCAAATTTGTAGCGGTTGTGGGAGCGATCCCTGTGGGAGCAGGCGAAGCCTGCGATAGCATCGGCGCGGTGTCAGTCACGGCGCGCTGTCAGTATCGCTGGCGATGCCAGCTCCCACCAGAAATCAGGCCAGCTCGCGCGACTCGCGAACCATGTCCACGTGCGGAATGCCCGCTTCGAGGAACTCTTCGCTGACCACCTTGAAACCAAGGCGCTCGTAGAACGGCGTGGCATGCACCTGGGCGCTGAGCATCTGCTGCTTGAGGTCGCGGTGCTGGGCTTCGTCGATCACCGCCTGCATCAGTGCATCACCGACCTTCAGGCCGCGCCAGTCCTTGAGCACCGATACCCGGCCGATCTGGCCATCGGGCAGCAGGCGGGCGGTGCCGATCGGGTAGTCACCCTCCAGGGCCAGGAAGTGCACGGCGTCGTTGTCGTCGGCATCCCACTCCAGCTCCGGCGGCACGCTTTGTTCGGCGATGAACACCGCTTCGCGAATGCGGCGGATGTCGGCGTTGTCTTTATGCCAATCGGCGAGGCGAACCCGAATCTTATTCATTGGCAAATCCCAGGCTTCCTTGTTTGACCAGTTCGCAGATCAAGGTAATGCCTTGATCGTTTTCAAGCCACTGTTCAAGGTTTTCGATATGCAACGCGTCGGCGGCGCAGATCAGCTTCAGCAGCTCGCGCAGGTCGCCCGGCAGCAGACGGCTCTGGCCGCTGGCGAACAGCAGCAGGTTATCGTCGACTTCCGACCAGGCCAGGCGTGCGCTCGGGTTGCGGATCAGGATCGCGCCTTCGGCCAGGCTCTCGATCAGGTCCGCTTCGTCCAGGGGTTCGCCGGCGACCAGTTCCGGGTAGCGTGGCTCGGTCATGAACTGGCCGAACCAGGTCAGCAGCAGGCGCTCGTCGCCCATGTGCTCGGTGAGCAGGTTCTTCAGGCGGTCCAGGGCGTCGTGCTGGATCTGGTGCGGGTCGCTGACCGGCTGGGCATCGGCGTCGCTGTAGCGCTCTTCGTCCGGCAGGAACTGGCTGAGGAAGTCGGTGAAGTGGGTCAGCACTTCGGCGGCGCTTGGTGCGCGGAAGCCCACCGAGTAGGTCAGGCAGTTGTCTTCGGCGACGCCGAAGTGGGCCAGGCGCGGCGGCAGGTAGAGCATGTCGCCCGGCTCCAGGGTCCACTCCTGGCTCTGCTCGAAGTCGGCCAGGATGCGCAGGTCAGCGTGTTCGATCAGGGCGCTGTCGCTGTCGCACATCTGGCCGATCTTCCAGTTGCGCTTGCCTTCGCCTTGCAGCAGGAACACGTCGTAGTTGTCGAAGTGTGGGCCGACGCTGCCACCAGGGGCGGCGAAGCTGATCATCACATCGTCGATACGCCAGCTGGGCAGGAAGCGGAAGTGCTCCAGCAGTTCGCCGACTTCCGGCACGAACTGGTCGACCGCCTGCACCAGCAGGGTCCAGTCGCGCTCGGGCAGGGTGCTGAAGGTGTCTTCCTCGAACGGGCCGCGACGCAGTTCCCAGGGGCGTTCGCCGTGCTCGATGACCAGGCGCGACTCGACTTCTTCTTCCAGGGCCAGGCCGGCCAGTTCGTCGGCGTCGATCGGGCTTTCGAAATCAGGGAAGGCCTGGCGCACCAGCAGGGGCTTCTTCTGCCAGTAGTCGCGCATGAATTCACGGGCAGTAAGGCCGCCCAACAGCTGCAGTGGAGTATCAGGATTCATGTGTAACCTATTGAAAAAAAGTAATTTTCTTTCGGTAATAAAAACGCCCGGCTAAGCCGGGCGTTTACGCGCAAGGCGTAGATCAGATGCGTTTGGCTTGAGCCGCAGCGTTACCGATGTAGTTCGCCGGGGTCAGCTTCTTCAGCTCGGCACGGGCCTCGGCTGGCATGTCCAGGCCATCGATGAAGGTCAGCAGCGCTTCTGGGCTGATGCCTTTGCCGCGGGTCAGCTCCTTGAGCTTCTCGTACGGGTTTTCGATGTCATAGCGGCGCATGACGGTCTGGATCGGCTCGGCCAGGACTTCCCAGCAAGCGTCCAGGTCCTGTGCGATGCGGGCTTCGTTGATTTCCAGCTTGCCGATGCCCTTGAGGCTGGCTTCGTAGGCAATCACGCTGTGGGCGAAGCCGACACCGAGGTTGCGCAGCACGGTGGAGTCGGTCAGGTCGCGCTGCCAGCGCGAGATCGGCAGCTTGCTGGCCAGGTGCTGGAACAGGGCGTTGGCGATACCCAGGTTGCCTTCGGAGTTCTCGAAGTCGATCGGGTTGACCTTGTGCGGCATGGTCGAGGAGCCGATTTCGCCGGCAACGGTGCGCTGCTTGAAGTAGCCCAGGGAGATGTAGCCCCAGATATCGCGGTCGAAATCGATCAGGATGGTGTTGAAGCGGGCGATCGCGTCGAACAGCTCGGCGATGTAGTCGTGCGGCTCGATCTGGGTGGTGTAGGGGTTGAACACCAGGCCCAGCTCGTCTTCGATGAAGGCGCGGGCGTTGGCTTCCCAGTCGATCTGCGGGTAGGCCGACAGGTGGGCGTTGTAGTTGCCCACGGCGCCGTTGATTTTACCCAGCAGCGGCACGGCAGAGACCTGGGCGATCTGGCGCTCCAGGCGGTAGACGACGTTGGCCAGTTCCTTGCCCAGGGTGGTCGGCGACGCTGGCTGACCGTGGGTGCGCGACAGCATCGGCACGTCGGCGTACTGGTGGGCCAGGGTGCGGATGGCGTCGGCGATCTGGCGCATCAGCGGCAGCAGCACGTCGTCACGGCCGGCACGCAGCATCAGGGCGTGGGACAGGTTGTTGATGTCCTCGCTGGTGCAGGCGAAGTGGATGAATTCACTCACCTTGGCCAGTTCCGGCAGCTTGGCGGCCTGCTCCTTGAGCAGGTACTCGATGGCCTTGACGTCGTGGTTGGTGGTGCGCTCGATTTCTTTCACGCGCTCGGCGTGCTCGAGGGCGAACTCATCGGCCAGGCCGTTGAGCAGGGCGTTGGCTTCGGCGGAAAACGCTGGCACTTCAGCGATTTGCGGATGAGCGGCCAGGCGCTGCAACCAGCGCACCTCGACCAGGGCGCGGAAACGGATCAGACCGTATTCGCTGAAAATAGGGCGCAGGGCCTGGGTTTTGCCGGCGTAGCGGCCGTCAACAGGGGAAACCGCAGTGAGCGAGGAAAGCTGCATGGGGCGTTCTCGGACAGTCAGGCTTTTAAGGGGGCGCATATCATACATGAAAAATGCGCCTGGGTCGGGTGGCTGACAAATGGTCTGCCGGTAAATATTTGGCTTTATCGCGGGGCAAGCCCGCTCCCACAGGTCGGAAGCAGCCTCTGTGGGAGCGGGCTTGCCCCGCGATGGCTTATCAGCCGCGCAACATCGGATACAGCTCTTTGAGCAGTTTGCGCCGGCTGAACACCAGCTGCCAGCGGTGCCCGCCCAGCTGGCGCCACAGGCGGGCGGCGCGAATGCCGGCCAGCAGCAGGGCGCGGATCTTCGAGGCGTTGCTCGGTTGCTGCAGGTGGCGCATGTCGCCATGGACCTGGATACGCTGGCGCAGGGTGCTCAGGGTGTCCTGGTACAGGGCGCCGCTGGAAGCGATGACGTTCTCATGCACCAGGCCGAAATGCTCGGCCTGGGACTGGATCTGCGGCAGGCGATTGCCAATGATGTCGAGCATGTCGCCACGCTTGGCCAGTTGGCGCTCCAGACCGAGCATCGACAGGGCATAGCGCAGCGGTTCACGCTGCAGGCTGCCCGGATCGCGCTCCAGGGCACTGGCCAGGGCGCGGTAGCCATCACGCAGGTTGAGGTCGTCGCCACCGAATACCTCCAGGGTATTCTGCGGGTCGCGCACCAGCAGGCTGCCGAGCATGCAGCCCAGGTTGGCTTCGCTGGCCTGGCCGGTGCGGGCGATGCGGTCGACCAATACGGCGGCCTGGAAGACACCGCCCAGGGCGATCAGTTGCTCCTGAGTCGAGCTCATCAACGGGCGCTCCACGGCTCGGCCGTCTCGATCACGCCGCCACCCAGGCAGATTTCGCCGTCGTAGAACACCACCGACTGGCCCGGGGTCACGGCGCGCTGGGGTTCGTCGAAGACAGCGCGGTAGCCGTGTTCGGTGCGTTCCAGGGTGCAGGTCTGGTCGCTCTGGCGGTAGCGGACCTTGGCGGTCAGCTGGCGCGGGCTGGCCAGGTCAATCGGATTGACCCAGAAAATGTCCGAGGCGAGCAGGGCGCGGGAGAACAGCCAGGGGTGTTCGTTACCCTGGCCAACCACCAGCACGTTACGCGACAGGTCTTTTTCCAGTACGTACCACGGCTCGTCACCGGCGTCCTTCAGGCCGCCGATTCCCAGGCCCTGGCGCTGGCCGATGGTGTGGTACATCAGGCCGTGGTGGCGGCCGATCACTTCGCCGTCAGTGGTCTGGATCTCGCCGGGCTGCGCCGGCAGGTACTGCTTGAGGAAATCGCTGAAGCGACGCTCGCCAATGAAGCAGATGCCGGTGGAATCCTTCTTCTTGGCCGTGGCCAGGCCGTGCTTCTCGGCAATGGCGCGGACTTCGGGTTTTTCCAGCTCGCCAACCGGGAACAGGGTGCGAGCGATTTCCTTGCCGCCGACAGCGTGCAGGAAGTAGCTCTGGTCCTTGTTCGGGTCCAGGCCCTTGAGCAGTTCGGTGCGGCCGTCGGTGTCGCGGCGGCGCACATAGTGGCCGGTGGCGATCAGGTCGGCGCCGAGCATCAGGGCGTAGTCGAGGAACGCCTTGAACTTGATCTCGCGGTTGCACAGGATGTCCGGATTCGGCGTGCGCCCGGCCTTGTACTCTTCGAGGAAATGCTCGAAGACGTGGTCCCAGTATTCGGCGGCGAAGTTGGCCGTGTGCAACTTGATGCCGATGCGGTCGCACACGGCCTGGGCATCGGCCAGGTCTTCGCGGGCGGTACAGTATTCGGTGCCGTCGTCCTCTTCCCAGTTCTTCATGAACAGGCCTTCCACCTGATAGCCCTGCTCCATCAGCAGGAGGGCGGAGACGGAAGAATCCACGCCGCCGGACATGCCGACGATTACGCGGGTCTTTGCGGGTTCGTAAGGGGCTGGACTGGTCATAGGTACCGGCTGTGTTTCTGGAAAAAGACAACGATTCTATCAGGCTGCGGCCGGCAAGGCATCGTCGCCGTCAGTCGCGGATCAGCGCCAGGCTGTGCAAGGGGCCGGCCAGGTAGTCATCTATGCAGCGTGGCACCAGTTCGCTGCGCCAGCGGGCAGGATCGGCCAGCAGTTCGTCGCGGCTCAGCCACACGGCGCGGACGATATCGCTGTCCAGGGCGCGTTCGGGGTGATGCTTGAGCGGACGGGCGGCGAAGCACACGCGTTGGTAGGTCACGCCATTGCTCGGGGCGGTATACAGGTAGATGCCGACGATGCCAGTCAGTTCAACGTCCCAGGCGGTTTCTTCAAGGGTTTCGCGGCGCGCGGCGTCGAGCAGGCTTTCGTTGGCTTCCAGATGGCCGGCGGGCTGGTTGAACACGTGTTGGCCGGCCTTGAACTCCTCGACCATGAGGAAGCGGCCCTGATCTTCGACGATCGTGGCGACGGTGATGTGGGGTTGCCAGGTCATAGGGGTGTTCCGGGTCTTGTGTGTGGCGGTCCCGACGCGGGCTTACCTGCCCTGCGCGGTGTGAAGCCAGCGAGCTTAACCGCTCTCGCTGGCAAGGGCACAGCCTCCAAGCCGTTGTGCAACGCTTTCGATCAGGTTCGTCGTGAGGGTCCGGGCTGCGGTTCGTTGGCCGGGTTCGCCTGGCTCAGCAGGATATCCCTGGTCAGGTCGAGCTCTGCCTGATCCACTAATCGCTGTAGTGCAGCATAGGCAGCACGGACTTGTTCGTCGTTCAAGCGCAGGTCTGGGAGCACTGTCTCCAGGGGACGCAATCGACCGCTGTTGACCAGCACCTGATGCAGATAGTGCTGTTCACCCTCATTCAGGGCTGGGGGTAGCTCATCGGCACTACTGATGGCATCCAGAAATTCACCGATGCGTTCTCGCCAGCAATGAATGGCCGCCAGGCGCGGGGCATGGGCATAGCGGAGATAACGCTGCCAGTAGGGCTGGGCAAGCAGGTAACCAGGCAGCAGGTTCGCCTGGTCGGCGAGTACGGCTGCCTCGCCGGCGTCGAGCATGGCTTGCGTGACCCATGTGGTGTAACTGGTATATACCTGGGTGACCGGCTGGTTGCGTAGCCCCAGACGGCTGGCAAGGGCGATGCGAAAGTACAGTTCCAGTTCGCTGTACTCAATGGCATGCCCGCGTTGTTGCCATGCCGTGACGTTACTGGCGACATGTTCGGCCAGGCGCAGTGCTCGCCAATGGCTGGTGCCCAGGGCGAGTAACGCAGCAGTGGCCGATTCGTCGGTGTGGTCTTGCAGGGCCCGATCGGCTTCGGCCAGGGTTTCGAGTTTAGAGAACACCAAGGCATCACGGTCAGCGCAGGTGACCGCTTCGCCAGCGGCTTCGTACAGCGCGTCTCGCAGCTGTATGGACAGTGCGCCACGAATGACCGCCTGTAGCCGTTGCAGCATGACCGCACCGATGTCGCGTGCCTGCCTGGACCTGTGGATGCGCAGCAGCAGACTGAAGAACTCGACACGTGCCGGTTGTGTGCCGCTGATCAGTTGTGACGCCTGATCGCGTTCCGTGGTGGACATGCCCACCAGCAGCGTCTCCATACGCGTTTGCCAGCTAGGTTCAGGGGTGATGGGACGCTCCTCGGATTCCTCGGCGCTGGTGTGACCATCACTTTCGCTTTCACTGTCCAGTTCATCGATGACCACGCCGGCTGCCTGGCGCTCCCGCAAGAAGCGTGCGCGCACCGGCTCGGGCAGTAATCCCCAGGGCATTCGCAGGCCGTGTATGGCGCCCGCTCCTACGGGCACATCGTTGATTGCGGTGCGCCTGAGGTTGACGCAGTGAATCCTGGGTAGTCGTTCAAGACCAACAGGCCACTGTGTGAGTGCTGTCAGTCCACCGGACAGGTCAAGCTCTTCCAGGGCCAGCATTCTGCTGACGTCCGGCGCCAGGTCCAGCGGGTTGTCTGCCAGGTTCAGGCGGCGCAGGCTTACAAGGCCCGCCAGGTCCTGGATGTCCTGGGGCGTTAACGTGATGTGATTGGAACTGAGCTCCAGGGTATGCAGCAGTGGCAAGCTGGCCAGTCGGGCAAATACGCCGGGCCCGAACTGGGTGGACGATCCGCTTATCTCCAGGCTGCGCAAGGTTTGCACGGCGCAAATGTAGGCCATTTCATCGGCAGTCCAGTTGTTGAGGGTTTCTATGTCATTGAGCGAGAGATGTTCCAGGCGTGGCAAGCTGGCCAGTGGGGTGAGGGCGCCAGGTGTAAGCCGAGTCTGCGACAGCTCCAGGCGGTGTAGCCGTTGCAGCCCACCAACGTTAGGGGGCAGGGCTTGCAGGGGTAGATTGCTCAGATCAAGTACTTGCAGGTTCGGCAGGTTGCTCAGGAGCGCCTCCGGCACTTGGGTAATCTGTAGGTTGCGCACAATCAGCTGGTTGACCGCAGGCAGCTGCACGGGCAAAGGCGGCAGTTCATCCAGTAATTCATCGTCCAGGCGCACTGAATGCTGGCGCAGGGCGATACGTGCCTCCCATCCGGCCAGCAAGGTGCGGGTGGCTCGTCGGCGGGCGTGTCGAGCGTTTTCCGCAGTCGCCTGGGCTACCCAGTTATCAAAGGTTTCATGAAGCAGGACGCGTTCATCTTCCAGTTGCCGGGTCAGTTCGCTGATGGACACATCGCGGCGAATAAGCTCTGCGATGAAGTCATCGACAATCCTGGTTCGGGGCGTGAAGGCGTATGTTGACTCTGCAAAACTGAGCAGTCGCCGAAGGCGGTACTGAATCGGCTCCTGGTCCAATAGCCGGTCGCTGGCCAGGGCATTGGGGGCTCGATAAGCAGCCTCGGTCGCCGGGGCAACCAGCCAGCGTCGGCGAACGGGCAAGTCGAGCAGCAGGGCTGCACGCATCGGGCGCGTGGTAGCCAGTTCCCGCAATCGCTGGTGTAAGCGCTCTGGCTCGTTCTGGCCAAAGCCAAGCAGGGTGAGCTGGTGACTGCTCAAGGCATACAGCAGGCTGCGATAGAAGCCGTACTCGCTTCTATCCTGTGCGAGCAGAACTTGATCGCCTACGGTGTACCAGCCTTCGTCCTCGTCCAGGTAGATTGAGGTGGTATCGACGTCGGTGGCGCCCAGGCTGGCCAGAGGCAGTCCGAAACGTCCTCCGTCGCGCAGCAGCAGTGATGTTCCTGGAGGCCAGCCAGGCAGAAACTCCAACAGCCGCACAGCCAGGATCCAGGTGTCCTGGTGATCGCTATAGGGCTGCATCAATCCGTCCAGCGCCTGTGCCAGTCGCCCTCGGTCAGCTTCCTCCAGGGCTTGTTCGAGCGCAGGCTCAGGCAGAGGTGCGCCCATGCTCAGTTCATTGGCGATATAGTGTCGATTATGATCAAGAAACTGCTGGGCCATGAGCAGGGGCATGTCCGGAAAGCGGCGACGCAGCTCCTGGACAGTGACGTCAGGGACAATCTGGGCCAGCTCAAAGCGATGCTCGATGATGCTGCTGCTCAGTCGTGCAAACCAGCGGGTGAACAGATCGGCGGGCGGCGCGTTGCAGCTCGTATCACATTGCTCTTGGGGCACAGGGGGTGGGGTTGGATCGTCTGCGGCACGTCGAATCCTGCGCGCTTTGACGACCTCACGAAAAGACATGACTACTGGCGTCTCGTAGCCGGCCGGCAAGGGTTTCCCCAGTTTCAGCAGGTCAACAGCCAGCGCGGCCTCATTGCGCGCTCGTTCACGGGCAAGGGCATACTGGAGCAGGGCTGGCGCAGGTTGGTCGAGCTGATAGACACGGCGCAACTGTGCATTGGTCACGCCACTGACCCGTGCCAGCAGTAGCAAGCGCTCGTCGCTGATATCACGGGTCAGGGGCCCCAGCCTTCGTAACAGCGCCAATCGTCCCCAGCACTCCGGTTGCTCCAGGCAGTGATGCCAGGCGCCGGCGCCATTGTGATAGAGCGTGGGGGTGAAGGCCTGGGCATCATTCGGCATATGGATGCGCCAACGGCCCTGAGCATCTTCGCGAACCTGGTAGAACGCGTCATTGATGCGAATGGCCTTTTCGCTTCCCACGTGGTGAAGGCCGCGGGCATCCGGCTCACCGGCATCGCCGGCAAGGTGCCACTGGTAGGCGCTCAGGTCGGCGCGCCAGCGTATATTCACTTGGTTCGACAGTTTCACGGGATGCAGCGGGGTGACCCAATCGGAGGGGGGGAGACCTTCCTCTTCTTCACCCGAGCGGATACCGACGCCGGCCCCGACCATCAAGTGTTCCTCGATCATTGACGCGAAGCTGGCGTCAAGATTGTTCAGTGCCTGGGCCTGAGCATCGTTTTCCGGAAGCAGGTAGCTGGCGTCGTCCAGCAGTCGCTTGGTCATTCGCTCTGACACGTAGGGGCGTAACCCTTGAGCCAGGGGGATGCAGGCCATTGGCAGGGCGAGCAGGCCATCAGGGTCACGCCATTTGGCGAACACCCATTGTTGCTGCGACAAGGGGATGAAGCGGCGCATGAAGGCCTGAAAATCAGGGCGCTGCCAGTCACGCCGAAGGCTGGCGAAAAAGGCCGTGCGCCCCTTGTACTGCTTGAGTGGATGCCGGGGGTGGCCCGGCACATAGGCAATGCAGGGGGCATCGTCCAAGTCCGGACCGAAAACGATGATCTGGTCAAGATCGACTGCGGCGCCCAGGCGAAGTGCTGAAACTTGCGTCAGCATGGCGTTGACCACAGGGCCCTTTTGATCGAATTCAGGGGAGCCGGAATCAAAGGCTTCCAGTATCCACTTGAGGATTGTCCTACCCTCTTTGCCCACATCGCCCTTGATGGTGGCGATGGTCGCTTCTTCGCGTAGTGTCGCCAGGTAGGCTTGCTGCTTGGCGGTGCATAGCGCTGTCGATTCGACCAAGGGTTTGAGGTAGTGCCGGTAGCTTCGGTCTGTGTGCTCTTGATAACCGGGGCTTAACTGCAAATCTTCGTTGATATTGAGAAAATCTGCGGGTGTGAAGGTCGCGCGAACGGCTGTCGATAAGCTGCTCCTGGCAAAGTCGTACAAGCTCAGGAGTGTGGAAAAGGCTTGCATGGCTTGCGCGCGAGCCTGGCGCCCGGCTTTTTGGTGTTCCTGCAGGCGTCGGCGTTGTTCGGCGGTCGCGCGTTGCAACCAGGCAGGCTCTTCCTGGGTTTCGAGCGGTGAGAACAGGGTGTCGAAATGACGAACGATGGGGTCGGGCTGGGTGTTGGGCATGATGGGCCTTCCGGTTGTGTAGGGAAGGCTCATTGCAGCGCGGGGTGCTGGCTGTCGGGCACTACATATTGCTGGTGACGCCCCCTGTCAGCGCCGCACCGGAAACGCCGTGGTGTACTTGATCTGCTCCATGGCAAAGCTGGAGGTAATGTTCGACAGGCCTTCGGTGCTGGTGATCAGTTTCTTGTAGAAGCGGTCGTAGGCGGCGATGTCGCTGACCACCACGCGCAGCATGTAGTCCCATTCGCCGGACATGCGGTAGAACTCCATCACTTCCTCAAAACCGGTCACGGTCTCGGCGAATTGCTGCAGCCAGGCATTGTCGTGGCGCAGGGTCTTGAGCTGGACGAACACTGACAGGCCCAGGCCCAGCAACGTGGGGTCCAGCAATGCTACCCGGCCGCGGATGTAGCCTTCGTCCTCCAGGCGCTTGACCCGCTTCCAGCAAGGGGTGGTGGTGAGGTTGACCGCTTCGGCCAGGTCCTTGAGCGAGATCGAGGCATCGCGTTGCAGCAGGCTGAGAATATGCTGATCGAAACTGTCCATGCTCTTTGTATGTCATTGCGTAGAAAAATTTTCTCTATTTTAAGGTTAGAAGTAGAAAGAAGAGAAATTCATTTTTCACCTGGCTGGTAGGCTTTTCCTTAATATTCAGCGTGGAGCGCATCGTGAACGCCAGCCTTATCGTCAGCCCGCCAGTCAGTCTGTTTCAACCTGTAGCGTCGCGTTCTGCTGGTCACGGCTGGTTGCGCAGCGCCGTCGATCTACTGCTGGCCGACCAGCGCCGCAGTGGAGAAACGCCCCTGTACAAACTGTCGATACCCGCGCTCGATGGCGTTGATATCTACCTCAAGGACGAGAGCCTTCACCCCACGGGCAGCCTCAAGCACCGGTTGGCCCGCTCGCTGTTCCTGCAAGCCATTTGTAGCGGCCAGGTGCGCGAGGGCACCCCGGTGGTGGAGGCGTCCTCGGGCAGTACTGCGGTGTCCGAGGCGTACTTTGCCCGTTTGCTGGGCCTGCCGTTCACTGCGGTGATGCCCCGTGGCACGGCGCGCTGCAAGATCGACCAGGTCCGGCGTCTGGGTGGGGATTGTCATTTCACCGACCACCCGGCCCAGGTTCAGGCCGAGGCGCGTCGCCTGGCGCTGGCCTGCGGTGGCCATTTCATGGATCAGTTCACCCAGGCCGAACGGGTAACCGACTGGCGCGGCAACAACATCGCCGCCAGTTTGTTCGAGCAGATGCGCGATGAAGCCCACCCGGTACCGGAGGCCATCGTGGTCAGTGCGGGTACCGGTGGCACTGCCTCGACCATCGGACGCTACTTGCGTTATCAGGGGTATAGCAGCCGCCTGGTGGTGGCCGATCCCGAGTTTTCGGCCTTTTACGACAGCTATCGTCAGGGCGACCGCAGCCTGACCTGTGCCCGTGGCAGTCGCATCGAAGGCATTGGCCGTCCGCAAGTGGAGGCGTCTTTCCTGCCGGAAGTGGTCGACGACATGATCAAAGTGCCCGATGCCGCGAGCATCGCCACGCTCCACTGGCTGGAACAGACACAGGGCAAGAAAGCCGGCGGCTCTACCGGCACCAATCTCTGGGCAACCCTGCAGCTGGCCATCGCCATGCGTGAGGCAGGGCAGCGAGGCTCGCTGGTCACGCTGATGTGTGATAGCGGCGAGCGCTACCTGGACACTTATTACAATCAAGAATGGGTTGCCGAACACATCGGCGGCCTGAGCGCATACACTGCGCAGCTACGCCCCTTCCTTTCGTGAGTCAGGCCATGTCCGACAGCAAGAACAGTTTCGCAACCCGCACCATCCATGCCGGCGAGCAATCGGCCTGCGCCGACAACGCTATCTTTCCGGCCATCTATACCGCCAGCTCCTTTGCCAAGCGTGGTCTGGACGATCAGCCCGAGTACGCCTACAGCCGGGTGAGCAACCCGACCCGCCACGCCTACGAGAGCTGCGTGGCAGCCCTTGAAGAGGGGTGTGGAGCGCTGGCCTGCGCCTCGGGCGTGGCCGCCACCGCCACAGTGCTGGAACTGCTGCCCAAGGACTCCCATGTGGTGGTGATGAGCGGGGTGTATGGCGGTACCTTCCGGCTGCTGGAAGATTACCGCAGCCGTACCTCGGGCCTTACCACCAGCTATGTCGATCTCAACGACCTGCAGGCGGTCGCGGCGGCCATCCAGGAAAACACCCGGCTGATCTGGATCGAATCGCCGACCAACCCCTTGCTGGAGTTGGTCGACATCCGTGCGTTGTGCGAGCTGGCGCGTGAGCGCGGCATCCTCACCTGCATCGACAACACCTTCTGCTCGCCCTGGAACCAGCAGCCCATCACCCTGGGGGTGGATCTGGTCATGCATTCGGCGAGCAAGTACATCGGCGGCCACTCGGACCTGACCGGTGGCGTGGTGGTGGCGGCTAACGAGGAACTGCTGGGGCGCCTGCGCAAGATCGGCATGGCCGTGGGGGCGATCCAGGGGCCATTCGACTGCTACCTGGCCCTGCGTGGCCTGAAGACGCTCGACGTGCGCATGGAGCGTCAGTGCGCCAATGCGCTCAAGGTCGCCAGCTTCCTGGAAAGCCATCCACAGGTGGAACAGGTCTACTATCCGGGGCTGCCGAGTCATCCGCAGCATGAGCTGTGCAAACGGCAGATGCGTGCAGGCGGCGCGGTCGTGGCGATGAAGATCAAGGGTGACCGGGCCACCGTCAATCGGTTGGTCAAGCAGCTGGAGATTTTCGTGCTGGCCGACTCGCTCGGTGGGGTGGAGAGCATGATCAACCACTCCTACAGCATGTCGCACAATTCCCTCAGCCATGAGCAGAAAGCCGCCATGGGCATTGGCGAGAACCTGCTGCGGCTGTCGATGGGCATCGAGGATCATCGCGACCTGATCGCCGACCTCGACAACGCCCTGCGGGTGGCGGCGGGCTGAGCGCCACCGAACGCCTGAAAAGCAAAAGCCCCGGTGCGTGGCCGGGGCTTCTGTTGTTACCTCAAGCGAACCTTACAGGGCGGCAATCGCGCTGTTGAAGGTCTGGCTTGGGCGCATCACCTTGCTGGTCAGCTCGGCATCGGGGAAGTAGTACCCACCGATTTCCGCCGGCTTGCCCTGGACTGCGTTGAGCTCGGCGACGATGGTCGCTTCGTTCTCGGTCAGGGCCTTGGCCAGTGGTGCGAAGCGCGCCTGCAGGGCAACGTCGTCGGTCTGTGCAGCCAGTGCCTGGGCCCAGTACAGGGTCAGGTAGAAATGGCTGCCACGGTTGTCGATGCCGCCCACTTTGCGCGCAGGGGACTTGTTGGTGTCCAGGAACTGGCCGGTGGCCTGGTCCAGGGTTGCCGCCAGTACCTTGGCTTTCGGGTTGGCGTAGGCGGTGCCCAGGTGCTCCAGGGAAGCGGCCAGGGCCAGGAATTCGCCCAGCGAGTCCCAGCGCAGGAAGTTTTCTTCAACCAGCTGCTGTACGTGCTTCGGTGCCGAACCGCCGGCGCCGGTCTCGAACAGGCCGCCGTTGTTCATCAGCGGAACGATCGACAGCATCTTGGCGCTGGTGCCCAGCTCCATGATCGGGAACAGGTCGGTCAGGTAGTCACGCAGCACGTTGCCGGTGACCGAGATGGTGTCCTTGCCTTCGCGGATGCGCTGCAGGGAAACCTTCATGGCCTCGACAGGCGACAGGACGCGGATGTCCAGGCCAGCGGTGTCGTGGTCTTTGAGGTACTTCTGGACCTTCTCGATCAGCACGCCGTCGTGGGCGCGTTGCGGGTCGAGCCAGAACACCGCCGGGGTGGCGCTGGCACGAGCGCGGTTGACGGCCAGTTTGACCCAGTCCTGGATCGGCGCGTCCTTGGTCTGGCACATGCGGAAGATGTCGCCGGCTTCGACATTCTGTTCCAGCAGCAGGTTGCCCTTGCCGTCGAGGACGCGGATCACGCCATCGGCCTTGGCCTGGAAGGTCTTGTCGTGGGAGCCGTACTCTTCGGCTTTCTGAGCCATCAGGCCAACGTTCGGCACGCTGCCCATGGTGGTCGGGTCGAAGGCGCCGTGTTGCTTGCAGTCTTCGATCACGGCCTGGTAGATGGTTGCGTAGCAACGATCCGGGATAACGGCCTTGGTGTCTTGCAGCTGGCCTTCGGTGTTCCACATCTTGCCCGAGTCACGGATCATCGCCGGCATCGAAGCGTCGACGATGACGTCGCTCGGTACGTGCAGGTTGGTGATGCCCTTGTCGGAGTTGACCATGGCCAGTGCCGGACGCACATCGTAGACAGCCTTGACGTCCGCTTCGATCTGCGCCTGCTGGTCGGCTGGCAGGTCCTTGATGCGGGCGTACAGGTCGCCGATGCCGTTGTTCAGGTTGAAGCCGACCTGGGCCAGTACGTCGGCGTGCTTGGTCAGCGCGTCCTTGTAGTACTCGGCGACGATCTGGCCGAACATGATCGGGTCGGACACCTTCATCATGGTGGCTTTCAGGTGGACCGACAGCAGTACGCCGCTGGCCTTGGCGTCTTCGATCTCGGCGGCGATGAAGCTGCGCAGCGCCTTGGTGCTCATCACGGCGCAGTCGATGATCTCGCCGGCCTTGACTGCGGTTTTTTCTTTCAGAACGGTGGTGGTGCCGTTCTTGTCGGTCATTTCGATGCGCAGAATGTCATCGGCTTCGATCAGTGCGGCTTTCTCGCTGCCGTAGAAGTCGCCCTGGCTCATGTGGGCCACGTGGGACTTGGAGTCGGCAGCCCAGGCGCCCATCTTGTGCGGGTGTTTGCGCGCGTAGTTCTTGACCGACAGCGGGGCGCGGCGGTCGGAGTTGCCTTCACGCAGGACCGGGTTTACCGCGCTGCCCTTGATGCGGTCGTAGCGAGCGCGGGCTTCTTTCTCGGCGTCGGTGGTGGCGGTGTCCGGGTAGTCTGGAACATTGAAGCCCTTGGCTTGCAGTTCCTTGATCGCGGCCTTGAGCTGCGGTACCGAGGCGCTGATGTTCGGCAGCTTGATGATGTTGGCTTCTGGCGTGGTCGCCAGTTGGCCCAGTTCTGCCAGGTGGTCGGCCACTTGCTTGTCGGCGCCGAGCTGTTCAGGGAAGGCAGAAAGGATACGGCCGGCCAGAGAGATGTCCCGGGTTTCTACGGCGATGTCGGCGGAAGCGGTGAAGGCTTCGATGACGGGGAGCAGTGAATAGGTGGCGAGGGCGGGGGCTTCGTCGGTGAAGGTGTAGATGATCTTGGATCGGGTGGGCATATTCGGGTTAACTCTCTGTTTTGCTGAGCGTGCGCAGAATCTCGAAGTGCGCAGGGTAGGCGCTTCGCCCGGACACATCCATAAGCAGAAGGTCGAGGGTTCTGTGCGGTGATGGTGGATTGCATCAGTCGAGTGTCAAGCGGCTGAACTGCGGTAACAGCCCAGTCAGGTCGGGGTTACGTGTCAGACGGTTCGCCCCAGTGACCCTTTGGTCACCGCCGGAGTATACCAAAACCTTGGTCGTAATCATCAAGGTCAACGTGTAACAGCGGCTTTTTTAGACCAAAGACGTAGGCATCAGTGCCCCATTTCGGGGCATTTGCGCCCAAGGTTCCCGTTGCCGTGCAACTGGGTTACGCTCAGGGGATCCAGATGACGTACCACACCAAAAAAAACGGAGTGCAGCATGGGATACCAGAAAATCAAGGTTCCGGCAGTCGGCGACAAAATCACCGTCAATGCGGACCATTCTCTCAATGTTCCTGATAATCCGATCATCCCGTTCATCGAAGGCGACGGCATTGGCGTCGACGTCAGTCCCGTCATGATCAAAGTGGTGGATGCTGCTGTAGAAAAAGCCTATGGGGGCAAGCGCAAGATTTCCTGGATGGAAGTCTATGCCGGTGAGAAGGCCACCCAGGTCTATGACCAGGACACCTGGCTGCCACAGGAAACCCTGGATGCGGTGAAAGATTACGTCGTCTCCATCAAAGGGCCGCTGACCACCCCGGTCGGTGGCGGTATCCGTTCGCTCAACGTGGCCCTGCGCCAGCAGCTGGACCTGTACGTGTGCCTGCGTCCGGTGGTGTGGTTCGATGGCGTGCCTAGCCCGGTGAAAAAACCGGGTGACGTCGACATGGTGATCTTCCGTGAGAACTCCGAAGACATCTATGCCGGTATCGAATGGAAAGCAGGCTCGCCTGAAGCCAACAAAGTCATCAAGTTCCTGAAAGAAGAAATGGGTGTCACCAAGATCCGTTTCGACCAGGACTGCGGTATCGGCATCAAGCCGGTATCCAAGGAGGGCACCCAGCGCCTGGTGCGCAAGGCCCTGCAGTACGTCGTGGACAATGATCGCAAGTCGCTGACCATCGTGCACAAAGGCAACATCATGAAGTTCACCGAAGGTGCCTTCAAGGACTGGGGCTACGAGGTGGCGAAGAACGAATTCGGTGCCGAGCTGCTCGATGGCGGCCCGTGGATGAAGTTCAAGAACCCGAAAACCGGTCGTGAAGTCATCGTCAAGGATGCCATCGCCGACGCCATGCTCCAGCAGATCCTGCTGCGCCCGGCCGAATACGATGTGATCGCCACCCTGAACCTCAACGGTGACTACCTCTCCGATGCGCTGGCGGCGGAAGTGGGTGGCATTGGTATCGCCCCGGGCGCGAACCTGTCCGACACCGTGGCCATGTTCGAGGCCACCCACGGCACCGCGCCCAAGTACGCGGGCAAGGACCAGGTCAATCCGGGTTCGGTGATCCTTTCGGCCGAGATGATGCTGCGCCACCTGGGCTGGACCGAGGCGGCCGACCTGATCATCAAGGGCACCAACGGCGCCATCAAGGCCAAGACCGTGACCTACGACTTCGAGCGCCTGATGGAAGGCGCCACCCTGGTCAGCAGCTCCGGTTTCGGTGAGGCGTTGATCAAGCACATGTAAGGCGGGCAAACAAAAGCCGGTCCGTTCGCAAGAACGGGCCGGCTTTTTATTGGCTCAAGCGGTTAAACGTTTGCGGAGCTGGCAGCGGGTGCGGCAGCAGGTGCGGCAGCGCTTGCGGTGGCAGAACTGATATTGACCGCATGGTGGCCCTTGGGGCCCTGGACAATGTCGAAGGTGACGGCCTGGCCGGCTTTCAGCGTCTTGTAGCCGTCCATCTGGATGGCAGAGTAGTGGGCGAAGAGGTCATCGGTTTTGCCGTCCTCATTGATGAATCCATAGCCTTTGGCATTGTTGAACCACTTGACTTTACCGCTTGCCATCCTCATATCCCTCTGCAAAGGACTCCATCACTGGAGTATCATCCACTCCATCCGCATATGAACCTGCGAAAATTCTGGTTGACTGCGCGGATCTTTATCGACCACGGTGGGTTCTTATTGGTTGTAACACCGTTTTGCCGATAGTCAAGGTCGGGCGACAGTCGTTTAAACGCCGGCTCTGCGGTCAACCCACAACCTTAACCTGTCGAAATGATGAAATTCTTTCCATGCATGCACATAGCCAGATTCGACTAACATTCAATCAGGATCGCCCGCAATCGCATGAGGACGATGGTTCCGGCCTGGCGGTACAGGAGGCCAAACCTACGCTGCAGGCGCCACCGATGTACAAGGTGGTTTTGTTCAATGATGACTACACACCGATGGATTTCGTCGTCGAAGTGCTCGAGGTGTTTTTCAACCTTAACCGTGAGCTGGCGACCAAAGTCATGCTGGCCGTCCATACAGAAGGGCGGGCAGTGTGCGGATTGTTTACCCGCGACATCGCCGAAACCAAGGCTATGCAGGTCAACCAATACGCCAGGGAAAGCCAGCATCCGCTACTCTGTGAAATCGAGAAGGACGGTTAATCGCCGACCACTTGGGTATGAGGTGAAGCTATGTTAAACCGCGAGCTCGAAGTCACCCTCAATCTGGCCTTCAAGGAGGCACGTTCGAAGCGTCATGAGTTCATGACCGTCGAACACCTGCTGCTGGCGTTGCTGGATAATGAGGCTGCAGCCACCGTATTGCGTGCCTGCGGCGCGAACCTCGACAAACTCAAACACGACCTGCAGGAGTTCATCGACTCCACCACGCCGCTGATTCCCGTGCATGACGAGGATCGCGAGACCCAGCCAACCCTGGGCTTCCAGCGTGTACTGCAGCGCGCAGTCTTCCATGTCCAGAGCTCGGGCAAGCGTGAAGTCACCGGCGCCAATGTACTGGTAGCGATTTTCAGCGAACAGGAAAGCCAGGCGGTGTTTCTGCTCAAGCAGCAGAGCGTCGCCCGCATCGACGTGGTCAACTACATCGCCCACGGCATCTCCAAGGTGCCGGGCCATGGTGAGCACTCCGAAGGCGAACAGGACATGCAGGATGAAGACGGCGGCGAAACCTCGTCGTCGGGCAATCCCCTGGATGCCTATGCCAGTAACCTCAACGAACAGGCGCGCCAAGGACGCATCGACCCGCTGGTCGGTCGCGAGCAGGAAGTCGAGCGCGTAGCGCAGATCCTTGCCCGGCGGCGCAAGAATAACCCGCTGCTGGTCGGTGAGGCCGGTGTCGGCAAGACCGCCATCGCCGAAGGCCTGGCCAAGCGCATCGTCGACGGCCAGGTGCCGGACCTGCTGGCACACAGCGTGGTCTACTCCCTGGACCTGGGCGCCTTGCTGGCCGGTACCAAATACCGCGGCGACTTCGAGAAGCGCTTCAAGGCGCTGCTCGGTGAGCTGCGCAAACGGCCGCAGGCGATCCTGTTCATCGACGAGATCCACACCATCATTGGTGCCGGTGCAGCCTCCGGTGGGGTAATGGATGCTTCCAACCTGCTCAAGCCGCTGTTGTCCTCGGGTGATATTCGTTGCATTGGCTCGACCACCTTCCAGGAATTTCGCGGCATCTTCGAGAAAGACCGTGCCCTGGCGCGGCGTTTCCAGAAGGTCGATGTCAGCGAGCCTTCGGTGGAGGACACCGTGGGTATCCTGCGCGGCCTGAAGGGGCGTTTCGAGAGCCACCACAACATCGAGTACAGCGATGAGGCCCTGCGCGCAGCGGCCGAACTGGCAGCGCGCTACATCAATGACCGGCACATGCCGGACAAGGCCATCGACGTGATAGACGAGGCGGGTGCCTACCAGCGCCTGCAACCGGTCGAGTCGCGGGTCAAGCGCATCGATGTGCCGCAAGTTGAAGACATCGTCGCCAAGATTGCGCGGATTCCGCCAAAACACGTCACCAGTTCCGATAAGGAACTGCTGCGTAACCTGGAGCGCGACCTGAAGCTGACGGTGTTCGGCCAGGATGCGGCCATCGACTCGTTGGCCACGGCGATCAAGCTGTCCCGTGCCGGGCTCAAGTCGCCGGACAAGCCGGTCGGTTCGTTCCTGTTCGCAGGTCCTACCGGCGTCGGCAAGACCGAGGCGGCCCGGCAACTGGCCAAGGCCCTGGGTGTCGAGCTGGTACGCTTCGACATGTCCGAGTACATGGAGCGGCATACCGTGTCGCGCCTGATCGGCGCACCGCCGGGCTACGTCGGATTCGACCAGGGCGGCCTGCTCACCGAAGCCATCACCAAGCAGCCACACTGCGTGTTGCTGCTCGATGAAATCGAGAAGGCGCACCCGGAAGTCTTCAACCTGCTGCTGCAGGTGATGGACCACGGCACCCTGACCGACAACAACGGGCGCAAGGCGGATTTCCGCAACGTGATCGTGATCATGACCACCAACGCCGGTGCCGAAACCGCTGCACGAGCCTCCATCGGCTTCACCCAGCAGGATCACTCGTCCGACGCCATGGAAGTGATCAAGAAGAGCTTCACGCCGGAGTTCCGCAACCGTCTGGACACCATCATCCAGTTTGGCCGCCTCAGTCACGAGACGATCAAGAGCGTGGTGGACAAGTTCCTCATCGAGTTGCAGGCGCAACTGGAAGACAAGCGCGTTCTGCTGGAAGTGAGCGATGCGGCACGCAGTTGGCTGGCGGCCGGTGGCTACGATGCGCAGATGGGTGCGCGGCCAATGGCGCGGCTGATCCAGGACAAGATCAAGCGGCCGCTGGCCGAGGAGATCCTGTTCGGCGAGCTGGCCGAGCATGGCGGTGTGGTGCACATCGACATCCGCGATGGCGAGCTGGTGTTCGACTTCGAGACCACGGCTGAAATGGCATAACGGTCAATCGCCGGCTCTGCCGGCTCCCACAATGATCCCTGTGGGAGCCGGCAGAGCCGGCGATGCTTTTGGCGTGCAAACAAAAACGCCCGGCATCGAGCCGGGCGTTTTCGTTGGTGTCGCTTAACGGGCGCGGTAGGTGATGCGCCCTTTGCTCAGGTCATAAGGCGTCAGTTCGACGCGGACCTTGTCACCGGTCAGAATTCGAATGTAGTTCTTGCGCATTTTTCCAGAGATATGCGCGGTAACGACGTGCCCGTTTTCCAACTCCACACGGAACATGGTGTTGGGCAGGGTGTCGACGACAGTGCCTTCCATTTCGAAGCTGTCTTCTTTCGACATGCAGTAAAGCCCTCGGTATCCAGTTAATGGCCCGGTGCACAACTGCGCCAGGCAAAAAAAGTGGCGTGCATTGTGCCCGAAAAATGGGCCTCAAGCCAAGGATTTCAGTTCAGGGTTACCCAGCGCTGATTGATCAACAGCTCGATAGGGCGGTACTGGGTCTTGTAGTTCATCTTTTTGCAGTTCTTGATCCAGTAACCGAGGTAGACGGCGTCAAGCCCCTGGCGCAGGGCTTCGGTGATCTGCCAGAGGATGGCGTAACGGCCCAGGCTGCGGCGTTCTTCGCTGGGGTCGTAGAAGGTATAAACCGCCGACAGGCCGTTGGGTAGCAAGTCGGTAACCGCCACGGCGACCAGGCGTCCCTGCAGGCGGAACTCGTAAAAGCGCGAGAACGGCAGGTCACGCACCAGGAAGGTGGAGAACTGGTCGCGGCTGGGCGGGTACATGTCGCCGTCGGCGTGGCGTTGCTCGATATAGCGCCGGTACAGCTCGAAGTACTCTTCCTTGAACGCCGGGCGGGCGGCGCTGACGGTCAGGTCGGCATTGCGCTTGAGGATGCGCTTTTGCTGGCGGTTGGGCAAAAAGCGCGCAGCCGGAATCCGCGCCGGCACGCAGGCGTTGCAATTCTGGCAGTGCGGCCGGTACAGGTGGTCGCCGCTGCGCCGGAAACCCATTTCCGACAGGTCTGCGTAGACATTTACATCCATCGGCTGGCTCGGGTCGAGAAACAGCGTGGTGGCCTGTTCGTCTGGCAGGTAGCTGCAGGAATGGGGTTGAGTGGCATAAAACTTCAATCGCGCCAGCTCTGTCATGATCAACCCCTCGGGAGGTGCTTTTGTTTTAAGTGTATGCCAGCTGGAAAAACTCGCCTAGCAAACCCAGCTGGCAGAGTTGGGCTGGTCCAGGTAGCGCTGCAGGTAGTCGGCGAAGGTCGCCCGGGCAATGGCGCGGGCCCCGAGGCTGTGCAGGTGTTCGGTCGGCATCTGGCAGTCGATCAGGACAAATCCGGCGTGCTGCAGGTGCTCGACCAGGGTCACGAAGCCTACCTTCGAGGCATTGTCGGCGCGGCTGAACATCGATTCGCCAAAGAATAGCCGGCCCATGGCCAGGCCATACAGGCCGCCGACCAGCTCGCCATCCTGGCGCACCTCCACCGAATGGGCATAGCCCTGCTGGTGCAGCTTGAGGTAGGCCGCCTGCATGCTGTCGGTGATCCAGGTACCGTCGGCATAGTCGCGCGGTGCTGCGCAGGCCTTGATCACGCCGGCAAAGTCCTGGTCGAAACTGACCTGGTAGCGCCCCTGGCGCATGACCTTGCGCAGCGAGCGCGATACATGCAGCTCGTCGGGGAACAGCACGGTGCGCGGGTCGGGCGACCACCAGAGGATCGGCTGGCCGTCCTGGTACCAGGGGAAGCAGCCGTGGCGGTAGGCCTGCACCAGGCGCTCGGCGCTGAGGTCGCCGCCTGCCGCGAGCAGGCCGTTGGGGTCGCGCAGGGCTTTGTCCAGGGGCGGAAAGGTCAGGGTGTCGCGGCTCAACCAGGTCAGCATCGTCATTCAGTGGTGGAGGAGGGGAGGGTGGTCAGGATCACCCGAAAGGGCATCGCGGGACAAGCCCGCTCCCACAGGATCCCGCCGCTTCCTGTAGGAGCGGGCTTGTCCCGCGATGCGCTTGAAGCAACTTGCGGGGGCATTTGTTGTCACACTTGCATAAAAACCCCTTATAAGCCTTTGTCACAAAAGAAAATGCGTGCTCAAATTGCTATATAGGAAATTGGCCCCCGTTTACGCATCCTTCTGGCGTGCCGCCATGGCGGTAGGCGGGCAGTAATGTTAAAAGTAGTGGTTTGCTGACTGTTTGATTGGGTCAATCACTGTTGGACGCGCCTTAAGCGCAGGAATAGAAGCGTTTTGAAGAAATCCACCGCAACACCGAATCCCTTGCCCGTGCCGCTCTGGCGCCAGCAGTTGCATTATCGCCTCAAGGAAGGCGCGCTGATCGCCATGGGTGCGTTGTGCCTGTACCTGTGGATGGCGCTGCTGACCTATGACCAGTCCGATCCCGGTTTCAGCCACACCAGCAACGTCGAGCAGGTGCAGAATGCCGCCGGCCGCGCCGGTGCCTATTTCGCCGACATCCTGTTCATGGTGCTGGGCTATTTCGCCTACATCTTCCCCTTGCTGCTGGCGGTCAAGACCTGGCAGATCTTCCGCGAGCGGCACCAGCCCTGGCAGTGGAGCGGCTGGCTGTTTTCCTGGCGCCTGATCGGCCTGGTGTTCCTGGTGCTGTCGGGTGCGGCGCTGGCCCATATCCATTTCCATTCGGCCGCAAGCCTGCCGGCCTCGGCCGGTGGTGCGCTGGGTGAAAGCCTGGGCGACCTGGCCCGCAACGCCCTGAACGTGCAGGGCAGCACCCTGATGTTCATCGCCCTGTTCCTGTTCGGCCTGACGGTGTTCACCGACCTGTCCTGGTTCAAGGTCATGGACGTCACCGGCAAGATCACCCTCGATCTGTTCGAGCTGTTCCAGGGCGCCGCCAACCGCTGGTGGGCCGCGCGCAATGAGCGCAAGCGCCTGGTGGCGCAGCTGCGTGAAGCTGACGAGCGGGACTACGAGGCGACGGCCCAGGTGGTGCCGGAACGCCGTGAACAGCCCAAGGCCAGGGAGCGCATCATCGATCGCGACCCTCCCCTGGGCAAGCAGGTTGTCGAGCGCGAGCAGCCGCCAGCGCCAGCTCCAGTCAAGGCTCCGGCCCCAGTCGTAGCCCCAGCTCCCGCTCCGGCCCCGGTGATCATGCCGGCCCCGGCCATGGCCATGGCCAAGGCCCCCGAGCCAAGCAAGCGCGTGCAGAAGGAAAAGCAGGCGCCGTTGTTCGTCGACAGCGCCATCGAAGGCACCTTGCCGCCGATCTCGATCCTCGACCCTGCCGAAAAGAAGCAGGTCAACTATTCGCCAGAATCCCTGGCCGGGGTTGGCCAGTTGCTGGAAATCAAGCTCAAGGAATTCGGTGTCGAAGTCTCGGTGGACTCCATCCACCCGGGCCCGGTCATTACCCGCTACGAAATCCAGCCCGCCGCCGGGGTCAAGGTCAGCCGCATCGCCAACCTGGCCAAGGACCTGGCGCGTTCCCTGGCGGTGACCAGCGTGCGTGTGGTCGAGGTGATTCCGGGCAAGACCACCGTCGGCATCGAGATTCCCAACGAAGACCGGCAGATCGTGCGCTTCTCCGAAGTGCTGTCTTCGCCGCAGTACGATGAGGCCAAGTCGCCGGTCACCATGGCCCTGGGGCATGACATCGGCGGCAAGCCGGTGATCACCGACCTCGCCAAGATGCCGCACCTGCTGGTGGCCGGTACTACCGGTTCCGGTAAGTCGGTGGGCGTCAATGCCATGATCCTGTCGATCCTGTTCAAGTCGGGCCCCGAAGACGCCAAGCTGATCATGATCGACCCGAAAATGCTCGAGTTGTCGATCTACGAAGGCATTCCGCACCTGCTCTGCCCGGTGGTCACCGACATGAAGGACGCCGCCAACGCCCTGCGCTGGAGCGTGGCCGAGATGGAGCGGCGCTACAAGCTGATGGCGGCCATGGGCGTGCGTAACCTGGCCGGCTTCAACCGCAAGGTCAAGGACGCCGAGGAAGCCGGCGAGCCGATCTACGACCCGATGTTCCGCCGTGAAAGCATGGACGACGTGCCGCCAGTGCTGAACACCCTGCCGACCATCGTCGTGGTGGTGGACGAATTCGCCGACATGATGATGATCGTCGGCAAGAAGGTCGAAGAGCTGATCGCCCGAATCGCCCAGAAGGCCCGTGCCGCAGGTATCCACCTGATTCTCGCCACCCAGCGACCGTCGGTGGACGTGATCACCGGCCTGATCAAGGCCAACATCCCGACCCGCATGGCCTTCCAGGTATCGAGCAAGATCGACTCGCGGACCATCATCGACCAGGGTGGCGCCGAACAGCTGCTCGGCCACGGTGACATGCTCTACATGCCGCCGGGCACCAGCCTGCCGATTCGTGTGCATGGCGCCTTCGTGTCCGATGACGAGGTCCATCGCGTGGTCGAGGCCTGGAAACTGCGCGGTGCGCCGGACTACAACGACGACATCCTCAACGGCGTCGAAGAGGCCGGCAGCGGCTTTGATGGCGGCGGTGGTGGCGGTGGTGACGGCGACGATGCCGAAACCGATGCCCTGTATGACGAAGCCGTGCAGTTCGTCCTCGAAAGCCGCCGGGCGTCCATTTCCGCCGTGCAGCGCAAGCTGAAGATCGGCTACAACCGCGCGGCGCGGATGATCGAGGCCATGGAAATGGCCGGCGTGGTCACCCCCATGAACACCAACGGCTCGCGGGAAGTGATTGCCCCGGGCGGCCCACGCGATTGATGAACACCTTGCCGGACGCCAAGGGTGGCGTTCGGCCCATTCACTGCTCAACGAGGATTTCCATGCGCGCGATTCGCATGTTGTTGGTTTCTGCCCTGGCGCTGGGTTCGGCATCGGCGTTCGCCGGTCAGGCCGACGTCGAGCGCCTGACCCGGTTGCTGGAAAATTCCAGGACCATCGAGGCCCGCTTCTCCCAGCTGACCCTGGATGCCAGCGGCACCAGCTTGCAGGAAACCGCCGGGCAGATGTCGGTACAGCGTCCCGGCCTGTTCTACTGGCACACCGACGCGCCGCAGGAGCAAGTGGTCGTCTCCGATGGCAAGACCGTCACCCTGTGGGACCCGGACCTGGAGCAGGCGACCATCAAGAAGCTCGACCAGCGCCTGACCGAGACCCCGGCGCTGCTGCTGTCCGGCGATGTGTCGAAGATCAGCCAGAGCTTCGACATCACCTCCAAGGAGCAGGGCGAGGTCGTGGACTTCACCCTCAAGCCCAAGACCAAGGACACCCTGTTCGACTCGCTGCGCCTGTCGTTCCGCAAAGGCCTGGTCAACGACATGCAACTGATCGACAGTGTCGGCCAGCGCACCAATATCCTGTTCAACGGGGTGAAGGCCAACGTGGCGATCCCGGCGAGCAAGTTCAAGTTCGTTATCCCCAAGGGTGCGGATGTCATCTCCGAGTAAGAGGTCGTAGCACCGCCCATGGACCTGTTTCGTAGCGAACCCGTAGCCCAGCCCCTGGCCGCGCGCCTGCGCCCGGCCAACCTGGACGAGTACGTCGGCCAGGAGCACCTGCTGGCCCGCGGCAAGCCGCTGCGCGAGGCACTGGAGCAGGGCGCGCTGCACTCGATGATCTTCTGGGGCCCGCCGGGCGTCGGCAAGACCACCCTGGCGCGGCTGCTGGCGCAGTTTTGCGATGCGCACTTCGAGACCGTCTCGGCAGTGCTGGCCGGGGTCAAGGAGATCCGCCACGCGGTGGAAATCGCCAAGCAGCAGGCCGGGCAGTACGGGCGGCGGACCATCCTGTTCGTCGATGAAGTGCATCGCTTCAACAAGTCCCAGCAGGACGCCTTCCTGCCGTACGTGGAAGACGGCACGCTGATCTTCATCGGCGCCACCACCGAGAACCCCTCGTTCGAGCTCAACAACGCACTGCTGTCGCGGGCGCGGGTCTATGTCCTGAAAAGCCTCGACGAGCCGGCGCTGCACAAGCTGGTGCAGCGCGCCCTGAGCGAGGAGCGCGGCTTGGGCAAGCGCCAGCTGAGCCTTGGCGATGACGCCTTCAAAATGCTCATGGCCGCCGCCGACGGCGATGGCCGGCGCATGCTCAACCTGCTGGAAAACGCCTCGGACCTGGCTGAGGACGGCGGCGAAATCGGCGTCGAGCTGTTGCAGAGCCTGCTGGGCGACAGCCGCCGACGCTTCGACAAGGGTGGCGAAGCCTTCTACGACCAGATCTCGGCGTTGCACAAGTCGGTGCGGGGCTCCAACCCCGATGGCGCGCTGTACTGGTTTGCGCGCATGCTCGATGGCGGCTGCGATCCGCTGTACATCGCCCGCCGGGTGGTGCGCATGGCCAGCGAAGACATCGGCAACGCCGACCCTCGCGCCCTGAGCCTGTGCCTGGCAGCCTGGGACGTGCAGGAGCGCCTGGGCAGCCCCGAAGGCGAGCTGGCGGTGGCCCAGGCCATCACCTACCTGGCCTGCGCGCCGAAAAGCAACGCGGTGTACATGGGCTTCAAGACCGCCCTGCGCGAAGCCGCCGAGCACGGTTCGCTGGAAGTGCCGCTGCACCTGCGCAACGCCCCGACCAAACTGATGAAGCAACTGGGCTACGGCGACGAGTACCGCTATGCCCACGACGAGCCGGACGCCTATGCCGCCGGTGAGGACTACTTCCCCGACAACCTCGAACCGCGCCAGTACTACCAGCCGGTGCCACGCGGGCTGGAACTGAAGATCGGCGAGAAGCTCAGGCACCTGGCCGAACTGGACCGCAAGAGCCCGCGGCAGCGGAGAAAACCATGATTGCCGTGATCGCTGCGGTCAGCGCGGGGGGCATTGCCGGCACCTTGCTGCGCTTTGCCACCGCCAATTGGGTCAACGCCCACTGGCCACGCCACTTCTATCTCGGTACGCTGGCGGTCAATCTGATTGGCTGCCTGCTGATCGGCCTGCTATACGGGTTATTTCTACATCGCCCGCTGGTGCCGGTCGAACTGCGCGCGGGCCTGATCGTCGGTTTTCTCGGCGGTCTTACAACATTTTCATCCTTTTCACTGGATACCGTGCGCCTGCTTGAAAGCGGGCAGGCGCCGCTGGCCTTCGGTTATGCCGGGATCAGCGTATTCGGCGGGCTGCTCGCAACCTGGGCCGGCCTGTCATTGACCAAATTCTGAACCAACGAGAGAACGACATGCTCGATTCCAAACTGTTACGCGGCCAACTTCAGGAAGTGGCGGACCGCCTGGCCTCCCGTGGCTTCAGCCTGGATGTCGCGCGCATCGAGGCACTGGAAGAACGCCGCAAGGTGGTGCAGACCCGTACCGAGCAACTGCAGGCCGAGCGTAACGCCCGTTCCAAATCCATCGGCCAGGCCAAGGCCCGTGGCGAAGACATCGCCCCGCTGATGGCGGACGTGGAGCGCATGGCCGGTGAGCTGGCCGGCGGCAAGGTCGAGCTGGACAGCATCCAGGCCGAACTGGACGCCATCCTGCTGGGCATTCCCAACCTGCCGGACGAAAGCGTGCCGGTCGGTGCCGATGAAGATCACAACGTCGAAGTGCGCCGCTGGGGCACCCCGCGTACCTTCGACTTCGAGATCAAGGACCACGTAGCCCTCGGCGAGTTGAGCGGCGGTCTGGACTTCGAAACCGCGGCCAAGCTGTCGGGCGCCCGTTTCGCCCTGTTGCGCGGCCCGATCGCGCGCCTGCACCGCGCCCTGGCGCAGTTCATGATCAACCTGCACACCAGCGAGCACGGCTACGAAGAAGCCTACACCCCGTACATGGTCCAGGCCCCGGCGCTGCAAGGCACCGGCCAGCTGCCCAAGTTCGAGGAAGACCTGTTCAAGATCAGCCGCGACGGCGAGGCCGACTTCTACCTGATCCCGACCGCCGAAGTGTCGCTGACCAACATCGTGGCCGGCGAGATCCTCGACGCCAAGCAACTGCCGATCAAGTTCGTCGCCCATACCCCGTGCTTCCGCAGTGAAGCCGGTGCCTCGGGTCGCGACACCCGCGGCATGATCCGCCAGCACCAGTTCGACAAGGTCGAGATGGTCCAGATCGTCGAGCCGGATAAATCCATGGAAGCCCTGGAAGGCCTGACCGCCAACGCCGAGCGCGTCCTCCAGGCCCTGGAGCTGCCGTACCGGGTACTGGCACTGTGCACCGGCGACATGGGCTTCAGCGCGGTCAAGACCTACGACCTGGAAGTCTGGGTGCCGAGCCAGGACAAATACCGCGAGATCTCCTCGTGCTCCAACTGTGGCGACTTCCAGGCCCGCCGCATGCAGGCACGCTGGCGCAACCCGGAAACCGGCAAGCCGGAACTGGTCCACACCCTCAACGGTTCGGGCCTGGCGGTCGGTCGTACCCTGGTGGCGGTGCTGGAGAACTACCAGCAGGCCGACGGTTCGATCCGTGTACCGGACGTACTCAAGCCGTACATGGGTGGCCTGGAGGTCATCGCCTAAATGGAGTTCCTGCCGCTGTTCCACAAACTGCGCGGCAGCCGGGTGCTGGTTGTCGGCGGAGGCGAGATTGCCCTGCGCAAATCGCGTCTGCTGGCCGATGCCGGCGCCGTGCTGCGGGTGGTCGCGCCCGAGATCGAAGCGCAACTGGCCGAGCTTGTCCGGCACAGCGGTGGTGAAATCCTCAGCCGTGGCTACCAGCCGGACGACCTTGACGGTTGCCAGCTGATCATCGCCGCCACCGACGACCCTGCGCTCAATGCGCAGGTCTCGGCCGATGCCCAGCAGCGCTGCGTACCGGTCAACGTGGTCGATGCGCCGGCGCTGTGCTCGGTGATCTTCCCGGCCATCGTCGACCGTTCGCCCCTGGTGGTGGCCGTGTCCAGTGGCGGCGATGCGCCGGTGCTGGCACGGCTGATCCGGGCCAAGCTGGAAACCTGGATTCCGGCCGCCTATGGCGAACTGGCCGGGCTGGGCGCGCGCTTTCGCGACAAGGTCAAGGCACTCTACCCGGACGTCAATCAGCGTCGCGGCTTCTGGGAAGACGTGTTCCAGGGCCCGATCGCCGAGCGTCAGCTGGCCGGGCAGGGCGCCGAGGCCGAGCGTTTGCTGCAGGCCAAGATCGACGGCGCCAGCGAGCAGGCGCCGGGTGAGGTGTACCTGGTGGGTGCGGGGCCGGGCGATCCGGACCTGCTGACCTTCCGCGCGCTGCGCCTGATGCAGCAGGCCGACGTGGTGCTCTATGACCGCCTGGTCGCCCCGGCGATCATCGAGATGTGCCGCCGTGATGCCGAGCGCATCTACGTTGGCAAGCGCCGCGCCGACCATGCCGTGCCCCAGGAGCAGCTCAACCAGCTGCTAGTGACCCTGGCCCGCCAGGGCAAGCGCGTGCTGCGCCTGAAGGGTGGTGATCCGTTCATCTTCGGCCGTGGTGGCGAAGAGATCGAAGAACTGGCCGAGCAGGGCATCCCCTTCCAGGTGGTGCCGGGCATCACGGCGGCCAGTGGTTGCTCGGCCTATGCCGGGATCCCGCTGACCCACCGCGATTATGCCCAGTCGGTTCGTTTCGTTACCGGCCACCTCAAGGACGGTACCAGCAACCTGCCCTGGCATGACCTGGTGGCGCCGGCCCAGACCCTGGTGTTCTACATGGGCCTGGTCGGCTTGCCGACCATCTGCGCCGAGCTGATCCGCCATGGCCGCGCCGCCGATACCCCGGCAGCGCTGGTGCAGCAGGGCACCACACCGAACCAGCGGGTATTCACTGGCACCCTGGCCGACCTGCCGGCCCTGGTGGCCGAGCATGAAGTCCATGCGCCGACCCTGGTGATCGTTGGTGAAGTGGTCCAGCTGCGTGACAAGCTGGCCTGGTTCGAAGGCGCCCAGTCCTAGAACGCATCGCGGGGCAAGCCCGCTCCCACAGGGTTTATATGATCCCTGTAGGAGCGGGCTTGCCCCGCGATGAGGCCCTAACGCCTACCCCAGATACCACGCCCTTCCAGGCGCTCCCGATCATGCGCCAGGCCAAAATCCTGCAACGGCCCCTTGGGCACGATGCCATTCGGATTGATGGTCTTGTGGCTCATGTAATAGTGCTTCTGGATATGCTCGAAGTTCACCGTCTCGGCCACCCCCGGCCACTGATACAGCTCCCGTAGCCAGTTCGACAGGTTCGGATAGTCCGCCAGGCGCCGCAGGTTGCACTTGAAGTGCCCGTGGTACACCGCGTCGAAGCGCACAAGCGTGGTGAACAGCCGCCAATCAGCCTCAGTCAGGTATTCACCGGCCAGGTAGCGCCGCTCGCCCAGGTGCCGTTCCAGGCAATCCAGCTCGGCAAACAGCGCATCGAACGCCTGCTCATAAGCCTGCTGCGAGGTGGCGAAGCCTGCCCGGTACACGCCATTGTTCACGGCGGGGTAGATTCGCTCGTTGAGCGCATCGATCTCGGCTCGCAGCGGCTCGGGGTAGAGGTCCAGGGTGTTGCCGGTGAGGTCGTCGAAGGCATGGTTGAAAATGCGGATGATCTCGGCCGACTCGTTGTTGACGATGCGCTGTTCCTGCTTGTCCCACAGCACCGGCACCGTAACCCGGCCGCTGTAGTGCGGGTCGTCGCGGGTGTAGCGCTGATGGAGGAAATCCAGCCGGTCGAGCGTGTCGCCGGTGGAGCCTTGGCCCTGGTCGAAGGTCCAGCCATGCTCGCCCATCAACCAGCTCACCACCGATACATCGATCAGGCTTTCCAGGCCCTTGAGCTTGCGAAAGATCAAGGTGCGATGGGCCCAGGGGCAAGCCAGGGACACGTAAAGGTGATAGCGACCGGCCTCGGCGGCAGGCAGCGGGTTGCGCCGTTGTGCCTGCTCGCGCTGGAAAGCGCCGTCCTTGCTGCTTTGGTACCACTGGTCATGCCAGCGGCCGTCGATCAACAGACCCATGATGCGTTCCTCGGCAATGCGTTCGAATATAGCACCCAGTGTACGGGGCTGGATTCGAACGAAAAGCGCAAAGTCCGGGCCTGTTTGATCGGCTCAGTCGATCAGTTGCGCGAATCCCAGTACAGGCGGGCCTGGACGAACGCCTCGTCACGGGATTGACCCAAACCGCGCAGGGCCAGGGCCATGGTCGCGACCACGGCCAGTTCGCCGTAGCTGTCCTGCGCCTCGCCGCGCCATACCGCCAGCAGGTGCGCCGGTTCCAGGCTCGCCGGTTTGACATGGCGCCGGGCCGCCAGGGCCGGCCACTCTTCATCCCAGGCCTGGCCGCCTGCCGTACCGTACAAATGGCTGTCGGTGTCAGGATTGATCTCGATCTCGCCACCGTCGCCCTTGACCACGATCGCCGTGTCACCGAGCAGGCGACTGGCCTCGCGGTGCACCGCCTGGTAGCCGGGGTGGAAGATGCTCTGCAGGCCGCAGCGGGCACCCAGCGGGTTGAGTACACGGGCCAGGGAGTGGATTGGCGAGCGCAGGCCCAGGGTGTTGCGCAGGTCGATCATCCGTTGCAGGCGCGGGGCCCAGTCGTGCAGCGGGATAAAGGCCAGCTGCTGGCTGTCCAGCGCCTCGGCGACGGCTTGCCAGCTGCGGCACAGCGGAATCTGCAGCAGGTCCAGCACCTGCTCGGTGTACAGGCGCCCTGCGGTGTGCGCGCCGCCGCCATGCAGCAGGATGCGCACGCCATTGGCGGCCAGGCACTTGGCGGCCAGCAGGTACCAGGGCAGGTGGCGCTTCTTGCCGGCGTAGCTCGGCCAGTCCAGGTCCACGGCAATGGCCGGCGCCTGCACGCGCTGGCGCAAGGCTTCGGTGAAACCGGCCAGCTCCTCGGCGCTTTCCTCCTTGTGCCGCAGCAGCATCAGGAAGGCGCCCAGCTGGGTCTCCTCGACCTGGCCATCGAGCAGCATGCCCATGGCCTCGCGGGCTTCTTCGCGGGTCAGGCCGCGAGCGCCGCGCTTGCCCTTGCCGAGAATGCGCACGAACTGGGCAAAGGGGTGTTCGGCCGGGGTTTCGGTGATCAGCGGGCGAGGGTCGGTCATATGCAGTTGGTCGGCTTGGGCAGGCCCGCGAGCTTCGCGGCGAGTTTGGCGGGAGTGCCTTTGAACAGACGGTTCAGGTGCAGGCTGTTGCCTTTCTCCGGGCCCAGCTTGAGCGCGGTGTACTTGATCAGCGGGCGGGTGGCCGGCGACAGCTCGAACTCCTGGTAGAAGGCGCGCAGCAGGGCCAGCACCTCCCAGTGTTCCGGGGTCAGCTCGATCTGCTCGTGGCTCGCCAGTGCCTGGGCGACTTCATCGGACCAGTCATCGAGCTCGACCAGATAGCCTTCCTTGTCCAGGGCAATGCTGCGCCCACCTACGGTCAGGGTATTCATAGCCAGCTGTTGACCTTGTCGTAGTCCAGCGACAGCGCCACGAAGGCCGGGTAGTCGATGGCCTGGACGCCATCGTCGGCGACGATGGCGCGGGCCTGCAGATCCTCTTCAAGGGCGAACAGGCGGCCTTGCAGCTGGTACGCTTGCAGGCTGGCCAGGGGCTCGCTGCCGGGTTGCAGGGCATACACCGCATCGCCACACAGCAGCAGTCCGTCCTGGCTGCCGAGCAGGCGCAGGCAGCTGCTCAGGCGATTGTCGCCAAAGGGCGAATGGGAAATCACGTGCAGGGTGCTCATCAGAGGGTCACCACCTGGTCGAAACGGTCGATCAACGCGGCCAGCGCGGCGTCATCCAGCACCTGCACCGGCAGGCTCAGGCTATCCGCGGCAAGGCCGCGTTCCTGCAGGCTGCTGGCGGCGGCGAAGAGCGCTTCGACACCGAACATCGGCAGTGCCTGCAGATTGGCGGCGAGGTTCTTCTGCTGAACGTGGGCAGGCTGCTGGCCGGGGGCGAGCTGAAAGACACCGTCATCGAGAAACAGCATGCCCAGGGGCAGGTCAAAGGCACCGCCGGCCAGGGCGATATCCAGCGCTTCGCGGGCGGACGGGCCGGCCCAGGGCGCCTGGCGGCTGATGATCAGCAAGGACTTGGCCATCTCAATCGCCTCCAAAGCAGATCAGGCGGTCGGCGCTTTGCGCCCCTTCGTGCAACTGGCCCAGGCCCGACAATTCCCAGGGCGCCGGCAGGTTCACCGCCGGGCGCTGGTAACGCTGGGCTTCCTCGGCATTGAGCACGCCACGGCGCAGGGCGGCGGCGATGCATACCACCGCGTCGAGCTGCTGCTCGCTGATGAAGGCGCGCCACTGGGCGGCGACGTCCACTTCATCCTGGGGCGCAACCACGTTGGCCGAGGCGCTGTGCACGCCGTCCTGATAGAAAAACAGCCGGACAATCTCATGCCCGCCGGCCAGCGCTGCCTGGGCAAAACGCAGGGCGCGGCGCGAGGAGGGCGCATGGGCCGGAGAAAAAACTGCGATGGCGAACTTCATGGAAGGCTCATTCAGCAAAACTGCGCCAATCATAAAGCAAAAAGCCCGCAGCATCATGCCGCGGGCTCCGTAGGCGCGGGTTCGCCCCGCGAAGGGCTACAACCTCAAGCCTTGTCTTTATGCTCAGGCAAGAACCAGTTCAGCACCAGGGCGCAAATCCCCCCGGTCGCCACCCCCGACTCCAGCACATTGCGCAGCGCCGACGGCATATGCGCAAGGAACTCCGGCACCTGTGCCACACCCAGGCCCAGGGCCAGCGATACCGCGATAATCAGCAGGGCACGACGGTCCAGCGTGATGCTCGCCAGGATATTGATCCCCGACGCCGCCACCGCTCCGAACATCACCATCGCCGCGCCACCGAGCACCGGCTCCGGCACGGCCTGGATTACCCCGGCGACACTCGGGAACAGTCCCAGAATCACCAGCATCGCCGCGATCCACACACCGATATGGCGGCTGGCGATACCGGTCAGCTGAATCACCCCGTTGTTCTGGGCGAAGACCGAGCTTGGGAAGGTGTTGAACACCCCGGCCAGCAGCGAGTTGGCGCCGTTGACCAGCACACCGCCCTTGATCCGCTGCATCCACAGCGGGCCTTCGACCGGCTGGCGCGACACCTTGCTGGTGGCGGTGACGTCACCGATGGCTTCCAGCGAGGTCACCAGGTAGATCACCAGCATCGGAATGAACAGCGCCCAGGAGAAGCCCAGGCCGAAATGCAGCGGCATCGGCACCTGGAACAGCTCGGCTTCGTGCATGCCGGTGAAGTCCAGGCGACCCAGGTAACCGGCCAGGGCGTAGCCCACGGCCAGGGCAATGACAATGGCGCAACTGCGCATCCACACCAGGGGAATACGATTGAGCACCACGATGATCGCCAGTACCACGCCCGACAGCAGCAGGTTCTCGCCGTTGGCGAAGGTGCCGTTGCCCATGGCGGTGAAACCACCGCCCATGCTGATCAGGCCGACCTTGATCAGCGTCAGGCCGATCATCAATACCACGATGCCGGTCACCAGCGGGGTGATCAGGCGTTTGACGAAAGGCAGGATGCGCGAAATGCCCATCTCCACGAACGAACCGGCGATCACCACACCGAAAATCGCCGCCATCACGCCTTCCACCGGCGTACCTTGCTTGACCATCAGCGCGCCGCCGGCGATCAGCGGCCCGACAAAGTTGAAACTGGTACCCTGGACAATCAGCAGCCCCGCCCCGAACGGCCCGAAGCGCCGGCACTGGACAAAGGTGGCGATCCCGGAGATCACCAGCGACATCGACACGATCAGATTGGTGTCCCGCGCAGACACACCCAGCGCCTGGCAGATCAGCAGCCCTGGCGTCACGATCGGCACAATGATCGCCAACAGGTGCTGCAGCGCCGCCAGCAGGGCGATCAGCGGCCGTGGCCGGTCCTCTAGACCGAGAACCAGTTCATTGGGCTGCGCGACGGCGCCTGGCCCTTGCTCGATTGAACTCATGGGAATGCTGCCCCGGAAGAAAAAAGGAGCGCATTCTACGGAACTGGGCACGATTGGGGTAGCCGCTGCCGAGGTACGAGGCTGCGATCGACTGCGCAGCAGTCGCAAACCGGCCACCTCGTTGGGGCAGGTGTACTGAGGCGGTCTGGTTTTACGGCCGCTTCGCACCCGATCGCAGCCTATCGGCAGCTCCCACAGAGTCCGGGGCATGCCGGGAACCCTTGTGGGAGCTGGCGAAGCCTGCGATGCAAGGCAGCGCCTTGCCACCTCTATACGGCACCCACAAAAAAGCCCGCCGAAGCGGGCTTTCTCACAATCAGCCAACCAACCGATCAGTCATCCCGACCCATCAACCCGAACAGCTGCAGCAGGCTGACGAACAGGTTGTAGATCGACACATACAGGCTGATGGTCGCCATGATGTAGTTACGCTCGCCACCGTGAATGATCGCGCTGGTCTGGAACAAGATGCACACCGACGAGAACAGCACGAAACCGGCGCTGATCGCCAGCTGCAGACCGCTGATCTGGAAGAACAGGCTGGCCAGCACCGCACCCATCAGGACGAAGAAACCAGCGGTGATGAAACCGCCGAGGAAGCTCATGTCCTTGCGGGTGATCAGCACATAGGCCGACAGGCCACCGAACACCAGGGCGGTCATGGCGAAGGCCGAACTGACCACCTCGGCGCCACCGGCCATGCCCAGGTAACGGTTGAGGATCGGGCCGAGGATGAAGCCCATGAAACCGGTGAGGGCGAAGGTAGACACCAGGCCCCAGACCGAGTCACGCAGCTTGTTGGTGAGGAAGAACAGGCCATAGAAGCCGATCAGCACCACGAACACGTTCGGGTAGCCGACGCGCATCTGCTGCGCGACGAAGGCCATGACGCCACTGAAGGCGAGGGTGATCGCCAGCAGCCCGTATGTATTGCGCAGGACCTTGCTGACCTCCTGCTGCTCGACCTGCAAGCCGTGATTGACGGCGTAATCCTGTTCGCGCATGGCGACACTCCTTCGGGTTTGAAACGTTCAGATGCAAAGATCATAACAGAGCCTTGGAAAGCAGCCACATAGAGAGTTTGACAGCTTGTTTCATTTCGGTATCATGGCGCCCGCAATACGAGGAAGCGTGGCCGAGTGGTTTAAGGCAACGGTCTTGAAAACCGTCGATGGGCAACTATCCTAGAGTTCGAATCTCTACGCTTCCGCCAATTCCAAAGCCCTGATTATTCAGGGCTTTTTGCGTTTCTGGGGCAGCGAAATTTACGCTGCCTGCCGCCCTTTCGTTTCCGCATTATTCGGATCATTTCCGCAAAGGGGCAAGCTTTGGGGCACCGTAACCCATAGCCTTCTATAGCTCTTCAGTCGCGATCCCTGCCTCCCATCCCTAGGCGCTGTTGTCGGGCGAATGGCAGTAGACGTTCTAGGTTCTGTACGAAATCCCGAGAAACCCAATCGCCGCCCCTCGAACGCTGAGATTTTGTAGAGTCCCCCACCATCAACGGAAAGGAATTCTGTGATGGCAAAACGTTACGAACTCTCGGACGAGGCCTGGGATGTGGTCTCCGATCTTTTCAGCGAAACCCTTGGCAGGGGGGGGCGGCCTCGCTTGAGCGACCGACTGATGCTTGATGGTGTGCTCTGGGTGCTCTGCTCCGGTGCCGCGTGGCGAGATATGCCAGACCGCTTCGGCCCAT
>NZ_JBIVXC010000017.1:95169-138205 GCF_044769005.1 Pseudomonas sp. NPDC090755 | reverse complement strand
CAGAGTGTGTCAAGCGTTTATTTTGAAGTTTTTCGTTTAACTTCAACCACTTGACTCGCTGCGATCTCTCGTCAGCGGGAGGCGAATTCTACAGCATTTCAAACCGCTGTCAACTACCTTTTCACCGCTGCCGATCTTTCGATCGAAGCCCTTCCGGCACCACCTGAAACATTTAACTCGTTGATTTTCAAGGAGTTTTCCGTTTCGACTACGCCGGAAGTGGGGCGAATTATAGAGAGATTAAATCGAGCGTCAAGCGCTAATTCAAAAAAGAGTCAGCCAAAAGAAAAATGCGCACTATATTGCTCAACATTATGACTTTGCGCATCATAAGCCTCCGCATCCAGCGCAAGTCCCTCTCTATAAGGAACACCGATCCCCAATGAACGCCCAACCCCGCAGCCTGGCCGCCACGCTGTTTCCCATCGGCCTGCTGATGATCGCCATGGCTTCGATACAATCCGGCGCCTCCCTGGCCAAGAGCATGTTCCCCGTGGTGGGCGCACAAGGCACCACCGCCCTGCGCCTGGTCTTCGCCAGTATCATCATGCTGCTGCTGTTGCGCCCCTGGCGGGCGCGGCTGACTGCCAGCACCCTGCGCACCGTGATCATCTATGGCGTGGCCCTGGGCGGCATGAACCTTCTCTTCTATATGTCCCTGCGCACCGTGCCTTTGGGAATCGCCGTAGCGCTGGAATTCACCGGCCCTCTCGCAGTGGCGCTCTATGCCTCGCGCCGGGCAGTGGACTTCCTCTGGATCGGACTTGCCGTGGTGGGGCTGTTGCTGCTGGTCCCGGTTGGACAGACCGGCAGCGGTATCGACCTGCTGGGTGCAAGTTACGCATTGGGCGCCGGAGTGTGCTGGGCGCTGTATATCCTGTACGGCCAGAAAGCGGGGGCCGAGAACGGCATACAGACCGCAGCGCTGGGCGTCATGATCGCAGCACTCTTCGTTGCGCCGATCGGCATCGCCCACGCCGGCAGCGCCTTGCTCACCCCGGCACTGATCCCGATCGCCCTGGGTGTTGCGATACTCTCCACGGCCCTGCCCTACAGCCTGGAAATGGTCGCCCTGACACGTATGCCCGCCAGGACCTTCGGCACCCTGATGAGCATCGAACCGGCCTTCGGCGCACTGAGCGGGTTACTGTTCCTCGGGGAAGTGCTGACCCCTGCGCAGTGGTTGGCCATTGGTGCAATCATTACCGCGTCGGTAGGCGCCACCTTATCGATGCGCAAGGAAAGCCCGGCCCTGGTAGCGGCCGACTGATTTGAGAATTATTTTCATTTAAAACCAAACTGGCCATTGTGCCGCGCACCCACCCTCTTTAAGCTGTCATGTAACGTCAACCTTGAAGTTATCTAATTGACAAGACAGGGACGCGAAAGCATCAGGAAGACGCAACAGAAATTAGACCCGGGCGCCAGATCCGGAACCTATTAAGGACGGGAATGAAACGAATTTTGCTCATTCTGGCCGTATTGGCCATCGCCGGGTGCGCGGCGACTGCAAAGACTGAAGTCAAGCACGGTAAAAAGGGCCTGCACATCAACTGCTCCGGCCTCACCTCATCCTGGGACAAGTGTTATGCCAAGGCTACCACTGCCTGTGGCAGTAAAAACTACAAGGTGATCGCCCGCTCCGGTAATGACGACACCGAGCCCGGCGACTACCCGTTCGGGCTCAATCCCGCCGGGTACACCAGCCGCAGCATGATCGTCATTTGCAAATAGCGATCATCTGACACAAAGGGCAGCCCATGGGCTGCCCTTTGTGCTTTCACCTTCGTTTGCGGCTCAGAGCGCCACGGTTCGCTCGCGCAACCACTGCAGCGCCTCACCCTCGAGCAAGGGTGCCAGACGCTCGCAAACCTGTTGATGATAGGCATTGAGCCAGGTGCGTTCCTGCTCGCTCAACAGTTCCGGCAGCAGGCAGCGCGTGTCGATCGGACACAAGGTCAGGGTTTCGAATTGAAGGAAGTCGCCGAACTCGCTGCTTCCTGCCTCACGATTGAACACCAGGTTTTCGATCCGCACACCCCACTGCCCCGGGCGATAGGTGCCAGGCTCGATCGAGGTGATCATGCCGGCCTGCATCGCGGTCTGCGGCGCAGGCGCTGCCTGGTAGGCAATCACCTGCGGGCCCTCATGCACATTCATGAAGTAACCCACCCCATGCCCGGTACCATGCCCATAATCGACCTGGTCAGCCCAGATCGGCGCCCGGGCAATGGCATCGAGCAACGGCGAAAGAATGCCCCGCGGGAAGCGTGCCCGCGACAAGGCGATCACCCCCTGCAGTACGCGTGTACAGTCCTGCTTCTGCGCAAGGCTCGGCGTGCCTACCGGTACCATGCGGGTGATGTCGGTCGTGCCACCCAGGTACTGACCGCCCGAGTCGATCAGCAGCAGGCCATCGCCTTCGATTCGCGCATGAGATGCTTCGGTTGCCCGGTAGTGCGGCATGGCGCCATTGCCATTGAATGCGGCAATGGTCGAAAAGCTCAGCGAGACGAAACCCGGGCGCCGGGCACGGGCAGCACTGAGCTGTTCGTCGATGGTAAGCTCAGTGACCGTCTCACGCCCCAGGTTCGCCTCCAGCCAGGCGAAGAACTCGCACAAGGCCGCGCCGTCCTGCTCCATCACCTTGCGGATGTGCAGCAGATCCTCGGCACTCTTCTGTGATTTGGCCAGGGTCGTGGGGTTCAGCCCTTCGACCAGACGCACCTCGCCTCCCAGGCTGGCAGTCAAGCCACGGGTGACCCGCGCCGGGTCGATCAGCAAGCTTTGGCCGGCCTGGATGGCCGCCAGCGCCGAATGGATGGCCTCGTAATCGCGCACTTCGATGCCATCACTCTCCAGCACCTGACGCAGGTGCGGGTCGAGCTTGCCCGGGGCAACGAACAGCAGTGCCTGGTCCTGGCTGACCAGGGCGAAGGAAACGAATACCGGGTTGTAGGAAACATCGCTGCCACGCAGATTGAACAGCCAGGCGATATCGTCCAGGGTGGCAATGAAATGCCAGTCGGCGCCACGTTCGCGCAGCACCTGGCGCAACTGCGCCAGCTTCTCGGCGCGGCTCACTGTCGCTTCGGGTGGCAGATGCTGATACACCGGGTTGAGCGGCAGCTCGGGACGATCGCTCCAGACCTGTGTCAGCAGGTCCTTGTCGGTCAGCAGCCGGGCATTGCGAACAGCCAGGCGCTGCTCCAGCTGGCGCGCCGAAGCCAGCGCCATGACAGCACCATCGACCGCCACCGTACCGCCCTGCGGCGTTTGCTCGGCCAGCCAGTCCAGCGGCCCCGGCTTGCCCGGTTGCAGCTTCATGAGTTCGATGGTGCTGCCGGCCAGCTCCAGCTCGGCCTGCTCCCAGTAGCGGCTGTCGGCCCACAATCCGGCGAAATCCGCCGTCACCACGAGGGTGCCGACCGACCCCTGGAAACCGGAGAGCCATTGCCTGCCCTGCCAGTAGCCCGGCAGGTATTCGGAAAGATGTGGATCCGCCGACGGTACCAACAGGGCGTCGACCCCCTCGCTGTTCATTACCTGGCGTATGGCCGCCAGGCGTGCGCTGACCGGCACCTGGATTGAAGACTGAGTGTTCATGCTGACTCCTGCTACCACGGCATCCATTGTTATCGCCGCAGATAATGGAACAGGCGTCAGTCCCCGGCAACCGTCCAGAAGGGCCGGGACTGTAACGCGGCTTTAATTGCCCCGGCCGCCTGTTCGACATCCTGGACCTGGGTGTAGCGGCCAAGGCTCAAGCGGATCGTCTGGCGTGCGGCTTGTGCCGACAGGCCCAGTGCCAGCAGCACATGGGAGGGCTGGCTGCTGGCCGAGTTGCACGCCGAGGTCGAAGAAAACGCCAGGTCGGCGGCAAGGCTCGCCAGATCGGGGCTTTCTGCGCTGAACGTCAGGCTCAGGGTATGTTCGATGCGTTGACTGGCACTGCCATTGAGCACCAGACCAGGGATGTCACCCAGTCGCTCCAGCAACAGCCGATGCAACTGGCCGATCCGCTGGACCTCTTCACCCTGCAACTCGCCCGCCAGGGCGAAGGCCGCCCCCATGCCGACGATCTGGTGGGTGGCCAGGGTACCAGAGCGCAAGCCGCCCTCATGACCGCCCCCGTGAATCTGTGCCTGGAGCTGGGGCCTGGCCCGGTCGCCGACATACAAGGCACCGATGCCCTTGGGACCATAGACCTTGTGCGCCGAGAACGACATCAGGTCCACCGGCCACCGGCCGAGGTCGATCCCGAGCTTGCCCGCCCCCTGGGCGGCATCGACATGCAGCAATGCGCCGTGGCGGCGGACCAGGGCGCCGAGGGTGGCAACATCGTTGACCGTGCCCAGTTCGTTGTTGACCAGCATCAGCGACACCAGAAAGGTATCCGGGCGAAAGGCTGCGGCCAGCGCCTGGGCACTGATCAGGCCTTGGGCGTCGGGGGCCAGGCGCGTCACCTCGAACCCGTCCCGCTCCAAGTGCGAAACCGTATCGAGCACCGCCTTGTGTTCGATCTGGCTGGTGATGATATGGCCTCCCTGACGTCCCCGGGCCAGCCCCTTGAGCGCAAGGTTGTTGGATTCGGTGGCACCTGAAGTCCAGATGATCTGCCGGACATCGGCGCCGACCAGACCGGCCACCTGGGCCCGGGCCTGCTCCACCGCCATCCGCGCCTGCTGCCCATAGTGATGGGAACCGGAGGCCGGGTTGCCGAAGTTGCCCGAGGCGCCCAGGCACTGGACCATCGCCTGGATGACTCGCTCGTCGACAGGTGTCGTGGCGGCGTAGTCGAAGTACAACGGGAAATTGTTCATTGCTGCAGGATCTCTGGTTGTCCATGCCTGGAAAAGCAGACTCTTCCTTAAGAAGAGTAGGCAAAAGGTGAAGCTATCCTGCCCTAGCCATCATAGAACCATAAATTATTAATTTTTATATTTATATAATCAAAATACAATTACGTTCACTCGCACTGAACTTCCCGGCCTCCAGACCTTCTCATGAGTACAGCCCTGGTACGGGAGAACTGTTCATGCCCCGATCGACCGACCGCAAGCAAGGCGTTGTGCTGCTCGACACCCGCCCCCACACCCCGGAGCACGAGCACAGCGTGCACCTCAAGCTTGCCGAGCGTCTGGCACAGTTGCTCCATACCCAGGTCGTCGAGCCGCTGAAGGAACCCACGGCACGGGAAAACTTCTACTACCTGCCAACCGAAACCCTGATCGATGCGGACCGCTGCCTGAAGATGGGCATCGGCTCGTGCGATGACCTGTTCGGTGGTGTGGTGAGCCGGCCCTATATGGCGACCAAGGCCATCTCCCATCCGTTGCCCGCTGACGCCCGTTTCCCGCTCGGCTGGACCGACACCTTTGCCCGCAAGGCCAGCGATGCCCTGCTGCGTGGCTACACGGTGTTCAGCCTGGACGATGCTGCCCGGGCGGCGGCATTGCTGCTGCGCGACGGTCCTGTGCGGATCAAGCCGGTGCGGGCCACGGCCGGTCGCGGGCAGACTGTGGTCACTTCGATGAGAGGCGTGGAGCAGGCGCTGACCGGCATGAACGAGAGCGAACTGGCGCTCTGGGGGCTGACCCTGGAAGAGAACCTGACCCAGGTGCAGACCTTCAGTGTCGGCCAGGTTCAGGTAGCGGGCATTCTCTGCAGCTACTACGGCTCCCAGCAATTGACCCGCGACCATGCTGGCGAAGAGATCTACGGCGGGTCGGACCTGACCCTGGTCCGCGGCGGCTACGACACCTTGCTGCAACTGGCGCTCGAAGAGCACCTGCGCCTGGCTATCACCCAGGCCATGACCTACGAGCAGGCGGCGCTGCAGAGCTTTCCCGGCTTCATCGCTTCGCGCCGCAACTATGACGTCGCCCGCGGCCTGAACAGCCAGGACAAGCCCTGCAGCGGCGTGCTCGAACAATCCTGGCGCATCGGCGGCGCCAGCAGCGCCGAGATCCTGGCCTTGCAGGCATTTGCCGCAGATCCTGGGCTCAGGCGTGTCTGCGCCTCTACCCATGAAGCCTTCGACGCCGCCGAGCCACCTGCCGATGCAACCATCTTCTATCAGGGGGACGACCGTGAACTGGGAAGACTCTGCAAATATGCACGGATCCGCGACTATGAGCATCCATAGCGAGCCCATCGAGATCCCTGTCGATGGCGAGTGCATCGCCGGCACCATCGTCAGCCCCGGCGACAAGGTGCCGGGCATTCTGTTCGTCCACGGCTGGGGCGGCAGCCAACAGCGCGACCTGGCGCGGGCCAAGCAGATCACCGGGCTTGGCTGTGTGTGCATGACCTTCGACCTGCGCGGCCATGAGAAGACCGAAAGCCAGCGCCTGAGCGTCACCCGCGCGCAGAACCTGGCGGACCTGGTGGCTGCCTACGACCGGCTGGTCAGCCATCCGGCGGTCGATACCAGCGCCATCGCCCTGATCGGCAGCAGCTATGGCGGCTACCTGGCGACCCTGCTGACCGCCTTGCGCCCGGTCAAGTGGCTGGCCCTGCGGGTGCCGGCGCTGTACTGGGACGACGAGTGGACCCTTCCTAAACACGGACTCGACCGCCAGCGGCTGACCGATTACCGCCAGCGTCCATTGGGCCCGGCCGATAATCGTGCCCTGGGTGCGTGCGCCGAATTCGCCGGAGATGTGTTGCTGGTGGAATCAGAACAGGACGCCTATGTCCCCCACAGCACCCTGATGAGTTACCGCTCGGCCTTCGTCAGTGCCCACTCCCTGACCCACCGGATCGTCGATGGCGCCGACCACGCCCTGTCCAGCGACCGCAGCCAGAAGGCCTACAGCTCGATCCTCAGTACCTGGATCAGCGAAATGGTCATCGGTGCGCGTCTTGACCACTACCCCTACCACTCACCCTGGTATTCCTGACCCCTGCAGTTGGCAGTGCAGGCCGTCGGCGGCGTTGCGGTTCAGACTGCTCAAGGTCTGGAAGGCGGCAAAGTTCACCCCTTTGGCCTGATGCTGCTGAATCAGTTGCAGGAAGGGTTCCTGCTCGAAGCTGCTGACCGCCGCCTCCCAGGCACTGCGCGACTGCCACTGCAGGCACTGCAGCACGCGACTGCCATCCTCACTGGCCTGGACACTGGCGCCCACCAGCCCCGCGTGCTGCACCGCCAGTTCCTCGCTGCGTTCGGCGAGCGCCCGGGCCAGGGCGTGCTGGTAGGTGGGCGTCACTTCGAACTCGATCATCTGGGTAAAGCACTGGCTGCGCGGTGAAACCATCATGGGGCACTCTCTCCCTGCCATTGAACTTGCTGTACGACGGCAGGCAGGGTAAAACCTCTAGTTAACTCAAGGTCAAGAGGTTTTTCAGCATGACGCCCAGCCCGACCGACAAGGTCATGACCGTCGGCCAACTGGCTGCCCGCAGCGGTGTCGCAGTCACCGCCCTGCACTTCTACGAAAGCAAGGGGCTGATCCACAGCACCCGCAGCAGCGGCAACCAGCGACGCTACCCGCGCGAAGCCCTGCGTCGCGTGGCGGTGATCAAGATGGCACAGCGCCTGGGCATCCCCCTGGCGACCATTCATGACGCCTTGAAAACCCTGCCGATAGGGCGCGCGCCCACTGCAGCGGACTGGCAACGCCTGTCCGAACAGTGGCGCCAGGACCTGACCCTGCGCATCGACAAGCTGCTGATGCTGCGCGACCAGCTGGACGGCTGCATCGGCTGCGGCTGCCTGTCTTTGCAGAGTTGTCCGCTGCGCAATTGCGACGACCAGTTGGGTGTGCAGGGACCGGGCCCGCAACTGCTGGAACCCGGTGCCGACCCTGCCCTCTAGCGCTGCAGGGTCGCCAGGCGCAGCGCCAGGGCCTTGGCCTGCAAGGCAACATCGGTGACGGCCGTGCTTTCCCACCACAGACCGCGCAAGGGCGGGCCCATGGCAAACAGACGCTCGCTGAACTGACCGTCGGCGTGCTGCACAGCGCCACCGGGGTCGGCGGCAATCCCCAGGGCCAGCGGCCCGGGACGGATCAGACGGCGGTGCAGCAGTTGCCGGGGCAAAGGGCGATCGACACGGCGCCAGTCGTATTCGATACCACTGGAATTGATCAACGCCGCGCCAGCCACTTCGGTCGTCTGCGACTGCCCCCGAAAACGCACGCTGATCACCGGCGACTCACCCGGCACTGATGCCAGGCCTTGCAGGGATGCAGCATGAATCCGCAAGCGACCCTCTTCCACCAGCCTTGCCAGCAATGCCGCGCCCTGGGGTGGCGAGCGATGATGATGGCTCTCCCACCAGGGCCGTACATGGCGCACGAACTGCCGGCGCTGGCGATCGCTGGCCTGGCTCCAGAGCCGTGCGATGTGCACACGCACGGTGTCCAGGGGTGCCTGCCAGTCGATGCCCAGGGCCTGGGCCTGCCGACATTGCCCACGTAAGGCACGAAGCAATTGCAAGGGACTGCGAAGGTCGGGATCGGCGGCGAGAAAATCGCTCCAGTCCGGCGGCTGGCGGCGCACCTGCGGCAGCAGGCCATGGCGGGAGAACACCTCGATCGGACCTCGATGCCCTGCCTGTTCGAGCGACACCACCGCATCGACCATGGTCAGCCCGGCGCCGATGATCAACACCCGCCCCCGGGGATCGATCCTGCCCATTGCCGACACATCCCAGGGATCGACCGCTGCAGCATTGAAACGATCGTCGTCGATCCGGGCCGTGCGTGCCGCAGCGAACATACCGGTGGCGAGCACAGCGCGCGCCCCGTGCACGATACGACCATCATCCAGGTCAAGGCGCACGCCCCGCTCATCGACCTGCAGGTCTACGACTTCAGCCCGTACATGCGCAAGGCTCGAACCCTGGCACTCACCCAGGGCCTGCGCCTGCGCCAGTCGCTGGCGGGCATAGACACCGAACAGGCCACGCGGCGGGAACAGCTCTGCGACCGGTACAGCCTGCAGGGCGGATTCGGGCCAGCCGCCAGCGGCGATGTGTTGCTCCAGCCAATGCGTGAGGTCGTCGGCGTTATCCGGATCGACGCTCATGCGCGCCGCGTTACCGTTCAAGGTGTGGCCCAGATGTGTCGCGCTGTAGGCCTCGCCACGGCCCAGTTCGGAGCGTGGCTCGATCACCAGCAGGCGACGACGACCAGGTTGGCGCAACAACTGTGCGGCCAGCAGGGCACCACTCAGGCCACCGCCGATGATCAGCACATCGGCGGCAGGATACTCCGGTTGCGGATGAACACTCATGGGCTGCTCCGTCTTGTTTGACGGCCATGATAGGCAGCAGCTGGCGGGAAAAGCAGCCGTACCGGTACCAAAGTAGGATCAGCCGACACCGGGCGCCACGCGACGACGATAGTCGCTGGGCGCAAGGCCGGTGACCTTGTGGAAGACCTTGCGAAACGCCCCCGGGTCCTGGTAGCCGACGCCCCAGGCGATCTGGTCGATGCTGCGGTTGGTGAACTCGAGCATCCGGCAGGCCCGTCCGACCCGCACCTGCTGGCAGTACTCGGTGGGTTTGAAGCCCGTGGCACTGCGAAAGCGCCGCAGGAAGGTACGGGATTCGAGCCCGGCACACTCGGCCATGGCCGACAGGTTCACATCCCGGGCGCCGCTGCTTTGCAGCCAGTGCTGGACCTTGAGCACCGCTTCGTCGCCGTGGTCCAGGCGCGGGCTGAAGCCGGTGCATGGCCGCTGTCCGGCGCCGACATGCTCCACCGCCAGAAAACGCGCGGTCTCGGCAGCCAGGGTCTGGCCCAGGTAGCGCTCCACCAGTTTCAGCCCCAGGTCGGTCCAGGCCATCAGACCGGCGGAGGTGATGATGTCGCCATCGTCGAGCAACGGCAGGTTGGCCTCGACCTTGACCGCGGGAAAGCGCTCGGCCAGGGACTGGGCGAAATTCCAGTGGGTGGTGGCCGGCCTGTCGTCGAGCAGGCCGCTGGCGGCGATGAAGAACACCCCGACGCACACCGACACCAGCAAGATACCTTCGCGGTGCCATTGGCGCAGGTCCTGGCAGAAGCGTTCGAGCAGTTCGGGCGTGGGGGCCTGGGTCAGGCTCGGCGGAATGATCATGACCCGGGGTTGATGATGGCCATCCGGGTGGCTGTCGAACGTCACCGCCAACCGTCTGTTGTCATCGTGCCCCCAGTGACTGATTCGCAGCAGCGGCCGGTCGAGCGCCCCCAGCTCATGACGCAAGCGGTTGGCCACGGCGAACAGGTCGGTCAGGCCATGCACGGCCGCCGTCTGCGCACCGGGATAGACCAGTAGACCGATTTCCAGCATGTCGCCCTCTTTGGCCATTGTCAGTTTTTCCCGCCCTTTTGTCGTTCGCGCCAATGCGCAAGCGCACCGTTCAAGCCTATAACTATCACCACGCCACAACCACTCCCCCACAAGAGGCTTTTGCAATGAGCAAGCAGGCACTGATCGTCATCGACATCCAGAACGACTACTTCCCCGGCGGCAAATGGACCCTGGACGGCGCCGACCCTGCCGCCGACAACGCCGGCAAAGTACTGGCCGCCGCCCGCGCCAAGGGCGACCTGGTGGTGCACGTGCGCCACGAGTTCGAATCCGCCGACGCGCCCTTCTTCGCCCCCGGTTCCGAAGGCGCGCAGATCCACCCCAAGGCCGCGGCGCTGCCCCATGAGCCGGTGGTGCTCAAGCACAAGGTCAACGCCTTCCTGGATACCGGTCTCAAGGCCTTGCTGGACGAGCACCACACCGAGGCGGTGACGGTGATCGGCAGCATGAGCCACATGTGCATCGACGCCGCCACCCGCGCCGCCGCCGATTTCGGCTACCACACCACGGTCATCCATGATGCCTGCGCCACCCGCGCCCAGGAATTCAATGGCGTGACCATTCCGGCGGCCCAGGTGCATGCCACCTACATGGCGGCCCTGGCCTTTGCCTATGCCCAGGTCATTTCCACCGAGGACTACCTGAACGCCAATACCCGCTAACCTCAATGGGCTTGCCTGACCCTCTGGCGTTTCACCCAACAGGAGATAGCAGTCATGAGTACCTTCACCACCCGCGACGGCACCACGATCTACTACAAGGACTGGGGCAGTGGCCAGCCGGTCGTGTTCAGCCACGGCTGGCCACTGTCGTCCGACAGCTGGGAATCCCAGATGCTGTTTCTCGCCGACCACGGCTATCGCTGCATCGCCCATGACCGACGCGGTCATGGACGCTCCAGTCAACCCTGGCACGGCAACGAAATGGACACCTACGCCGACGACCTGGCGCAGTTGTTCGAGCACCTGGACCTCAAGGACGCGATCCTGTTCGGTTTCTCCACGGGCGGCGGCGAAGTCAGCCGTTATATCGGTCGCCACGGCACCGGACGCCTGGCCAAGGCCGGGCTGATCTCGGCGGTGCCACCGCTGATGCTCAAAACTGCGGACAACCCCCTGGGTACGCCGATCGAGGCCTTCGACGGCATTCGTGCCGGGGCACTGGCCGACCGTTCGCAGCTGTACAAGGACATCGCCGGCGGGCCGTTCTTCGGCTTCAACCGCCCGGGCGCCAAGGTGTCCCAGGGGTTGATCGATTCATTCTGGATGCAGGGCATGATGGCCGGCCACAAGAACGCCTATGACTGCATCAAGGCCTTCTCGGAAACCGACTTCCGCCAGGACCTGCGCAAGTTCGACATTCCAACCCTGGTGATTCATGGCGACGACGACCAGATCGTACCGATCCAGGCGGCGGGGCCGGAGTCGGCCAAGCTGATCAACGACGCGACCCTGATCGTCTATCCGGGGGCGCCCCATGGTTTGACCGATACCCACAAGGACAAGGTCAATGCGGATCTGCTGGCGTTTATCAAGGGGTGACTGAATGCTGTGGTGGCCTTATCGCGGGGCGAGCCCGCCCCTGCGATAAGGCCATCGCATCAGATCACGACGTTGCGTACGAAGCGTGTCGCCACCTCGCCTTCGTTGCGATAGGCGTGCATGCGGTTGCTGGCGAAGCTGAAGAAGTCACCAGTCTGCAGGTGGTGATGCCGATCCTCGATGATCAGGGTCAGGCAGCCTTCGAACACATACAGTTGCTCGCTCCAACCATCGGCATCGGCTTCGGACAGGTAGGTCTCGCCCGGCTCCAGGCGCCACTCCCAGAGTTCCACCTCGCGGCTGGCAACCGAGCTTGCCAGCAGCACGGCCTTGCTGCCAGGACGCTCACCGGTCCAGGCCAGCTCGTTGATCCGGCTGGGGTCGCGATTGTCCGGTGCCTGGATCAAGTCGGTAAAGGCAACCTCCAGCGCCTCGGCCAGACGGTCCAGGGTGGTCAGGCTGACATTCTTCTCGCCCGCTTCGATGGCCACCAGCATGCGCCGGCTGACCCCGGATTTTTCCGCCAGGGCACTCTGGCTGAGGTCCGCGGCGTGGCGCAGGCGACGGACGTTCTGACTGACGTGTTGCAGCACCGAGGCGCGCTGGCTGGATTCTTTGTGCACTATATTGCTCACAGGTAGGGATTGCGCAGTATACTGCCCACTTTCGCCGCAATTGTGCGTCGCCCCACTTCCGTGTGCAAGCCATGAACCCAAACAGCAACGCAGAACGCCCGTCCGTTTCTTTGCGGCTCAGCAAGGCCGAACTTGTCCTGGTGTTCATCACCATGCTCTGGGGCGGCACCTTCCTGCTGGTGCACAACGTCATGACCGTCAGCGGACCGATGTTCTTCGTCGGCCTGCGGTTTGCCGCCGCCGCCCTGTTCGTCGGTTTGGTCTCGGCCCGTGCGCTGTCGGGCCTGACGGCCATCGAGCTCAAGGCCGGCGTGCTGATCGGCGCCTCGATCATGCTCGGCTACGGCTTGCAGACCTACGGGCTGCAAACCATCAGCAGCAGCCAGTCGGCGTTCATCACCGCGTTGTACGTGCCGTTCGTGCCCTTGCTGCAATGGCTGGTGCTGGGTCGCCGTCCCGGCCTGATGCCGAGCCTGGGCATCGGCCTGGCCTTCGTCGGCCTGATGCTGCTGGCCGGACCCGAAGGCGGCTCACTGCAGATGAGCGAGGGCGAGATCGTCACCCTGGTCAGTGCCGTGGCCATCGCCGCGGAAATCATCCTGATCAGCCGCTACGCCGGCAAGGTCGATGTGCGCCGGGTCACCGTGGTGCAACTGGCGACCGCCTCGATCCTGTCGTTCCTGATGATGGCCCCGACCCGGGAAACCGTGCCGGACTTCTCCTGGTTGCTGCTGCTCAGCGCCCTGGGCCTGGGCGCCATGAGCGCGGTGATCCAGGTGGCGATGAACTGGGCGCAGAAGTCGGTATCCCCTACCCGTGCGACCCTGATCTACGCCGGTGAGCCGGTGTGGGCCGGCATCGTCGGACGCATCGCCGGTGAACGGCTGCCAGGCATCGCCCTGCTGGGCGGTTTGCTGATCGTGATCGCTGTGATCATCAGTGAGCTGAAGTTCAAACGCCGGGAAGCGCAACCTGAAGCACTCCAGGTGTCCGGACAGGCGCCCGAGACCGGTCGCTAGCCGCCGGATCTCGTCTATCCTTTGAAAAAAACTGTTATAAAAAAATCATTTGATACAGCCTGTTTGTAGGATTCTGCCACAGCTTCACGGTTGGTGATCGACGGTGCGCCACGTATGATCCCTTACAAACTCCTGCAGATTAGAAATCTATGTCCTTGATAGTGCTACTGCTTCTGCCGTTTCTCGGCAGCTGCCTGGCGGCTGTCTTGCCGCACAATGCACGCAATAGCGAGTCGCTGCTTGCCGGACTCGTCGCCCTGGTCGGCACCGTCCAGGTCGCCTTGCTGTACCCGCAGATCGCCCATGGCGGCGTGATCCGCGAGGAATTTCTCTGGCTGCCAAGCCTCGGGCTGAACCTGGTCCTGCGCATGGACGGCTTCGCCTGGCTGTTCTCCCTGCTGGTGCTGGGCATTGGCACCCTGGTGTCGTTGTATGCCCGCTACTACATGTCGCCACAAGATCCGGTGCCACGCTTCTTCGCCTTTTTCCTGGCGTTCATGGGCGCGATGCTGGGCCTGGTGATTTCCGGCAACCTGATCCAGATCGTGTTCTTCTGGGAGCTGACCAGCCTGTTCTCGTTCCTGTTGATCGGCTACTGGCACCACCGCGCCGATGCCCGGCGCGGCGCGTACATGGCCCTGATGGTCACCGGCGCCGGAGGCCTGTGCCTGCTGGCGGGGGTACTGCTGCTCGGCCATGTGGTCGGCAGCTACGACCTGGACAAGGTCCTCGCTGCCGGCGATCAGATTCGCAACCATGCCCTGTACCCCGTCCTGCTTCCCCTGATTCTGCTCGGTGCCCTGAGCAAGAGCGCACAATTTCCCTTCCACTTCTGGCTACCGCACGCCATGGCCGCGCCCACGCCGGTCTCGGCCTACCTGCACTCGGCGACCATGGTCAAGGCCGGGGTTTTCCTGCTGGCACGCCTGTGGCCGGTGTTGTCCGGCAGCGAAGAGTGGTTCTGGATCGTCGGCGGCGCCGGGGCCTGCACCCTGTTGCTCGGCGCCTTCGCGGCCATGTTCCAGAACGACCTCAAGGGCCTGCTGGCCTACTCGACCATCAGCCACCTGGGCCTGATCACCCTGCTGCTGGGCCTGAACAGCCCGCTGGCCGCGGTCGCGGCGGTGTTCCACATTCTCAACCACGCCACGTTCAAGGCCTCGTTGTTCATGGCCGCCGGCATCATCGACCATGAGAGCGGCACCCGCGATATCCGGCGCCTGAGTGGCCTGTTCCGGCTGATCCCGTTCACCGCGACCCTGGCCATGGTGGCCAGTGCCGCCATGGCCGGGGTGCCGTTGATGAACGGTTTCCTGTCCAAGGAAATGTTCTTCGCCGAGACCGTATTCATCAGCTCCAGCGCCTGGATCGAAGCCTCGCTGCCGGTGATCGCCACCCTGGCCGGGACCTTCAGCGTGGCCTACGCCCTGCGCTTCACCGTCGATGTGTTCTTCGGCCCGCAGGCCACCGACTTGCCCCATACCCCTCACGAGCCGCCGCGCTGGATGCGCGCACCGGTCGAACTGCTGGTGCTGACCTGCCTGGTGGTGGGCATGTTCCCGGCCCAGTCCGTCGGCCCGCTGCTGGCCGCCGCCGCCCTGCCGGTGGTCGGCGGTACGCTGCCCGAGTACAGCCTGGCCATCTGGCACGGTTGGAATGCTCCGCTGATCATGAGCCTGATCGCCATGACCGGCGGCGTCGTGCTCTACCTGTTGCTGCGCAACCCGCTCAAGCTCGGTCGCTTCCCTCACCCGCCACTGATCGGGCGCCTCAATGGCAAGCGCCTGTTCGAACACGGCCAGGTGCTGCTGATGCGCCTGGCGCGCCGTTTCGAACGCCTGATGACCACCAAGCGCCTGCAGAAGCAGATGTTCATGCTGGTGCTGGTGGCCCTGCTGGCCGGCCTGCTGCCCATGCTGCACAGTGGTTTGAGCTGGGGTGACCGGCCGAAGATTCCGGGCTCCGGGGTCTTCGTCATACTCTGGCTGATCGCCATCGCCTGCGCCGTGGGTGCGGCCTGGCAGGCCAAGTACCACCGCCTGGCAGCCCTGACCATGGTCAGCGTCTGCGGCCTGATGACCTGCATCACTTTCGTCTGGTTCTCGGCCCCGGACCTGGCCCTGACCCAACTGGTGGTCGAGGTGGTCACCACCGTGCTGATCCTCCTCGGCCTGCGCTGGCTGCCACGGCGTATCGAAGGCGTGTCGCCCCTGGCCGGCACCCAGGAGCGGGCGCGCCTGCGCCGCCTGCGCGACCTGATCCTGGCGGTGCTGGTGGGCGGCGGCATGGCACTGCTGTCCTATGCCATGCTGACCCGCCCGACACCGAACTTCATCTCGTCGTTCTACCTGAGCCGGGCCCTGCCCGAGGGCGGTGGCAGCAACGTGGTCAACGTCATGCTCGTGGACTTCCGCGGTTTCGACACCCTGGGTGAAGTCACGGTGCTGGTGGCCGTGGCCCTGGCGGTGTTCGCCCTGCTGCGCCGCTTCCGGCCGCCGCGCGAGAGCATGCAATTGCCGGCCCAGCAGCGCCTGCTGGCCCCCGACGTGGTCACCGACCTGATCAACCCGCGCCAGGCCGCCGATACGGCGCTGGGCTTCATGATGGTCCCGGCGGCGCTGGTGCGCCTGCTGCTGCCGATCGCCATGGTGGTGTCGATGTACCTGTTCATGCGCGGTCACAACCAGCCCGGCGGCGGCTTTGTCGCGGGCCTTGTGATGTCGGTGGCGTTCATCCTGCAGTACATGGTCGCCGGCACCCAGTGGGTCGAAGCACAAATGAGCCTGCGCCCGCTGCGCTGGATGGGCACCGGCCTGCTGTGCGCCACCCTCACCGGTGGTGGCGCGATGCTGCTGGGCTACCCGTTCCTGACCACCCACACGGCCCACCTGCACCTGCCGCTGCTGGGTGACATCCATGTCGCCAGCGCACTGTTCTTCGATATCGGCATCTTCACCGTTGTCGTCGGCTCGACCCTGTTGATCCTTACTGCCCTGGCTCACCAATCGGTGCGTGGCCACCGTCCGGCGAGCCAGCCCAGAACCACCCAGACAGGAGCCGCCTGATGGAAGAAGTCATTGCAATTGCCATTGGTGTGCTGGCCGCCTCCGGGGTCTGGCTGATCCTGCGGCCACGGACCTTCCAGGTGGTGATGGGCCTGTGCCTGCTGTCCTACGCCGTCAACCTGTTCATTTTCAGCATGGGTAGCCTGTTCATCGGCAAGGAGCCGATCATCAAGGACGGCGTGCCCCAGGACCTGCTCCACTACACCGACCCGCTGCCCCAGGCCCTGGTGCTCACCGCCATCGTCATCAGCTTCGCGATGACCGCCTTGTTCCTGGTGGTGCTGCTGGCGTCGCGTGGCCTGACCGGCACCGACCATGTGGATGGCCGGGAGAGCAGCGAATGAGTGCGATGAACCAGTTGATCATTGCACCGATCCTGCTGCCGCTGCTGACCGCCGCCCTGATGTTGCTGCTGGGCGAAAAGCGCCGGCCGCTCAAGGCGCGCCTGAACCTGTTTTCCAGCCTGCTGGGCCTGGCCATCTCGGTCTGCCTGCTGCTGTGGGTGCAGGCCCAGGGCCAGGCCAGCTCGATCGGCGTGTACCTGCCAGGCAACTGGCCGGCGCCGTTCGGCATCGTGCTGGTGCTCGATCGCCTGTCGGCCCTGATGCTGGTGCTGACCGGGATCGTCGGCGTCAGCGCCCTGCTCTTTGCCATGGCCCGCTGGGACGGTGCCGGCGCCAGCTTCCACGCCTTGTTCCAGATCCAGCTGATGGGCCTGTACGGCGCGTTCCTGACCGCCGACCTGTTCAACCTGTTCGTCTTTTTCGAAGTGTTGCTGGCGGCCTCCTACGGCCTGCTGCTGCATGGGTCGGGACGAGCGCGGGTCAAGGCCGGGCTGCATTACATTGCCATCAACCTGTTCGCCTCGTCGCTGTTCCTGGTGGGCGCGGCCATGCTCTATGGCGTCACCGGCACCCTGAACATGGCCGACCTTGCACTGAAGATCCCACTGGTGCCGGAGGCCGACCGCGGCCTGCTGCACGCGGGGGCGGCGATCCTGGCCATCGCCTTCCTGGCCAAGGCCGGGATCTGGCCGTTGAACTTCTGGCTGGTGCCCGCCTACTCCGCTGCCAGCGCACCCGTCGCAGCGCTGTTCGCGATCATGACCAAGGTCGGCTTCTACACCGTGCTGCGCCTGTGGACCTTGCTGTTTTCCGGCCAGGCCGGTGCCTCGGCCTTCTTTGGCGGTGATTGGCTGATCTATGGCGGCCTGGCGACCCTGGGCTGTGCGGCGGTATCGATTCTGGCCGCCCAGCGCCTGGAGCGCATGGCCAGCCTGAGCATCCTGGTTTCGGCGGGCACCCTGATGGCCGCCATCGGTTTCGGCCAGGTGGCACTGACGGCCGGGGCGCTGTTCTACCTGGTCAGCTCGACCCTGGCGCTGTGCGCCCTGTTCCTGCTGGCCGAGTTGATCGAGCGTTCCCGTTCGGCCAACGAACTGCCACTCGATGACGACGACTGCCAGCCTTCGCCGCTGGAATCGCTGCACCCGCCCAAGGGGATCAACCTGGATGACGAGCAGAAAGCCGTGATCGGCCAGGTGATTCCCTGGACCATGGCCTTCCTGGGCCTGAGCTTCATCGCCTGCGCCTTGCTGATCATCGGCATGCCGCCGCTGTCGGGTTTCATCGGCAAGGTCAGCCTGATCGCCGCGCTGTTCAATCCCCAAGGGCTGGGCATGGCTGCCGACCAGCCGCTTTCCATTGCCGGCTGGGCCCTGGTGGCACTGCTGGTACTGTCGGGCCTGGCCTCGCTGATCGCCCTGACCCGGGTCGGTGTCCAACGCTTCTGGACGCCGCAGGAACGTCCCTCGCCATTGCTGCGCCGCTACGAGTGCATCCCCATCGTCGCCTTGCTGGGCCTGTGCATCGCCCTGAGCGTGCGCGCCGAACCGCTGCTGCGCTACACCCAGGACACCGCTGCCAGCCTGCAGACCCCTGAACAGTACGTCAGCGCCGTACTCGGCACCCGGCCTGTCCCCGGCCCCACCAGCCAGGCCGCCAACGCCCAGGTGCAACCATGAAACGCCTGTTCCCCGCTCCCTTGCTGTCCCTGGCCCTGTGGTTGCTGTGGCTGGTGCTGAACGTCTCGATCAGCCCGGGCAACCTGTTGCTCGGCGCCCTTTTCGCTGTTCTGGCGCCGCTGCTGATGGCGCCGTTGCGCCCGCTGTCGGTGCAGATCCGCCGCCCTGGAACCATCCTGCGCCTGATCCTGCGGGTCGGTATCGATGTGCTGGTTTCCAATCTGCAGGTGGCGCGCGGCGTCTGGTCAGCCGGGCGCCGGGCGCCACGCTCGGGGTTCGTGCACATCCCCCTGGAGCTGCGGGATGCCCACGGGCTGGCGGCCCTGTCGATGATCACCACGGTGATCCCGGGCACCATCTGGTCGGAGCTGGCGCTGGATCGCAGCGTCCTGTTGCTGCACGTGTTCGACCTGGACGATGAGGCGCACTTCATCGAGCACTTCAAACAGACCTATGAACGCCCGCTGATGGAGATCTTCGAATGACTGGCCTTTTAGCCCATGCCATTCTCGCCAGCCTGTTCATCTTTGCCCTGGCGATGGCCCTGACCCTGTACCGGCTGTTCCACGGCCCTTCGGCCCAGGACCGGGTCCTGGCACTGGACTACCTGTATATCCTGGCGATGCTGATGATGCTGGTACTGGGTATCCGTTATGCCAGCGATACCTACTTCGAAGGTGCGCTGCTGATCGCCCTGTTCGGCTTTGTCGGTTCCTTCGCCCTGGCCAAGTTCCTGCTGCGCGGCGAGGTGATCGAATGAGCAACTTCAATGAACTGCCACTGTGGATTGAAGTGCTGGTGGCGGCGCTGCTGCTGTTGGGCAGCCTGTTCGCCTTCAGCGGCGCGCTGGGCCTGATCCGCCTGAAGGATTTCTTCCAGCGCATGCACCCCCCGGCCCTGGCCTCGACCCTGGGGACCTGGTGTGTGGCGCTGGCCTCGATCCTGTACTTCTCGTCCCTCAAGGAAACACCGGTGCTGCACGCCTGGCTGATTCCGATCCTGATGGCGATCACCGTGCCGGTGACCACTCTGCTGCTGGCCCGGGCCGCGCTGTTTCGCAAGCGCATGGCCGGTGACAAGGTGCCAGAAGAGGTCAGCAGTGGACGTGAACGGGGTAACTGACGGCTATTGGCTGAGCTTCTGCAACTCGCGGCGGACCATGGCCGCGTATTCGGGCGGACTTAGCTGATACAACTGCGTGGCCACCCAGGAAAGCCAGGCACCTTGCAGGCTGGAGCGTTGCGCCAGCCACTGCTCGGCCTGTTCGCGGGCCTGATCCTGATTGCGCGCATGAAAATCGGCGCGTCCGGCGGGCTTGGTCACTCGCTGGCCTTGAAGGTAGTCATTTCACCCTTGCGCCACTTGGCCACCTTGCCGGTTGCGCCCTTGAGAATCTTGCCCAGGCCTTCCTGCAGTTGCTCACGGGCGGCAAAGATCATCACCACACCCTGGCCTTCACGCAGGACGATACCCTCACCTTCGGGCACGGATACAAACGCGTAGTCGCCCAGGCCATACACCGTCAGTTTGATTTCACGATAGCGAACTTCCAGCTTGCCACCTTCGCGGCTGGGCAATACGGCGGCGCGAAAATGATCGCCAACCTTGAGCTCCAGTCGCTGTTTGTCATCGACGACCAATGCGGTCTGGGTGTCGATTTCGGCCATGTACAGGCCTTCGGCGTTTTGCTCGGTGACATAGACAAAACGCGATTGAAACTGTTTGACCAATTTGGCCCGCAGATCGCCCAATACGAACAGGGCGTGAGTGTCCAGATTACTGACTGCCAATGAAGAATTCCTCAAAATCGATTACTCATCGCTGCCCACCGGGCGGCGAGGCTCCGTGAAGGCACCGGTACTTCAATTCGAAGTCTGAAAGACTAGTGGATATGCAAACGAAAAGTCTGTGCATACAGGCAGTAGGGCCTGCGGGATTTTTTACCCTTTCATGCCAGCCCTGCTCTGTAGGCGGATTTTCAGTAGATTTCCTAAATCAGAAAAGCTTTTTCTGACAGCACTAGCGCAACAAAAGTGCGATAGATAAATGCAAGCCGTTCAACGGAATGGGCGCCGGAAATCATCCGCACAACACAGGGAAGCGAATATGCACGAAAACACTGAATTGCGTCGAGAGGTCAAGGCTCTTTCCTTTGCAGATTATCCCGCAAGTTCCCCCCGCACCCCACCCCCACGCTTTGTCGTCATCCCGGCCGGCAGAAGCTTTTTCCATATTACCGAGCAGGCCACTGGACAGGTCAAGGGGTTTCGCTGTGAACACACTGAAGCCTGCGCCCTGGCCCGACGACTGGAGAATTGAGTGGGCGAAACCTCAACCGGCCTGACGCTCGACCTCGGGCCGGACGTCACCGCCAAGCTGCTCCAGCCAGGCCGCCCGGCACTCCTGGGCTTCGCTACGGCTGGCAAACGCGGTGCCGCGGCGCTCACCGTTGACCAGCACCACCCAGCACACGCGCTTGCCCATTGCCTGCAACGACAGCGGTACGCCGCTGCCGATCATCACCGCTACATCGACTTGGCTCTGCATCATTCCCTCCGGAATTTATTAGCAACCTAACGATGTAGCCATGATAATGCCTGCCCACGCGCGGAAAAAGCTATCCCGCGCATAGCTGTTTTGCATCAGTGGTAACAAAGCTGAGGCAATTACCCCTGGGCCTGTTGCGGTCGATAACCCAGGCGCAATCCCCCCCAGTGACGCCCCTTGACCCGGATCGGCACCGACAGGTCGTGCATCAACTCACCGGTATCGCGGGTGTAGGTCTGCAGCAACACCGCTTGCTGATGGCTGCCACAACGGATGCCGGTGCGGTCGTCGAACTTGCGCTTGCTGCGGTTATGCGCGGTGTCCGTCGCCTCATCGCCGGTCAGCGGCTGGTTGAACGCCGTGTTGTGGGTCGGAACATAACCTTGCTGCGTGCAGGCAATGGCGAACACCAGGCCTTCATGCTGCTTGAGCAGAGGCTCCTGGATAGCAGGCAGTACCTTGTCGGTGTAGGTGTCGAAGCGGGTCCGGTAGCGCGGCGGCGAGGTGTTCGGCACGAGCTGGTAATGACGGTCGAACAGATCGTCCAGGCCGATGCGCCCCTGCTCGAGGTCGCTATCGAACTGTGCGCCAATCTGCTCGGCACCCTGGCGGGCCAGGTCATAGATGCGCTGGTGGTAGTCATCCAGACCGACCTCGGCCAACCGTTCGCTGATACTTTCGGCCTGCCCTTCCAGCTGCACGGCGGCATCGGCCAGGCGCCGGGTCTGCTGGTCGCTGACCTGCAGATCGCCGCGCATGCGCGCCACCGCCTGAAACAGGCTGTCCAACTGCACCCGGTTGGTCTCGGTGCCTACCGCAATCTCGCCGATCTGCTGCTCCACGCCGGCCGCAAGACCGGCGATACCCTCAAGCTGCTCGCCGGTGTGCTCGACCTGGTCGACACCGCTGTGCAAGTCATCGGACAGCTGGCGAATCTGTTCGACCACCTGCGCGGTGCGCTGCTGGATGTCGGCCACCATCAAACCCACCTCCTCCGTGGCGCTGGCAGTACGCCCGGCCAGGCCGCGCACTTCATCGGCCACCACCGCAAAGCCGCGTCCGTGCTCACCGGCACGGGCCGCTTCGATGGCGGCGTTGAGCGCCAGCAGGTTGGTCTGGCTGGCAATGGACTGGATCACCAGGGTAACCCGGGCGATATCCTCGCCGCGCTGGTTCAAGGCTTCGATCAGTTCGCGACTGGACGTGGCACGGACGCTCAGGTCGTGCATGCGCTGGATCGACTCGGCCAGCACCCTGCGCCCGCTGACGCTGCTCTGGTGGGCACTGCGGGCGGCAATCAGGGCGTGCTGGCTGAGCTGGGAAGTGGCCTTCTCGGTACCGATCATCACCTCGGCGCTGCCGACGATCTGCTCGGCGGCCTCCAGTTGTGACTGCAGCTTGCTCGCCAGCTGCTGTACGGAGAACGCCACCCCGGCGGCCGACAAGGCGTTGTGGCTGGTGGTCCGGGCCAGGTCGCGCGTCAGCTCGCCCAACGGATCGCTTTGGACCTGTTGCACCATGGCGGGCCTGCGCAAGCGCGGTAGCCACAGGGTCAGCCAGGCCAGCGGCAGGCTCAGGTAGAGCGGCAGCCCGGCGAAGGCCATGGCCGCCAACACCCCTGCCAGCGCCAGGCATTGCAGCACCAGGGCGGTCCACGGGGCGGCAACGCCCAAGGAGGATCCGGGCTCGGGCACTGCAGCGGACAACGATCCCTCTCGCATCATAGTCTGGCTCCCACACAACCTGTCGTTATTGTGCGGCCATTAAACGCCACTATAACGCCACCATCTATACGCCCTTGGCACTAAAAGGGTTGTCATTGACGCAGGACAACAAATGCAAAAACCCCGGGGATCACTCCCCGGGGTTCTTGTCGGTCAACGGTGTCGATCAGGCTTGACGCTGGTGCTTGTCGATCTGTTCGTGACGCTCTTGGGCTTCGATGCAGTACTTGGTAGTCGGGCTGATCAGCAGGCGCTTGAGGCCGATCGGCTCGCCGCTGTCGTCGCACCAGCCAAAGCTTTCATCGGCGATGCGGCCCAGGGCCATTTCCAGTTGAGGCAGCAGGCGCTGGTCACGCTCGATCGCATTGACCAGCCAGTGGCGCTCTTCTTCGACCGAGGCGGCGTCGGCAGGATCGGCAGGCGTGTCCAGGCTTTCGATGGTTACACGGCTCTGTTCGATGCGCTCATGGGTCTCGACCTTCATCGACTGCAGCAGCTCGGTGAAGTAGGCCAATTGCTCAGCGTTCATGTAGTCATCGGCCGGCATGGCCAGCAACTTTTCCTTTGTCATTGATTTCTCTATAAAAAATACGTGCATTAAGGCGAATCGGGTGCTCCCGGCGAACGGCTCGCCAACAGCGGAATTCTTCAAGCACCATCCGGCACTCAATTTACAGGGGGCGGAAGTCTACGACCGAGCGTCGTACTGGGCAACAGAAATGACAGTGGATCTGACCGAAAAGCCTTACCTATGCATCCCCTGGCGCGGGTTTATAACAAAAAATAGCCCTGCGCGGCGCTTTCCCGGGGACAAACGGTGCACTATTGGCCAAAGTCTTGTAACAATTCTCTCGAAATACCTGAGAAATCAACCCAGTAGCTGGCTCAACACCGCGCGCAATTTGCCCGGTTTCACCGGTTTGTTCAACAGCGGTGCGCCGAGGCGCTGCATGGCCCGGCGACTTTGCTCGCTGCGGTCGGCAGTGATCATCACCGCCTCGATACGCTGGCCGAAATGCGCACGCAGGTCACGCACCACTTCACAGCCGGTCACCCCATGGTCCAGGTGAAAATCCGCCAGGATCAACTCCGGGGCGTGCCCTTGTAGTCCTTCGAGCGCTTCGCCGAGGTCCGCGGCGGTGACCACCTCGCACCCCCACTGGTGTAGCAACGCGGCCATGCTCTGCTGGATGCTCGACTCATTATCCAGCACCAGCAGGCGACGCCCGGGCAATGGATCGCCCAGCACCGGTTGCGCGTACGCCACGGCGGCAGGCGCCACCGGCATCTGCGCCGATAACGGCACATCGATGCTGAACACCGAGCCACGGCCCGGCCAGGAGCGAACCCTGACCTGGCAATCGAGAATGCGCGCGATACGCTCGACGATCGCCAGCCCCAGCCCTACCCCCTTGCGGTCCGCGGCACGACCGACATCCAGCTGGTTGAACTCGAGGAAGATCGACTCGAGCCGGTCGGCGGCAATGCCCCTTCCTGTGTCCCACACCTCCAGGCGCAAGTGCTCGCCACGCCGACGGGCACCCAGCAAGATGCGCCCGTGCCCGGTGTACCGGCAGGCATTGCTGAGGAAGTTGCGCAGGATCCTGTTCAGCAAGCGCAAGTCGGTACGCACCGCCAGACGACCGCTGCGAACCCGCAGATGCAAGCCGGCCGCTTCGGCCACCGGCTGGAACTCCGACGCCAGGGGCGTCAGCACTTCGTCCAGGCTGTACAGGTCCAGGTCCGGCTTGATCGCTGCCTGGTCCAGGCGCGAGATATCCAGCAGGTCGGTCAACAGCTCCTCGGCCCCCTCCAGGGCCTGATGCGCGCGTTCGACCAGTTGCTGCTCGCTCCCCGGCAAACTGCGTTCGCGCAGGGTGGAGATCAGCAGGCGTGCGGCATTGAGCGGCTGCAACAGGTCATGGCTGGCGGCGGCCAGGTATTTGTCCTTGCTGAGGTTGGCGGCCTGGGCGGCGTCGCGGGCCTCGCTCAGTTCGTTGGTGCGCTCGGCCACGCGCTGTTCGAGCTGGTCATTGAGTTGCTGCAGGCGCTGCTGGGCCAGTTTGCGTTCAGTGATGTCGGCGACAAAACCTTCGACCACGCCCGGCTCGTCCGGACGCAGCAACAGGTTCATCAGCACATCGATGTGACTGCCGTCGCGCCGACGCAAGCGGGTCTCATAACCGAGCAGCGCCTGTTCACGCTGCAGCACCTGGGCGATGCTCAGCAGTTCCTCCTCGCCCCCTTCGAACAGCAGGCCGGCCAGGTCACGGCGCGACAACAACAGGGCCGGCGCATCGGGGTAACCGAGCATGCGCGCCAGGGCCGGATTGGCTGCGCGCATGCCCGCTTCCAGGCTGGCCTGGAAGATGCCGTGCACCGCATGCTCGAACAGCCACTTGTAACGGTTGCGCTCGGCTTCCAGTTCCTCCAGGCGCACCGCCAGTTCCGGATAGTGACTCTTGCGTACCGTGTGGTTGCTCAGCCCCAACAGCCCTGCCAGCGCATCGCTGCGGGGGTCAGAGGGCCTCGCCATAGACCACCTCGACGTCGCGCTGGCTGGAGCTGCGCGGGTTGGTCAGGATGCATGGGTCATGCATGGCGTGCTGGGACAGGAACGGGATGTCCGAAATCCCCACGCCATGCAGGCCGAGGGTTTCATGGAAGCCCACGGCATGCTTGAGGGCGATCAGGTGCTCGACCAGGCGCTGGCTGATCTGCCGGTGATTCAGGCCCCGGCAGTCGATGCCCAGGGTTTGCGCGATGACCTTGAAGCGATCGGGCGCGGCGCTGTAGTTGAAGGCCACCACATGCTCGACCAGCACCGCGTTGCACAGGCCATGGGGCAGGTCGAGGAAACCGCCCAGGCTGTGGGACATCGCGTGCACCGCGCCCAGGATCGCATTGGAAAACGCAAGGCCCGCCTGCATGCTGCCCAGCATGATTTTCTCGCGCAGGGCGATATCCCCCGGGTTGGCGATCATTTCCACCAGGTTGCCGTTGATCAGGCGCATGGCCTCCAGGGCATGGGGGTCGGTCAAGGGGCCGTGGCCGGTGGACACGAACGCCTCGATCGCGTGCACCAGCGCATCGATGCCGGTACAGGCCGACAGGAACGGGTCCATGCTCAAGGTGGTCTGCGGGTCGATCAGGGACACATCGGGCACCACCGCCTTGCTGACGATGGAGAACTTCATGCGCTCCTGCTGGTTGGAGATGATCACGAACTGCGAGACGTCGGCCGAGGTGCCGGCCGTGGTGGGAATGAGGATCAGCGGTGGGCTGGGCACCCGGATGGTGTCGACGCCTTCGAACTCGAGAATATGCCTGCCATGGGCCACCACGATTCCGATGCCCTTGGCGCAATCCATGGGGCTGCCGCCACCGACGGCGACGATCACATCGCATTGCTCGCTACGGTAGCGCTCGGCACCGCTCATCACCTCCTCGACCCGCGGGTTGGGCGAGACATCGGTGTACAGGCAGTAATCGATGCCCTGCCCACTGAGGCTGGCTTCGATATCGGCGACCCAGCCGGCGGCGATCACACCCGGGTCACTGACCAGCAGCACCTTGCGCGCGCCAAAGGTCTTGGCGTAGTTGGCGACATGGTGCCTGCAACCGGCGCCGAAGATGATTTCCGGGGAGACGAATTTGCGCAACTGGCTCAGTTCAGGGCTCATACGACGCCTGTATTCTTGTTGTGGTCGTAAGCGCCAGCCTAAAGCATCCGCAGGTGAAAGCAATCAGACCTTGGAACAGCACAGGCAACAGCGCCGACCGCCCGATAGAGCGGTCGGCGCGGGTGGAGTCAACGGTTGGCGAAATACATGGTGACTTCAAATCCGATACGCAGATCAGTGAACGCAGGCTTTTTCCACATAGGTCCATCCTCTTCTGGCACCACAGGATTGCGGTGCATCTATTAATACACCGTTGCCGGTGCGGGTCGAATGCTACTTTGGAACCGTTTTTTTCCGCCTTTATCCGGCATCAGAAAAAGCCCAGCGGATTGACGTCGTAGCTGACCAGCAGGTTCTTGGTCTGCTGGTAGTGGTCGAGCATCATCTTGTGGGTTTCGCGGCCAACGCCGGATTTCTTGTAGCCACCGAAGGCGGCGTGAGCCGGGTACAGGTGGTAGCAGTTGGTCCAGACGCGGCCGGCCTTGATGCCGCGGCCCATGCGGTAGGCTCGGTTGATGTCGCGGGTCCAGACCCCGGCACCAAGGCCGAACTCGGTGTCGTTGGCAATGGCCAGGGCCTCGGCTTCGTCCTTGAAGGTGGTCACGCCGACCACCGGGCCGAAGATCTCTTCCTGGAACACGCGCATCTGGTTGTTGCCCTTGAGCAGGGTCGGCTGGATGTAATAGCCGCCCTCCAGATCGCCACCCAGGCGTTCGCAGTCGCCCCCGGCCAGTAGCTGGGCGCCCTCTTCCCGGGCAATTTCCAGGTAGGACAGGATCTTGTAGAACTGCTGCTCGCAAGCCTGGGCGCCGACCATGGTGTCGGTGTCCAGCGGGTTGCCACGCTTGATCTGGGTGATCTTCTTCAGCACCTGCTCCATGAAGGGCTCGTAGATCGACTCCTGGATCAGCGCCCGTGACGGACAGGTGCACACCTCGCCCTGGTTGAAGAAAGCCAGCACCAGGCCCTCGGCGGCTTTTTCGATGAACGCAGGTTCGGCCTGCATGATGTCTTCGAAGAAGATATTCGGCGATTTCCCGCCCAGCTCCACGGTCGACGGAATGATGTTCTCGGCGGCGCACTTCATGATGTGCGAACCCACCGGAGTGGAGCCGGTGAAGGCGATCTTGGCGATACGCGTGCTGGTGGCCAGGGCCTCGCCCGCCTCGCGGCCCAAGCCATGCACGATGTTCAGTACGCCAGGCGGCAGCAGGTCGCCGATCAGCTCGGCCAGCACGGTGATCGACAAGGGCGTCTGCTCGGCCGGTTTGAGCACCACGCAGTTGCCGGCCGCCAGCGCCGGGGCGAGCTTCCAGGCCGCCATCAGCAAGGGGAAGTTCCATGGGATGATCTGCCCGACCACGCCCAGCGGCTCATGGAAGTGATAGGCCGCGGTGTGTGCATCGATCTCGGCGGCACTGCCTTCCTGGGCGCGAATGCAGCCGGCGAAATAACGGAAATGATCGGCCGCCAGCGGCACATCGGCATTGAGGGTCTCGCGGATGGCCTTGCCGTTGTCCCAGGTTTCGCTGATGGCCAGCTGTTCGAGGTGCTGCTCGATGCGGTCGGCGATCTTCAGCAGGATCAGCGAGCGCGCCTGAACCGACGTGCTGCCCCAGGCATCGGCAGCGGCATGGGCGGCATCCAGCGCCAGGTTGATGTCCCCGGCATCGGAACGGGGGAATTCGGCAATCGGCTGGCCATTGACCGGCGAGGTATTGGAAAAGTATTGGCCCTTGAGCGGCGCGAGGAACTGGCCGCCAATGTAGTTGCCGTAAACCGGTTTGAAGTTGACCAGGGCACCTGGCGTGCCGGGCGGAGCGTAGATCATGAGGACCTCGTGTGCGCTACGGGCCTGTCGGCATGACAGGCGCTTGGCTCGATGGTAGTGAGCCGCACAGGAGGGGCGAATCGGCCCTTGGCAGGGCCTTTCTCGTCAATTGGTCGTAGCCGTGGGCTGTCCGGGCGCTGGTTGCCAGCGCCCGACGGCCATCAACGATCCTTGAACTGCGCTTCGCGCTTGGAGATGAAGGCGGCCATGCCTTCTTTCTGGTCTTCGGTGGCGAAGGCGGCATGGAACACCCGGCGCTCGAAGCGCACGCCTTCGGCCAGGTTGACCTCGAAGGCACGGTTGACGCACTCCTTGGTCATCATGGTGATCGGGATGGATTTGCTGGCGATGGTCGCGGCCACCTTCAGCGCCTCTTCCAGCAATTCGGCCTGGGGGATTACGCGAGCGACCAAACCGGCGCGCTCGGCTTCCTCGGCGCCCATCAGGCGGCCGCTCAGGCACAGTTCCATGGCCTTGGCCTTGCCCACCGCGCGGGTCAGGCGCTGGGTGCCGCCCATGCCCGGCAACACGCCGAGGTTGATTTCCGGCTGGCCGAATTTGGCATTGTCGGCGGCGAGGATGAAGTCGCACATCATCGCCAGCTCGCAACCGCCGCCCAGGGCGAAACCGGACACTGCAGCGATGATCGGCTTGCGACGGTTGGCGATGCGGTCGGAATCGCTGAACAGGTCATCGACATAGATCTGCGGGTATTGCAACTCGGCCATTTCCTTGATGTCGGCACCGGCGGCAAAGGCTTTGGCCGACCCTGTCAGCACCACGCAGCCGATGTTCGGATCGGCTTCGAGCTGGTCCAGGGCGGTGTTGATCTCGCCGACGATCTGGGCGTTCAGCGCGTTGAGCGCCTGGGGCCGGTTGAGGGTGATCAGGCCGACCTTGCCGTGGATGTCCAACAGAATGGTTTCGAAACTCATGCAAGCTGCTCCCTTCAAAGATTGCGCGCAATGACCATGCGCTGAATGTCACTGGTGCCTTCGTAGATCTGGCAAACCCGCACGTCACGATAAATCCGCTCCAGCGGGAAGTCGCTCAGATAGCCATATCCGCCCAGGGTCTGCAAGGCATCCGAGCAGACCTTTTCGGCCATTTCCGAGGCGAACAGCTTGGCCATCGAGGCTTCGACCAGTGCCGGACGTCCAGCATCACGCAGCGCAGCGGCATGCAACACCATCTGCCGGGCCACCGCGATGCGGGTGGCCATGTCGGCCAGGCGGAAGGCCACGGCCTGGTGTTCGATCAAGGGTTTACCGAAACTCTGGCGCTCGCGGGCATAGTCGCGGGCCACTTCGAAGGCGGCACGGGCCATGCCCACCGACTGCGAAGCGATGCCGATACGGCCGCCTTCAAGGTTGGCCAGGGCGATCTTGTAGCCTTCGCCCTCCTCGCCCAGGCGGTTGGCCACCGGGATGCGTACGTCTTCGAACACGATCTGACAGGTATCGGAGGCATGCTGGCCCAGCTTGTCCTCGACCCGGGCTACCTGGTAGCCCGGCGTATCGGTCGGCACGATGAACGCACTGATGCCGCGTTTACCCGCCTCAGGGTCGGTGACGGCGAAGACGATCACCACCCCCGCGTTCTGCCCCGAGGTGATGAATTGCTTGCTGCCATTGAGCACGTAATGGTCGCCGTCGAGGCGAGCGCGGGTCTTCAGGCTGCTGGCGTCGGAGCCGGCCTGGGGTTCGGTCAGGGCGAAGGCGCCGAGCATCTGGCCGCTGGCCAGCGGCGTCAGGAACTGCTGCTTCTGGGCATCGTTGCCGAACTTGAGGATCGGCACGCAGCCCACCGAGTTGTGCACACTCATGATGGTCGAGCAGGCACCGTCGCCGGCGGCGATTTCTTCCAGGGCCATGGCATAGGCCACATAGCCGGTATCGCTACCGCCCCACTGTTCCGGCACCAGCATGCCGAACAGGCCCAACCCGGCCATCTCTTCGATCGCTTCCTTGGGGAAGCGGTGCTCGCGGTCCCATTGCTCGGCAAAGGGGCGCAGGCGCTCCTGGGCGAACTGGCGTACCGCGTCGCTGATTTGCTGTTGTTCGTCATTGACTAGCATGGGACACCTCAGTACAGACACTCGACGGCCATGGCCGTGGCTTCACCGCCGCCGATGCAGATCGCCGCCACACCACGGCGCAGGCCTTTCTGACGCAAGGCTGCCAGCAGGGTGACGAGGATCCGTGCACCCGAGGCGCCGATCGGATGGCCCAGGGCGCAGGCGCCACCGTGGACGTTGACCTTGTCATGGGGCAGGTCCAGGTGCTTCATCGCCGCCAGGGTGACCACGGCAAAGGCTTCGTTGATTTCGAACAGGTCGACTTCGGCCAGGTTCCAGCCGGTACGCTTGATCAGCTTGTCGATTGCACCGATCGGGGCGGTGGGGAACAGCGCCGGGGTGTCGGCAAAGGCGGCGTGGCCATGGATCACGGCCAGCGGCTTGAGGCCCTGCTTCTCGGCCTGAGAACGGCGCATCAGCACCAACGCCGCAGCGCCGTCGGAAATGGAGCTGGAGTTGGCCGCCGTGACGCTGCCGCCATCACGGAAGGCCGGCTTGAGCTGCGGGATTTTGTCCAGGCGGGCCTTGGGCGGCTGCTCGTCATCGGTGATCAGGCGCTGCTGCTTGCCCTCGGTGACTTCCACCGCAACGATCTCGCTGGCGAAGCTGCCGTCCTTGATCGCCTGCTGCGCACGGGTCAGCGAGGCAATGGCGAAATCGTCCTGCTGTTGGCGACTGAAGCCGTTGTGCTCGGCGCAGTCCTCGGCAAAGGTGCCCATCAGGCGGCCCTTGTCATAGGCGTCCTCCAGGCCGTCGAAGAACATGTGGTCGATGATTTTGCCGTGGCCCATGCGGTAGCCGCTGCGGGCCTTGTCCAGCAGGTAGGGGGCATTGGACATGCTTTCCATGCCGCCGGCCACCACCACATCGGCGGTACCCGCCAGCAGCAGGTCGTGGGCCATGATGGCCGCCTGCATGCCCGAGCCGCACATCTTGTTCAGGGTGGTGCAGGTGGTCGACTTGTTCAGGCCGGCGCCCAGGGCCGCCTGACGCGCAGGCGCCTGGCCGAGGCCTGCGGGCAGCACACAGCCGAACAGCACCTGCTCGACGCTGCCTGGGGCTACACCTGCGCGCTCCACGGCCGCACGAATGGCGGCCGCACCGAGTTGCGGCGCGGTCAGGCTTTTCAGGTCGCCCTGCAGGCCACCCATTGGGGTGCGCACGGCGCTGACGATTACGATCGGGTCATTGGCGAGGGTCATGATCTGCTTACTCCTGCAATTACTTGGCGGCCATGCGCAAGGCGCCGTCGAGACGGATCACCTCGCCATTGAGCATGCTGTTTTCGATGATGTGGCGCGCCAGTGCGGCGTATTCCTGCGGGCGGCCCAGGCGCGGCGGGAATGGCACCCCGGCGGCCAGTGAATCACGCACTTCCTGGGTCATGCCGGCCATCATCGGGGTTTCGAAAATACCGGGAGCGATGGTCATCACGCGGATGCCGAAGCGCGCCAGTTCACGGGCGGCCGGCAGGGTCAGGCTGGCGATGGCGCCCTTGGACGCGGCATAGGCGGCCTGGCCGATCTGGCCGTCGTAGGCCGCAATCGAGGCGGTGTTGATGATGACCCCGCGCTCGCCGTCGGCGCTCGCCTCGCCTTCGGCCATGGCCGCAGCGGCCAGGCGAAGCAGGTTGAAGCTGCCGATCAGGTTGACGTTGATCACCCGGCTGAAGCTGTCCAGGCCATGCGGGCCGTTCTTGCCCAGGACTTTTTCGGCGCCGACGATGCCGGCGCAGTTGACCAGGCCGTGGATGCTGCCGAACGCCGTCACAGCGGCATCGATGGCTGCCTTGGCGGCGGCTTCCTGGCTGATGTCCGCGACCGCGAATCGTGCCTTGGTACCCAGCTCCTGGGCCTTGGCGGCTACCGCATCGGCATTGAGGTCGACCAGCATGACCTGGGCACCTGCTTCGATGAGCATCTGCGCGGTGGCGGCACCCAGCCCCGAGGCTGCGCCGCTGACAATGAAGTTCTTGTTGGCAATTTGCATGATGATATTTCCTCAGGCGCTGGTGGTCTGGGCCAGCGCCGCTTGTTGTTTGGCGATTTCCTGGTTGCGCAGGATGAAGCGCTGCAGCTTGCCACTCGGGGTCTTGGGCAGTTCGCTGACGAATTCGATTTCACGTGGGTAGGCATGGGCGTACAGGCGCTGGCGCACGTGCTGTTTCAGGGCTTCGGCCAGCTCATCGCTGGCGACCTGCCCCTTGGCCAGCACGACGAAAGCCTTGATCAGCTCGGTACGCTCCGGATCCGGCTTGCCGATCACGGCAGCCTCGATCACCGCCGGATGCTCGATCAGCGCACTCTCCACGTCGAAGGGGCCGACCCGGTAACCGGAGGTAGTGATGACATCGTCGCTACGGCCGACGAAGCTGATGCTGCCGTCAGGGTTGAGCTCGACGGTGTCGCCACTGAGGTAGTACTTGCCGACGAAGGATTTGGTCGGCATATCCTTGTAGCCGCCGAACCAGCACAGGGGCGACTGCTCGCGGTCCACGGCAAGAATGCCAGGGTGCCCGGCCGCCAGTTCATTGTGCTGTTCATCGAGCACGACGATGCGGTGTCCGGGGATGGCGTATCCGGCCGAGCCCAGGTGCACCGGATGCTCCAGACCATGATGGTTGCACAGCACCATGCCCAGTTCGGTCTGCCCATAGTGGTCGTGAATGGTCACCTGCAACGCATCGGCAAACCAGCGAATGACTTCCGGATTGAGCGGCTCGCCAGCACTGCTGACCACCCGCAGGCGACCTTTGATCGGCGCCGAGAACGCATCGCCTGCGGCAATCAGCATGCGGTAGGCCGTGGGTGAACCGGCAAGGTTGGTGATGGCGTACTTGTCGATGACCCGACAGGTGTTCTCGACACTGAACGGACCATCGAAGAACGTTGTGGCATGCCCCAGTGCCAGTGGCCCGGTCACCGCGTAATACAGACCGTAAGCCCAGCCCGGATCGGCCAGGTTCCAGAAGTTGTCTTCTTCACGCAGATCGATGGCATCGCGCATATAGCCTTTGAAGGCGACAATGGCGCGCAATGGGACTTCCAGCGGCTTGGCAGGCCCGGTGGTGCCAGAGGTGAACATCAGTAGGAACGGGGCGTCGGCATCCAGCATCACCGGCTCACATTCACTGCTGGCGGTGTCCAGTGCGGTATGAAAATCCACGTCATCCGATCCGGGCTGCGCCGAAACACAGATGATCCGGGGACAGTGCTGCACTTCATCGAGCTTGCTGCGGTTGACCGGATCCGTCACCACCACCTTCGCTGCGGATTGCTCCAGGCGATGTTCGATGGCCTTGGGGCCGAACGCGGTAAACAACGGTTGGTAAACAGCACCCAGGCGCCAGGTGGCCAGCACGGTGATCAGCAACTCGGCGGTGCGCGGCATCAGGCCCGCCACGCGATCACCCGGTGTTACCCCCTGGTCCTTGAGCACATTGGCCAGGCGCGAGGCTGCTTGCTGCAGTTGTTCGAAACTGTACTGCGCACTGCGGCCATCACTGCTTTCGTAGTTGAGTGCAACCCGCTCGGCGCCGACATGCCGGTCGCAGCACTCGACACAGGCGTTCAGCGCTTCAAGGCTGCCCTGCAGGACAGCGGCGGCGGTAGCGCAATAGTCGAATCCGGAAACCGCGGCACGGTAGTCACGCATCGTCGAACTCCTTTCTTGTTGTTGGAATGAAACGAACGATGCCTTGATAGTCGCGCCACGGCGCCTCCCGGACAATGGCCAAAGCCGTCAATCTGGATGACTGGTTTGGCCCTTGTCCAGAGCGGTCAGGGGGCCTGGGTTGCCAGCGCGGCCAGCGCCAGGCGGGTCAGGCGCAGGATCAGCGCGTCGATCGCTGCCTGGCGCTCACTGCCCAACTGATTCATGCGTAGCAGGTACTCGCCCTCGTTGATCTCGGCCGCCGCTTCGGTCAAGTCGTCCAACTGCTCGATGAAAGGCTGCTCGACCTGCTCGAACGCCAAGGGCTGTTGTTGGCGCAGATAAGCACGCCAGAAGTCCCGGGTGCTGATGGAGAGTGGCAGCGCATCGGTACGTTCGGCCGCCTCCACGGTGCTGGCCGCCGTTGCGAGTTGTCCTTCACTGACGTTGGCCAACGTCGTGAATCTGTAGCTCGAGGGTTGCCCTGGCAAGTCGAGCGTCCTGGCCAGGCCTACCCGGAATGCCAGGCTGATTTCGACAGCATCGACCCCACCTTCGGAGCCGGAACGGACTCGCTCCGCCACGGTATCCCGGGCAATCTGCTCGACCAGATCGAGGCGGAACAGCCGCCGCGCCAGTTTGAGCAAAGCTGCCGGCTGACGTCCCGCGCGTCCGTCGGCCAGCGCCTCGGTGACCAGCACCTGGGTTTCCAGATGGCTGAAACGGGAAATAAAACCGTCAACGCAGGTATGCCCCTCGATCGCCATGGTAAACAACCGACGCCGAAGCTCACCATCACTGCGTGCTGCATCAATGACCTGCCAGACCCTGCGGGAGAGATCGTCACGGGTGCGCTCGTAGTCGGACGTGCGTGTCAACTCACCGAGCAAGTTGAAGAACTCGTCGCTGCCCGGCTCGTTACGCAGCAAGTCCCATTGCTCACCTCGCTCGCCCCGGTCGGCTTCGGTCAGCGTAGCCAGCCAAAGGCTTCGCGAGTCCGCCGCGGCAGTTGCTACAGCACCGCCCGGTGCGAGCGCAACCTGCCGCCAGCTCTGCACTACCTCGGCCGGCAGCGGATTGCCATCCAGCACCAGCGCTTCGCGAAGGTAGGCCGGAGCCTCAAGCACTGCGGCCGGAAGGATGTCGATCTGGTTGTAACGCAGGTCGGCATGCTCCAGAAAAGGGCATCCGAGGATCCCTGACGGTACCAGCCGCAAGCCGGTACGGCGCAGGAACAGCTCACGCAGACGGCGCAGCGTGCGCAACTCCAGCCGCACCCTGCCCAGTGGGTTGTCGGCCAGGTCAAGCCGGCGCAGCTGATGAAGTCCGGCGATGACGTTCACCCCGATCGCATCCAGAACGACGCGATTTCCGTTGAGTCGCAAGCTGCGTAGCCGGGAAAGATGTGTCAGTCCTCTGGGAACACGACTGAAAGCATTATTGCTCAAGTTGAGCCAGCGCACGTGCGGGAAGTGACGCAGAAAATGCTCCGGAAGCCGCTGCAAACCAAGCCCCACCAGTACCAGATCGGAAACATGCGAGAAGTCTACCTGCTCTGGCAGTGTCGGCAGGCTTTCCACACGCATACCCACCAGGCTCAAGCGCATCCCCAAGTCCAGGCCGGCATTGTCGGTCATTGGCTCACCCAGGCGGCGCCAGCAGCGACGCAACTCATCGGCGACCCGCTGATGTACAGAAGTCACCAGCGTGCGGCTACTGCTCGCCACCGGTGGCTGGCTGGCCACCCAACTACTCAGTGCCCGGTCGAGGCTACGGTACTCATCCTCGCGTCGGAGCAAGGTGGCCATTGCCTGACCCGGTTGTGCGCGCAGGGTCAGCAGATAGGCATCCACCTGCGTTTCGCTGAAGCCGGGAAACAGTGCGCGAATGCGCTCACGCAAGGTCGCTACACTGGGGGGCGCCATGCCCCGACCACTGAGCAGGTAGCCTACACGGCCATCGGCAAGTCGTTGTCCCGGATTGAACCAGGGGCGCATGTCGGGCAGGCCCAGGAGATAGGTCAGTTTTTGCCGGTCGCCCGGCAACCACCCGACCAACGCTGTACTCATTTGCCTGGCTCCGTCGGCTGCGCCCCAACCCAGACGCTCCCGGCTTGCTGTTGGCAGTACTGCCAATAACACATCGACCAATTGCGCAGGATCGGTAACCTCCAGGTCAATAGCCTGGCCATCGGCCCCGTATACGCTGTACAGACCCGCTTCGTACACCAGGCGCTTGACCGGATGTCCACTCGACGGACTTGCAAGACGGGCCAGCATCGAACCGCTGAAGCGATTCTCATACAGCGCCAGGCTTGCCGAGTCGGGCCAGCCCGCATGGCGCTGCAACAGTGCAAACACCAGGCGTACCGTATCAAGGTTGTGGCTGTTGTGCAGGTAGAGCCCTTCAAGCATCCGGTTCAGTGTCGCTGCGCGCAGCAACGGCCGAACCTGCTCGGCAACCCTCAAGGGCAAGCGGGCGTTTTGCAGCATGAACAGGCGTGTACCTTCGTCCAGCTGTTGTAGCAGGTGCAGGGCATAGGCTTGAGGTAGCGTCGGAAAATCACGACGGAGCAATGACAACAACGAATCGCCTGGCAGATAACGGCTGGCCAGATGCTCGAACAACGCCGGACGCAAGCTTGCGCCATGATCGAGCAGTTCAGCCTGGATCTCGCTGTCATCAACCGCCCGCAGGTCGAACTGGCCAAGGCAGTATTGGTAACACGTCTGATCCAGCCCTTCAGGTTCGCCCGTTGCCAACCGGTCAAAAAACGCCGTCACCCTGCGGTCGGCTTCAAAACGTTCGAGGGTGTCGCGCAAACTGACCGGCAGCGGGCGGTTCTCCACCAGCAGACCGCGCAGCTGATCCTCATCGACATCCGCCACCTGCAGAATCTGTCGAATGGTTTCACTGCCCCATACCTCAGCCTGTGGCCACACCGTGGATAACAACAAGGACTGCCCTGCCCATTCCAGCGGGCTGCTCCAACCCAACCGCCAGCCGCGCTGGCCATTGAACTGCAACACAGGTTGATAAGTATCCGTCTCTGTCGGATGCAGGATGCGCCACTGCCCCTGGGCCTGGCGCACTTCGTAGACCGCACCACGGTGCGCCAGCCATTGCCGGCCGGCAAGCGCATACAACCCGTTTTCCTCTCGCGTGACGCCCTCTGGCAGGGCGGTCTGCTGATAAGCGCGCAGATCATTGCTCCACAACCGTTTTTCGCCGTTGTCCAGTTCGACGGGATGCAAGCCCTCGACAAAGCCACTGCGGGCAAATGCCCTGGCCACCACCTGCGCGCCCCCCGCCACAGCGACGCTCACCGCCACGGTTTCGGCAACACCCAGAAGATGGTCAAGCGCTTCGTGCTGCCGCCCACGTACCCAGTCCGATACACCGGCAAAGGCTTCACCCAGGGTTTGTACAACCAGCTGCGTCACCAGCACCGCGCCCAGCGTCGGCACAAACACGCCTGCCAGGTTGAGCACGGTGAGCCCCACCGCTTCCAGTGCCCGGACCCGTGCACGGTGGCTGGAGCTTTCAACTTCAGCGGTGGGTACTGCGATGATCCGCGCATCCTCACGAATGCGCTTCACCTGTTCCTCGGCAAGGTGCGCAAAAGGCTCGCCCGTCAGCAGCGTACCCGCCAGTTGCAGATCGGGTGTGGCATCCATCAAGCGTTGCTGCATCAACGATACAAAAGCAGGGCGCTGCCTGAGCGCAACCCGCTGAATGAGAAAGGCCTGGCTTTCATCCAGTTTGATCCAGTTGCGCAACTGAATTGCCAGTTCGCTCCAACTCTCACAGCGCCGGAGCATCAGACCAGGTGCATCCGGGAGGTAGAGCATCACAGCGAGTACGGGGCCCTCGATGGTGAGCAAGACATTGAGGTGGTTTGGCGCCCCGCGCACCTCGAACAGCAGCGCCCCTTCCACCGGACAACCGAACAGGTTCAAGGTGAAGACATTTACCCGATTCCAGCCATGTATGATCGGCGAGCGTCGATTAGCGGCCATTTCCAGCATGCGCAGATCCGTGGCGTCGATGTGCCCCTTCAGATAGGCAATCGTCGAGGCCAGAAGCAAATGGCTGGCTTTGTCCTGGGCCAAATCAGTCAGCAGCCCTTTGTCAAATACGTCCTTCAGATGCGCCTGGTAGCGTTGACCCACATCGAGTGCACGACACATGCGTGCCAGCCGCTCGGGCAGATCGAACAACACCTGTTCGTGGTTCTTCGTAACCAGCGCTGTCCCCAGGTAAAAGCCATCGTCCTCACCATCGCTCGTCCCGAAGTTCTTCAACAGGCGGTGTAGCGCGGGCTGAAAGACAAATTTCGTTTGATCCTCGGGCAACGGGGCCCCCAGGGTGAGGTTGAAATCCCGTAGCACGTCTCGCCAGTCGGTCTGACGCAAGTCGACCTGTACGCCCAGCTGGTCGTACAGGGCCTGCTCGTACAACGGCTGGGCAAATTCGCTGATTGACGCCAGCCGGCCTAACGCCTGATGCACCTTGTCCTGGCTGGCTTTGTGTTTGTCGAAACACTGGCGCAGCACCGACAATTGCACAGGTGTTGCATCCTTCAGCCAACCCGGCAGGTTCTGTCCGAGAAAGTCATCCGTGTCGTTGCCGCTGGCTGCCTGCTTGATCTCGCTCATTGTCGTTCCCTTGTCATGGCTCGAAAGCCACAACTTAAGGATCCCTCGGGGAGCTTGGGCAGTCGGAACCTTGTCCGGGATCAGGACGACTTGCCGTCACCGATCAACGAACGCAGGTGCCCGGGATTGCAGCCGAACCATTTGCGAAAGGCCTTGTAGAAGGAACTGCTGTCAGCAAAGCCCAGGCGTTCTGCAATTTCGGCAAAACTCAGCTCAGGCTCGCCCAACCAGGCCACAGCCAGCTCCCGGCGCACGCTGTCCTTCAATCCCTGGTAGGTCTGCCCTTCCTCTGCCAGGCGCCTGCGCAAGGTCGATGCCGAGAGGCACAGGCGCTGGGCAAGGTGGGTGGTTTCCGGCCACAGCACAGGCGGCATTTGCAGCAGATCCTGGCGAATGCGCCGTGCCAGGCTGGCCGGATCGCGGTACTTGACCAGGATGTTGCCCGGCGCTTGGGCAAGAAACCGCTGCAACTCTTCCTGCGTGCGCTTGAGCGGCAGGTCCAGGCAATCGGCGGCAATGATCATCCGCGTGCGAGGTCGGTTGAACTGCAGGTTCTCGGAAAACATCACGCGGTAATCATCACAGAACGGCGGCTCGGCGCAGCGCAGTTCGATCGCCAGGATCGGGATCCGCCGACCGGCCAGCCAGCAGGCTACACCGTGGACGATCATCCAGAAGGTGAAATAGGTGAACGCGCGGCGCGGCTGTTCCCGCGGTTCGCCGATGACGATTTCCGCCAGGCTTTGCTGGCGTACCAGCGTCGGTTGCATATCCTCGAGCATCAAGCCGAGAAAGGCCAACGCCGTCTCCAGGCCCTCGCCCAAGGTCGCCTGGGCCATGGATGCACGACAGAGGAACGCCAGGCTGCCGCTACGCAGGCCGCGCGGGTCCATGCTGAAAAACTCGTCGTTGTAGCGTCGTGCCAGCAATCGCCAGAGCCGCGCATAGGCACTGGCCGGGACACGCGCCTCTGGCTGCTCGAACAGCGCCGGATCGATGCCCACCCGCTTCAGCAGGTCGCCACTGGCAATGCCTGCGGGACACGCTTGCAACAGCGCTTCACGGATCAGTTGAATCGAGATGGTGTCTTTTTCCGCCATCGGCCGTGGATCGTCTTTCCGCTTCATGGATGCGGCCATCTTAGGGGCCCGGAGAAAAAAAGACAGCGCTGTTTCATGCTGTCGGGGCCAATGCCAGAAACGCCTGGATCAGCCGTAGTTCCCGACGCCGCTCCAGGCAACCGACCATGTGCTGGTTGATCAGTCCCTCCCCCGCGATGGGGCGGGTTGCCACCCGCGGATCATGGGCGACCTCGACCGAGGACACGATGCCGATGCCCAGTTCGGCAGCCACCGCCTCGGTCACCGCCTCTCGACTGTCCAGTTCCAGCAGCACCCGGGGCTGCACCTGCGCCAGGTTGCAGGCCTGGTCGAAGGTGCGACGGGTAATCGAAGACGGTTCGCGCAGCACCATGATCTGCCGATTCAGCTCGGCCAGGGGCAGTTCCTCACGGCTGTCCGCCCAGGGATGCCCCACCGGCAACAGCGCACAGATGCGCGAGTCGCCAAGGCTTTGCAGGTGCAGCCCCTTGCGCGGTTCGACTTCGGTCAGGACCGCCACATCAGCGTGCTCGCTGAGCAGCGCCGCCAGCGTTTCCTGCGCATTGCCCAGGCGCAGATTGACCGTGATGCCTGGGTAGCGTGCCCGCAACTGCGCCAGCATCGGCATCACCCGGTGCGGGCCGTCGGCGGCCACTTCCAGGCGCCCGGTCAGCAACTGGCGATTGGCTTCGAGCATGGCCTGGGCCTCTTCGGCCAGACCAAACATGGCACGGGTGATCGCCGCCAGGCGCGTGCCCTCTTCGGTCAGTTCGACCCGACGCGCGGTGCGGCGCAGCAGGGTGATCTGGTAGTGCTCCTCCAGCGCCTTGACGTGCCCGGTCACCGCCGGCTGGCTGATGAACAGGCGACTGGCGGCACGGGTGAAGCTGCCTTCACGGGCCACGGCATCGAACGCACGCAACTGGAACAGATTCATATCTATCGGCCTTACTTATGGCTGGCATAACAACAAACAATTTGATTGATGGAGCGCGGAATTGCAACTTAGGTCTCGTAGATTCAGCCCACCGCACCGCCCGTGAGGATTACCGGAATGAGTAACGCCCCTATCCTGCTGACCCCCGGCCCCCTGACCACTTCGGCCCGCACCCGCCAAGCGATGCTGGTGGACTGGGGCTCCTGGGACCGCGACTTCAACCAGCTGACCGCCAGCCTGTGCGAACAACTGCTGGCCATCGTCAACGGTACCGACAGCCACCACTGCGTGCCCCTGCAAGGCAGCGGCACCTTCGCCGTGGAAGCGGCCATCGGCACCCTGGTGCCTCGTGACGGCAAGGTCCTGGTGCTGATCAACGGCGCCTACGGCCAGCGCCTGGCGAAGATCTGCAAAGTACTGGGCCGCGCCTACAGCACCTTCGAAACCGCGGAAGACGAGCCGACCACCGCTGCCGACGTCGACCGCCTGCTGGCCACCGACAGCAGCATTACCCACGTGGCGCTGATCCACTGCGAAACCAGCACCGGCATCCTCAACCCGCTGCCGGAAATCGCCCAGGTCATCGCCCGTCACGGCAAGCGCCTGATCATCGATGCCATGAGCTCCTTCGGCGCCCTGCCAATCGATGCCCGCGAAGTGCCGTTCGACGCCCTGATCGCCGCCTCCGGCAAATGCCTGGAAGGCGTGCCCGGCATGGGCTTCGTCTTCGCCAACAAGGCCTCTCTGGCTGCCGCCGAAGGCAACTCCCCATCCCTGGCCATGGACCTGCAGGACCAACATGCCTACATGGCCAAGACCGGCCAATGGCGCTTCACGCCGCCGACCCACGTGGTGGCGGCGCTGCACGAAGCCCTGCTGCAGTACAACGAGGAAGGCGGCCTGCCCGCCCGTCACCAGCGCTACGCCAGCAACTGCAAGGCCCTGCTCGACGGCATGGCGGCCATTGGCCTGCGCAGCTTCCTGCCCGCCGAGATCCAGGCGCCGATCATTGTCACCTTCCACGCGCCGAAAGATTCGCGTTACCAGTTCAAGGACTTCTACGAGCGGGTCAAGGCCAAGGGCTTCATCCTCTACCCGGGCAAGTTGACCCAGGTCGAAACCTTCCGCGTCGGCTGCATCGGCTGCGTTGGCCCGCAGGGCATGCAAGCCGCCGTCGATGCCATCGCCCAAGTGCTGCAGGAAATGGAAGTGCTGGACATCTGAAACCCGACCTTTACCCGATCAGCGACCCTATTTCGCTCAAGGACACCTGCACATGAACTACAGCAACCCGACTCAACTGCAAGCCGCCATCCTCGACTGGGCCGGCACCGTCGTCGACTTCGGCTCCTTCGCCCCGACCCAGATCTTCGTCGAAGCCTTCGCCGAGTTCGACGTCGAAGTTTCCATCGAAGAAGCCCGCGGCCCGATGGGCATGGGCAAGTGGGACCACATCCGCACCCTGTGCGACCAGCCGCAGATCGCCGAGCGCTACCGCAAGGTGTTCGGCCGCACCCCGACCGACGATGACGTCACCGCCATCTACGAGCGCTTCATGCCGCTGCAGATCGAAAAGATCGCCGTGCACTCGGCGCTGATTCCGGGCGCCCTGGACACCCTGACCGGCTTGCGCCAGGACGGCCTGAAGATCGGCTCCTGCTCGGGCTACCCGAAAGTGGTGATGGACAAGGTGGTGGAACTGGCGGCGCAGAACGGTTATGTCGCCGACCATGTGGTGGCCACCGACGAAACCCCCAACGGTCGCCCGTGGCCGGCCCAGGCCCTGGCCAACGTGATTGCCCTGGGTATCGACGATGTGGCGGCCTGCGTGAAGGTCGACGACACCGTGCCGGGCATCCTCGAAGGTCGCCGTGCCGGCATGTGGACGGTGGCGCTGGTCTGCTCGGGCAATGCCCTGGGCCTGACCTACGAAGGCTACCGCGCCCTGGCGTCGGATAAACTGGACAGCGAACGCAAGCGCATCCACGCCCTCTTCGAAGGCTCGCGCCCGCACTACCTGATCGACACCATCAACGAACTGCCGGAAGTGATCGCCGACATCAACCGGCGCCTGGCCCGGGGCGAGATGCCTCAGGCGGTGTAAGACCTGGCAGTGTTATCGCGGGGCAAGTCGAGTCGTGGGGGGGGGGGGGGGCCCGGGGGGGGGGGGGGGGGGGGGGGGGGGGGGGGGCCGGGGGGATACAACAACGAAGACGCCGGGCCCCCCCACACTCAGAAGGTGG
>NZ_JBIVXC010000017.1:0-95159 GCF_044769005.1 Pseudomonas sp. NPDC090755 | reverse complement strand
CCCGGCGGCCGGGCCCCGGGCTCTGGGCGAGCGGGTGGGTTTGGTGGGCGGGTCTCGGCGCGCGCCCGGCCCCCCCCCCCCCCCCCCCCCCCACCCGCCCCCCCCCCCCCCCCCACGACTCGATTTGCCCCGTGATCATTCAACCCTGATGCCGCTCGACCCATACCGCATACTTGTCGATGAAGGTTTTAAGGAACGGCCGGGTTTTCTCCGACAGCGTGCCCGCTTCATCGAACAGGCTCGCTGCCCCACCGATATACGCCTCCGGCTGCTGCATGCACGGCACATCGAGGAACACCAGCGACTGACGCAGGTGGTGGTTGGCGCCAAAGCCCCCCACCGCACCTGGCGAGACACTGATCACTGCACCTGGCTTGCCGCTCCAGGCGCTCTTCCCGTAGGGCCTTGAGCCCACGTCGATAGCGTTTTTCAGCACGCCCGGCACCGAGCGGTTGTATTCCGGGGTCACGAACAGCACCGCGTCACTGTTGCGGATTTGCTCGCGGAAGGTCGTGTAGGCCGCCGGCGGATCAACATCGATGTCTTCGTTGTACAGCGGCAAATTGCCGATCTCGATGATCGAAAGCTTGAGATTGGAAGGCGCGAGTTCCGCCAGCGCAAGGGCGACTTTGCGGTTGAAGGATTCCTTGCGCAAGCTGCCTACGACGACGGCTACCGAATACACCTGACTCATGGCAATTTCCTGACATGTGGTTCAAAGGAACTGTAGGTATAGATGATCCATTCGAGGCCCGAAGTTTTTTTCCGTGCGGACAAAACTTACCCGGCAAACCAGTGGTCTATGCCTGACAGATTTCTTTTCAGAGGTTGCACGGTAAATGACAGCAGTACTGGTCGGACAGTTTCATGCACGGGACGCAGAAGGCCGCATCTACCCCGTTCATGAGTTCCAGGAGGCCACCCTCGACGCCGACGGCAGTGCCGCATCCCCACCCATCACCACCTACAAGCTGCCCATCGGCGACCGGGTCAAGCACCTGGAGGGCGACCGCTTCGAACTCGCCCGCAACGGTGTCGAGCTCATCCGCATTCCTTGAGCTGCGCTACAGCTTGATGCAATCGACGGTGTAGACCCGCCCTTGCGCCCGCGTTTCGTGCTGCAGGCCATGGACGTCGGCGACGAAACCGGGAAAGCCGCTATCGAAGGCAGCGGCAAAGGCCAGGTAATCGATGATCGAGCGGGTCGCCTCGGTGAAACGCTCCCCCGGCATGATCAACGGAATGCCCGGCGGATAAGGCACCAGCATCACAGCGGCGATACGCCCGAGCAATTGATCGATCGGCACCGCCTCCACCTCCCCGCGCACCAGTTGGTCGTAGGCGTCGGCCGGCTTCATCACCACCTCGGGCAGGCGCGTGAACAGGCGCTTGAGCTGCTTGGCCGTGGCATTGCTGCGGTAACAGGCATGCAACTGGTCGCACAGGTCGCGCAATCCCACCCCCTGGTAACGCACAGGATCCAGGCGAGCCACGCAGGGCAGGCACTCCATCAGGTCGACATTGGCGTCATAGCTGCGCTTGAACTCCAGCAACTCGGTGAGCAAGGTGCTCCACTTGCCTTTGGTGATGCCCATGGAGAACAGCACCAGGAAGGTGTAGAGGCCGGTCTTCTCCACCACCAGCCCACGCTCCCAGAGAAACTTGCTGACCACCGCCGCAGGGATACCATGTTCGCTCAAGGCACCACCGGCATTGAGCCCGGGCATCACCAGGGTGACCTTGATCGGATCGAGCAGCACATAGTCGTCGGTAACGTCGCCAAAACCATGCCACTCGGCCTGCGGCTGCAACAGCCAGTCCCCGGTATTCACCTGCTGGGCACCTTCGACCCCCGGCGGTTGCCAGATGCTGAACCACCAGTCATCGGCGGCGATATGCCGGCGCAGGTTGGCCATGGCCCGGCGAAAGCCCAGGGCCTCGTCGAACATCTCCTGTAGCAAGGAGCGCCCGCCCGGCCCTTCCATCATCGCCGACGCCACATCCAGCGAAGCGAGGATGCTGTACTGCGGCGACGTGGAGATGTGCATCATGAACGCTTCGTTGAAGCGGTCGCGGTCCAGCTGCCGGGCGCCGCCATCCTGCACATGGATCATCGAGGCCTGGCTGAAGGCCGCCAGCAGCTTGTGGGTCGAATGGGTGCTGAAGACCAGTGGGCTGTCAGCGCTGCGTCGGGTGCCCATGGCGAATCGACCGGTAAAGAACTCGTGGAACGCCGCATAGGCATACCAGGCTTCGTCGAAATGCAGCACCTCGACACTGTTGCCCAGCTCCTTCTTGATCAGCTCGGCGTTGTAGCACAGGCCGTCGTAGGTGGAGTTGGTGACCACACACAGCTTCACCCGGGCCGCGCGCCCCTGGGTCAGCGGGTTGGCCTGGATCTTCGCCGCAATCGACGCGGGGCTGAACTCGCTGAGCGGAATCGGCCCGATAATACCCAGTTCATTGCGTTCGGGGCACAGGTACAAGGGAATCGCGCCGGTCATGATGATCGCATGCACCACCGATTTGTGGCAGTTGCGATCGACCAGCACCAGGTCGTCGCGCCCCACCATCGAATGCCAGACGATCTTGTTGGCGGTGGAAGTGCCATTGATGACGAAGAAGGTGTGATCGGCGCCGAAGTTCTTCGCCGCCCGCGCTTCGGCAGCGGCCAGGGGACCTGTGTGATCGAGCAGTGAACCGAGTTCCGGCACCGACACCGAGAGGTCCGAGCGCAGGGTGTTCTCGCCGAAGAACTGATGGAACGCCAGCCCTACCGGGCTCTTGCGATAGGCAACGCCACCGCCGTGCCCCGGCGTGTGCCAGGAGTAATTGGACTGTGCGGTGTGCTGCACCAGGGCCTTGAAGAACGGCGGCAACAGGCCGTCCAGGTAATTGTGCGCGGCCCGCGCCACCTGCCGGGCCAGGAACGGCACGGTATCTTCGAACAGGTAAAGGATGCCGCGCAGCTGGTTCAGCTCGCTCATGACATCGCCCGGCGCATTCTCCAGGGTCACCTGCTCACCCAGGGCAAAGATCGGCAGGTGCGGCGCGCGCAAGCGGGCCAGGCGGATCAGCTCGACCATGTTCTGCAGCAGGTGGGTGTTCTCGCCGGCGCCTTCGGCGGCGATCAGCATGCAGGCCAGGCCGTGATGGGTCGAGGCGACCAGGTGGCCTTCGGCCCAAGAGCTGGCCGGCAGGATGGTGAAACCGTCCTGGGCCAGTTCCTGGGCGATGCCGCGCACGCGCTCGCCGGCGACAGTATCGGCCTTGATGTCTCGATGAACGATCAGGACAGGGAACTTGAGGTCCTTGTACATGAGGGGGCGCCTGCTCCGAATGACGGGTCGGTCATTTCAGGGTAGAAGCCTGCTTGCCCCCTTGCGCGGCAAATCGCCTCAGTTGGCCTCGGACAGTTGCTGCCAGAGCGCCGGGCCACCGGCTGATTTGGCAATGGCTTCCAGGCGCGCCACATGGGCTTGGAGCTCTTGCTCGCTGGCCTGGATGATCCGTCCGGGCGTACGGCCCACCAGGCGACGGATCTCGCTGCCACGACTACCCTCGCTGTTTTCTTCGCCATCGGCCCCCTGCCCGGCCAGCGACAGGCTGGTCTGGCCACCGGTCATGCTCAGGTAGACGTCGGCCAGCAGCTCCGAGTCGAGCAATGCGCCGTGCAGGTCACGGCCGGAGTTGTCGACGCCGTAGCGTTTGCACAGGGCATCGAGGCTGTTGCGCTGGCCCGGGTGGCGGGCGCGAGCCAGCAACAGGGTGTCGAGGATGGTGCAGTGCCGGGAGATGTCGGCGCGATCGTGCTGGCCGAGCAAGGCGAATTCGTTGTTGATGAAGCCAACGTCGAACGCCGCGTTGTGGATGATCAGCTGGGCGCCCTGGATGAATTCGAAGAATTCTTCGGCGACCTCGGCGAATCGCGGCTTGTCGACCAGGAAGGCATCGGTGATGCCGTGGACGCCGATGGCGCCTTCATCACTCTCGCGATCGGGTTGCAGGTAGACATGAAAGTGCCGCCCGGTCAGGCGCCGGCCCATCAGTTCGACACAGCCGATCTCGATGATGCGGTGGCCGTCGGTGACCGGCATACCGGTTGTTTCGGTGTCCAGGACTACCGACCTGTTGTTGTGAAGCTCCACGCCGGTGGTCTCCTGTTGCGTACTGCATGACGGGTGAAAGCCGACCATTCTACCTCAGGGCGAAGGGCCGGGGTGAGGCTCAGCGTCCTCGCAGCTCTTCGACGCCGCGGTTGGCCAGCTGGTCGGCGCGCTCGTTGCCATGATGACCGACATGCCCGCGCACCCATTTCCAGGTCACCTTGTGGCGCCCTACCTGCTCATCGAGCAACTGCCACAGATCGGCGTTCTTCACCGGCTCCTTGGCGGCGGTCTTCCAGCCGCGTTTCTTCCAGTTGACCATCCACTCGGTGATGCCCTTCATCACGTACTGGGAGTCGGTCACCAGCAGCACCTCACACTCGCGCTTGAGCGCTTCCAGGCCCTTGATCGCGGCCATCAGCTCCATGCGGTTGTTGGTGGTGTTGTGCTCGCCGCCCCACAACTCCTTCTCGACGCCCTTGCACACCATCAGCACACCCCAGCCGCCCGGGCCGGGATTGCCCTTGCAGGCACCATCGGTGAAGATTTCGACGCTATCGCTCATTTACAGCCTTTTCGACAATAGAATACCCGCGCCCAGCAGGCCCGGATTCAGGGTTCGGAATGACGCCGGTTGACCTTGGCCATCGGCAGCGGCAGCAACTTGCCCATCGGCTCGCGCCGTTCCAGGCGCAGTGGCCGCAGGCCGACCACCATCTTGCGCGCCACCAGCAGGTAGACGCCACCACCGGCACTTTGCCAGCCACCGGCGATCCGCTCCCAGCCCGCCAGCCGCTGTTGCCAGGCGGGGGATGCGAGCGGCGGACGATAGCACCCGAAGCGGCGTTTCTCCAGCGCAAAGCCCAGCAGGTTGAGCCAGTCGCCGACCCGCGAAGGGGAAATGCAGCGCGCCTTGCGCAAGGCGTCGTGGGCGAAGACCCGCCGCACCCCCCAACTGCTCCAGGGGTTGATGCCGACGATCAGCAAATGACCGCCCGGGCGTACGCTGCTGGCTGCCTCGCGCAACAGGCCGTGGGGCGAAAGGCTGAAGTCCAGGCCATGCTGCAGCACCACCACGTCGGCAGCGTGCTCGCTCAGCGGCCAGGCCTGCTCTTCGCAGACGATCTCGACCCCTGGCAATGGTGCCCCCAGGCGCACGTTGCGCTGCACCCGCGGCGCTTTGGGCGGTGGCTCGGCGCAGGGCCCGTAATGCACCAGGTAGCCACCGAAGTAGCGCCCCAGTTCTTCTTCGAGCAATTGCTGCTCCTCATGCAGCATCAACTGCCCCAGGGGGCCGGCGAACCAGTCACGGGCCAGGCTGATCAGCTCCAGCCACTGCGGATCGGCCTGGGCGAAGGCTTGATCGGTCATTGCAGTCTCCCTTGAAGGTTCTCGACAGCGCGCATAGCTACTAAGATGCACCCATGTCCAACGTTTGGCGAATCGCACCATGATACAGATCGATGCCCTGCCCGCTTTCACCGATAACTACATCTGGTTGTTACAGGATTCTGCCAACCAGCGTTGTGCGGTGGTCGACCCGGGCGATGCGGCGCCGGTACTGGCCTGGCTCGCCGCGCATCCGGGCTGGCAACTGAGCGACATACTGGTCACCCACCACCATCACGACCATGTCGGTGGTGTCGAGCAGCTCAAGACAAACACCGGCGCGCGGGTCTGCGGCCCGGCGCACGAGCGCATCCCCGGCCGCGACCTGGCGCTGGACGACAACGATAGCGTGCGCGTTCTGGGCCTGGATTTCCAGATCATTGCAGTGCCTGGACACACCCTGGGGCACATTGCCTACTACTGCCCCAAGGCGCCCACGCCCCTGCTGTTCTGCGGCGACACCCTGTTCGCGGCAGGCTGCGGCCGCCTGTTCGAAGGCACGCCCGAGCAGATGCACCATTCCCTCGAGCGCCTGGCCGCCCTGCCCGCCCAGACCCTGGTGTACTGCACCCACGAATACACCCTGAGCAACCTGCGTTTTGCCAGGGCGGTGGAACCTGACAACGAACATGTTGCCCAACGCTTCGACGACGTTACCCGATTGCGGGCGCAAGATCACATCACGTTGCCATCAACCCTGGCGCTGGAAAAACTCACCAACCCCTTTTTGCGCACCGCAGAAACATCCGTTAAAGAAAAATTAGACGAACGGAACGGGCCGATAAACCCCACGTCCAGTGCTGTTTTTGCTGGGTTGCGGGCTTGGAAGGACAGGTTCTAAACAGCGCGTGCTAGGGCCGTAAAGTTCTCAAAGGTTGACCCCAGGGGGGCTGCTTTCTAGAATCGCCCGACATTTTTGTCCGGAACTTTGTCCCCGCCAATGTCGTCCAACAGCCGCAGAACCTTCAATTCCGTCGCCCTGACGCGCCTGGCCCAAGCCAGTGCGCTGGCCCTGGCCGCCACCCTGGTGGGCTGCCAGAGCACCCGTCAGCTCGACGAATCCGAGAGCGTTCGCGCGCACAACTACCAGGCGCGGATGAAGCAAAAGCCGGTGATCGTTCCGGTCAAGCAAGCCGAGCAGGCGCCCCAGGACGTCTGGGAGCGCATGCGCCAGGGCTTCGCCCTGCAGGACAACATGGCGGTCAACCCGCGCATCGAACAGCAACGCCTGTGGTTCGCCAGCAACCCCTCGTTCCTGGAAACCGCCGGCGACCGTGGCAGCCTGTACATCCACTACATCGTCGAGCGTCTCGAAGAGCGCAACATGCCGCTGGAGCTGGCCCTGCTGCCGGCAATCGAAAGCGCCTACAACCCCATGGCCTACTCCCGGGCCCATGCCGTGGGCCTGTGGCAGTTCATTCCGTCCACCGGTCGCCACTTCAACCTGCGCCAGACCCGGTTCTACGATGGCCGTCGCGATATCACCGCCTCGACCAACGCCGCACTGAACTACCTGACCCGCCTGCACGACATGTTCAACGGCGACTGGCTGCTGGCCCTGGCGGCTTACAACGCCGGCGAAGGCACCGTCAGCCGGGCCATCGAGCGCAACGAGCGGCTCGGCCTGCCGACCGACTACTGGAACCTGCCGCTGCCCCAGGAAACCCGCGACTACGTGCCCAAGCTGCTGGCGCTGTCGCAGGTGGTGATGACGCCCCAGGCCTATGGTGTGAACCTCAACCCGATCGCCAACGAACCCTACTTCGAGGCCGTGGCCATCAACGACCGACTGGACCTGTCCCGGGTCGCGGAACTGGCCGAGATCGACGAAGACGAGCTGTTCCAGCTCAACCCGGCGTTCAAGAAGCGCATGACCGTCGATGGCCCCAAGCAACTGCTGGTGCCTACCGCCAAGGCGCAGCTGCTGACCGACAGCCTGTCGAACATGAAACCTGAAGAACTGCTCTCGCTGCAGCCGAAAAAGGCCGTGTTCGAGGCAGCCCTGGCCGAAGCCGCACCACGAACCACGACCGCCACCCGCAACAGCCGCTACCGAGTCAAGCGCGGTGACAGCCTGGCCAGCATCGCCAGGGCCAACAAGGTCAGCGTCAAGGACCTGCAGCGCTGGAACAAGCTCTCCGGCCACGGCCTCAAGGCCGGCCAGACCCTGGTCATGCAGAGCACCCAGCCCGTCGCGGGCAAGAACGAGAAGAAATCCACCCAGTACCGGGTCAAGAAAGGCGACTCCCTGTACCTGGTGGCCAAGCGTTTCAACGTCGAAATGCAGCACCTCAAGCGCTGGAATCCACGCAGTGGCCACGCCCTCAAGCCAGGCCAGACCCTGACCGTCTACCTGCCGCACTGAGCACCAGGCTCCGGCCATTGACCGGAGCCCGCCTCCCCCTCCAGACGACCTCTTTTTCCAGCCGATACAAGCTGTTACTGTAGCTGGAACAAAGCCCAAGCCGTCTGGATCGGATCGCCGACTTGATACGTCCCCTCCTGTTGCTGTCATTCAGCCTGGCCTTGAGCTTTCCCGCGGGCGCCACAATCAGCGAAAGCCACGGTTACGCCCAGTTCGGCACGCTCAAGTACCCAGCCAAATTCACCCACTTCGACTGGGTCAATCCGCAAGCGCCCAAGGGCGGCACCTTGCGTGCCATGGCTTTCGGCACGTTCGATACGCTCAACCCCTATACCTTCAAGGGCTCAAGCCCGGTCACCACCCCCAACTTCGTGCAGTACGGGGTGAACGAGCTCAATGAGACCCTGATGGTCGGTACCGGTCAGTACGACCCGTCGGGGGACGAACCGACCTCCAGCTATGGCCTGATCGCCGGCTCCGTGGAATACAGCGAGGACCGCAGCTGGGTGGTGTTCAACCTGCGGCCCGAAGCACGCTTCCATGACGGCCATCCGATCACGGCCAGCGACGTCGCGTTCTCCTATCGGACCCTGCTCAAGGAAGGCCATCCGATCTACCGCACCAACCTGCAGGAAGTGAAACGGGTCGACATCCTCAACCCGCGGCGCATCCGCTTCGTGTTCAAACGCGCCGGCAATCCGTTGCTGATCCTGCGCCTGGGCGAAATGCCGGTGCTGCCGGCGCATTACTGGAAAGACCGCGACTTCAAGGCCACCACCTTCGAGCCGCCCCTGGGCAGCGGCCCCTACCGCATCACCCAGGTACGACCTGGGCGCAGCCTGGTGTTCGAGCGGGTCAAGGACTACTGGGGCAAGGACCTGGCGGTCAACCGTGGCAAGTACAACTTCGACCGCGTCGAATTCGAGTTCTACCGCGACAGTGCCGTGGCCTTCGAAGCCTTCAAGGCTGGCGAGTTCGATATCTACATCGAGCACCAGGCCAAGAACTGGGCCACTGGCTACAACTTTCCGGCCGTGCGCCGTGGCCAGGTGATCAAGGTGCAGATTCCACACAAGATCCCGACCCAGACCCAGGGCCTGTTCATGAACAGCCGCCGGGCGGCCTTCAAGGATGCGCTGGTACGCCAGGCCCTGGGCCTGATGCTGGACTTCGAGTGGACCAACCGCGCCCTGTTCAGCAGCGCCTACCGCCGCGCCAGCAGCTACTACCCCAACAGCGAGTTCGCCGCCAGTGGCCTGCCGGTGGGCAAGGAATGGCTGTTGCTCGCCCCCTACCGCGACCAGTTGCCCGCGGCCCTGTTCACCGAACCCTACAAGGTCAGCCACACCGACGGGCGCGGGATCAAGCGCCAGACCCTGCGCCAGGCCCTCGACCTGCTGGCCCAGGCCGGCTGGAAGCTCAATGGCCAGCGTCTGCTCGACAGCCATGGCAAGCCTTTGAAGCTGGAGCTGTTGCTGGTCAATCCGAACCTCGAGCGGATCCTGCAACCCTATGTCGAAAATCTGGCCAGCATCGGTATCGATGCTCGCTTGCGCACCGTGGACCGGGCCCAGTACAAACAACGCCTGGACCAGTTCGACTTCGACATGATTCTGATGACCCTGAACCAGACGCTCAGCCCCGGTCTTGAACAATGGCTGTACTTTCACTCAAGCCAGGCCTCGACCAAAGGCAGCAAGAACTATGCTGGCGTGAAAGACCCGGTGGTCGATCACCTGCTCGACACCCTGCTTGCAGCCCAGAGCCGCGAAGAACAAGTGGCAGCGGCGCGCGCCCTGGACCGGGTGTTGTTGTGGCAGTACTACATGATTCCCAACTGGTACCTGGACAATCACCGCCTGGCCTACCGCAACCGGTTCGCCTTCATCACCACGCCGCCCTACACACTGGGGCTGAACAGTTGGTGGATAAAGCCTTCGGAGAACGCCCAATGATGTCATTGCCCAGCCTGCGCCTGAAGGCCTGCCTCCTGCTGCTGGCCTGTTTGAGTACCCAGGCACTGGCCGCCCCGCAGCATGCCGTGACCCTGTATGACGAACCGCCGAAGTACCCGTCCGACTTCAAGCACTTCGATTACGTCAACCCCGACGCCCCCAAGGGCGGCACCTTCCGCCAGGCCGGCTTCGGCGGCTTCGACAGCCTCAACCCGTTCATCAACAAGGGTGTGTCGGCCGACGACATCACCCTGATCTACGACACCCTGATGACCCAGAGCCTGGACGAGCCGTTCACCGAGTACGGCCTGGTGGCGGGCAAGATCGAAAAGGCCCCGGACAACAGTTGGGTGCGCTTCTACCTGCGCCCTGAAGCACGCTTCCATGATGGCCACCCGATCCACGCCGAAGACGTGGTGTTCACCTTCAATACCCTGATCAAAAGCGGCGCCCCGCTGTTTCGCGGCTACTACGCCGACGTTGCCGAAGTGATCGCCGAAGACCCGCTGCGGGTGCTGTTCAAGTTCAAGCACAACAACAACCGCGAATTGCCGCTGATCCTCGGCCAGTTGCCGGTGTTGCCCAAGCACTGGTGGGAAACCCGCGACTTCACCAAGGGCAACCTGGAGATCCCGCTGGGCAGCGGCCCGTACAAGGTCGCCGAGGTCAAGGCCGGGCGCTCGATCCGCTACGAGCGGGTCAAGGACTACTGGGGCAAGGACCTGGCGGTCAACCGTGGGCTCTACAACTTCGACGTGATGACCACCGACTACTACCGCGACAGTTCGGTCACCCTGGAAGCGCTGAAGGCCGGTCAGTTCGACTATCGCCTGGAAACGGCAGCCAAGAGCTGGGCCACCGCCTACGACGTGCCGGCCGTGCGGCAGAAGCGCCTGATCCTTGAGGAGCTGCCCAACGGCAACCCGACCGGGATGCAGGGCTTCGTCTTCAACATCCGCCGCCCGCTGTTCCAGGACGTGCGCGTGCGCGAGGCACTGAGCCTGCTGCTGGATTTCGAATGGACCAACAAGCAACTGTTCAACGGTGCCTACACCCGCACCGGCAGCTACTTCGAAAACTCGGAAATGGCTGCCCGGGGGCTGCCGGACGAAGCCGAGCTGAAGATCCTCGAACCGTTGCGTGGCAAGATACCCGAGCAGGTCTTCACCCAGGCCTTCGCCAACCCGGTCACCGACGGCAGCGGCATGATCCGCGAACAGCAGCGCAAAGCCTACAAGCTGTTACAGGAAGCCGGCTGGCGCATCGTCGACGACAAGATGGTCGACGCCCAGGGCAAACCGGTATCCATCGAGTTCCTCCTGGCCCAGACCGAGTTCGAGCGCGTCCTGCTGCCGTTCAAGCGTAACCTGGCCGACCTGGGCATCGACCTGGTGATTCGCCGGGTCGATGTTTCCCAGTACATCAACCGCCTGCGCTCGCGGGATTTCGACATGATGGTCGGCGGCTATCCCCAGTCCAACTCGCCCGGCAACGAGCAGCGCGAATTCTGGCAGAGCGCCGCGGCCGACAACCCCGGTAGCCGCAACTTCATCGGTCTCAAGGACCCGGCCATCGACGGCCTGGTCGAAGACCTGATCAATGCCAGCTCCAGACAGAGCCTGATCGAGCATTGCCGCGCCCTGGACCGTGTGCTGCAGTGGGGCTACTACGTCATCCCCAACTGGCACATCAAGACCTGGCGGGTGGCCTACTGGAACCACATCGGCCACCCGAAGGTGTCGCCCAAGTACGACATCGGCATCAATACCTGGTGGATCAAGCCGGATGTCGAACCGGCCGTGTCGCTTGAGCCTGACGCACCACCGGCAGAAGGGACGCACTAATGCTGGCCTATATCTTTCGCCGTTTGCTGCTGATCATCCCCACCCTGCTGGGTATCCTGATCATCAACTTCATCATCATCCAGGCCGCGCCCGGCGGCCCGGTGGAGCAGATGATCGCCAAGCTCGAAGGCTTCGAGGGCGCGACCAGCCGTATTGCCGGAGGGGGCGCCGAGGTTTCGGTGGCCGGCTCCAACTACCGCGGCGCCCAGGGCCTGGATCCGGCCCTGATCAAGGAAATCGAAAAGATGTACGGCTTCGACAAGTCGGCGCCGGAACGCTTGTGGATCATGATCAAGAACTACGCCCGGCTGGATTTTGGCGACAGCTTCTTTCGCGACGCCAAGGTCATCGACCTGATCATCGAGAAAATGCCGGTGTCGATCTCCCTGGGGCTGTGGAGCACCCTGATCATGTACCTGGTGTCGATCCCGCTGGGGATTGCCAAAGCCACCCGCCATGGCAGCCACTTCGACGTCTGGACCAGCTCGGCGATCATCATCGGCTATGCGATTCCGGCGTTCCTGTTCGCCATCCTGCTGATCGTGCTGTTTGCAGGCGGCAGCTACCTGGACTGGTTCCCGCTGCGCGGCCTGACCTCCAACAACTTCGACGAGCTCAGCACCACCGGCAAGATCCTCGACTACTTCTGGCACCTGGTCCTGCCGGTGACCGCCCTGGTGATCGGCAACTTCGCCACCATGACCCTGTTGACCAAGAACAGCTTCCTCGACGAAATCAACAAGCAATACGTGGTCACGGCCAAGGCCAAGGGCCTGAGCCCGAACCGGGTGCTCTATGGCCACGTGTTCCGCAATGCCATGCTGCTGGTGATCGCCGGCTTTCCCTCGGCCTTCATCGGTATCTTCTTCACCGGCTCCCTGTTGATCGAGGTGATCTTCTCCCTCGACGGCCTGGGCCTGATGAGTTTCGAAGCGGCCATCAACCGCGACTACCCGGTGGTCTTCGGCACCCTGTTCATCTTCACCCTGCTGGGGCTGGTGGTGAAGCTGATCGGCGACCTGACCTACACCCTGGTCGACCCACGCATCGACTTCGACAGCCGGGAGCACTGAGATGAACCTGTCCCCTCTCAACCGCCGGCGCTTCGAGCGCTTCAAGGCCAACCGCCGCGGCTGGTGGTCGCTGTGGCTGTTCCTGATCCTGTTCGGCCTGAGCCTGGGCGCCGAGCTGATTGCCAACGACAAGCCGCTGGCCGTGCGCTATGACAGCCAATGGTACTTCCCGGCGTTCAAGCGTTATCCGGAAACCACCTTCGGCGGCGAGTTTCCCCTGGAAGCCAACTACAAGAGCCCGTACATCCGCGAACTGCTGGCCGCCAAGGACAGCTGGGTGCTGTGGGCGCCGATCCCGTTCAGCTACCAGAGCATCAATTACGATCTCAAGGTGCCCGCGCCTGCGCCGCCCTCGACGCAAAACTGGCTGGGCACCGACGACCAGGGCCGTGACGTGCTGGCCCGGGTCATCTACGGCTTTCGCATTTCGGTGCTGTTCGCCCTGACCCTGACCGTGCTCAGTTCGATCATCGGCGTCATCGCCGGCGCCCTGCAGGGCTTCTACGGCGGCTGGGTGGACCTTGCCGGGCAGCGCTTCCTGGAGATCTGGTCGGGCCTGCCGGTGCTCTACCTGCTGATCATCCTGGCCAGTTTCGTGCAGCCCAACTTCTGGTGGTTGCTGGGGATCATGCTGCTGTTCTCCTGGATGAGCCTGGTGGACGTGGTACGCGCCGAGTTCCTGCGCGGGCGCAACCTCGAGTATGTGAGGGCGGCACGAGCCCTGGGCATGCAGGACGGACCGATCATGTTCCGGCATATCCTGCCCAACGCGATGATTTCGACCATGACCTTCATGCCGTTCATTCTCACCGGCGCCATCGGCACCCTGACTGCCCTGGACTTCCTCGGTTTCGGCCTGCCGCCGGGCGCGCCGTCCCTGGGCGAGTTGGTGGCGCAGGGCAAATCCAACCTGCAGGCCCCCTGGCTCGGCATGAGCGCCTTTGCCGTGCTGGCGCTGATGCTCAGCCTGCTGGTGTTCATCGGCGAATCCGCCCGCGATGCCTTCGACCCGAGGAAATGACATGAGCAACGAAACCTTGATCGAAGTGCGCGACCTGGCCGTGGAGTTCGTCACCGGCGAGCAGACCCAGCGCGTGGTCGAAGGCATCAGCTTCGACATCCGCCGTGGCGAGACCCTGGCCCTGGTGGGCGAATCCGGTTCGGGTAAATCGGTCACCGCCCACTCGATCCTGCGCCTGCTGCCCTACCCCCTGGCCCGCCACCCATCCGGCAGCATCCGCTATGAAGGGCGCGACCTGCTGACCCAGGATGAAAAGCAGATGCGCCAGATCCGCGGCAACCGCATCGCGATGATCTTCCAGGAGCCGATGACTTCGCTCAATCCGCTGCACAGCATCGAGAAGCAGATCAACGAGATCCTCCTGCTGCACAAGGGCCTGCGCGGCAAGGCGGCCACAGAGCGCACCCTGGAGCTGCTGGAGCTGGTCGGCATACCCGAGCCACAAAAACGCCTCAAGGCGCTGCCACACGAGCTCTCAGGCGGCCAGCGCCAGCGGGTGATGATCGCCATGGCCCTGGCCAACGAACCCGAGCTGCTGATCGCCGACGAGCCGACCACGGCCCTGGACGTCACCGTGCAGCTGAAGATCCTCGAGCTGCTCAAATCGCTGCAGGCGCGCCTGGGCATGGCCTTGCTGCTGATCAGCCACGACCTCAACCTGGTCAGGCGCATCGCCCATCGCGTCTGCGTGATGCAGCGCGGCTGCATCGTCGAGCAGGCCGAGTGCACCACCTTGTTCCAGCACCCCACCCACCCCTACACGCAGATGCTGCTCGGCGCCGAGCCCAGCGGCGGCCCGGCCGCCAACCCGGCGGGCAAGCCGATGCTGGAGGTTGAGGACCTGCGGGTATGGTTCCCGATCAAGAAGGGCCTGTTGCGGCGCACCGTCGATCACGTCAAGGCGGTGGACGGCATCAACTTCAGCCTGCCCCAGGGCCAGACCCTGGGCATCGTCGGCGAAAGCGGTTCGGGCAAGTCCACCCTGGGCCTGGCCATCCTGCGCCTGCTCGGCAGCCAGGGCGCCATCCGCTTCCAGGGCACGGCCCTCGACGGCCTGAACCAGCAGCAAGTGCGGCCACTGCGCCGGCAGATGCAGGTGGTGTTCCAGGACCCGTTCGGCAGCCTGAGCCCGCGCATGTGCGTCAGCGACATCGTCGGCGAGGGGCTGCGCATTCACCGCATCGGCACCCCGGCAGAACAGGAGCAGGCCATTATCGCCGCCCTGCATGAGGTAGGCCTGGACCCGCAGGCGCGCCACCGCTATCCCCATGAGTTTTCCGGCGGCCAGCGCCAGCGCATCGCCATTGCCCGGGCCCTGGTGCTCAAGCCTGCCTTGATCCTGCTGGACGAACCGACCTCGGCCCTGGACCGTACCGTGCAGCGCCAGGTGGTCGAATTGCTGCGCTCACTGCAGAGCAAGTACAACCTGACCTACCTGTTCATCAGCCATGACCTGGCGGTGGTCAAGGCGCTGAGCCATCAGTTGATGGTGGTCAAGCAGGGCAAGGTGGTGGAGCAAGGCCGGGCCGAGGATATTTTCGCCGCACCGCAGCACACCTACACCCGACAACTGCTGGAGGCCGCCTTCCTGGCACCGGTGGGAGCGGGCTTGCCCCGCGATGCGATATAACTGACTCACTGCAATCGCGGGGCAAGTCGAGTCGTCGCACCGCCGCTCCCAGAGAAACAAAAAAGCCCCGCACTGGCGGGGCTTTTTTTGCGGCATCACTTAGTAGCGAGTGATATCCGCCTTGGTTTCCAGCTGCTTGCGGTAAGCCGCGAAGTCCTGCTGGCCAGCGCGGGAAGCGAGGAAGCGACGGTAGGCCGCCTTCTCTTCTTCAGTGGCCGCAGTACCTTCGTTGACGCCGTTCAGACGCAATACCACCAGGCTGCCGTCATTGAGGGTCACGCTACCGTACACCGGCTTGTCCTTGGCTTCAGGCTTGGCCATGCGGAACAGGGCCTGCAGCTCGACCGGGTCGATGCCTTCCTGAACCCGCGACGCCGCTTCCTGGACCTTCCAGCTCTGACCATCCTGGCTGGCGGCCAGCGGGATGCTGCCATCGCGCAAACCGGCAATCAGTGCGTCAGCCTTGGTTTTCAGCGCAGCGGTTGCCTGCTCCTTGGCCAGGTGCTGGCGGATGCTGTCGCTGACCACATCCAGACCCAGTTGCTCCGGCTTGCGGTGCTCCTTGACGCGCAGGACCACGATGGTCTCCGGATCCAGCTCGATGGCCGGGCTGTTGGAGCCCTCTTCCAGCACTTCAGTGCTGTAGGCCGCCTGGATGACGGCGCGATTGGCAGTGATGCCTTCGCCACCCTCACGACCGAAGGCCGCGGAGGTCTGCACCTTCAGGCCCAGGTCCTGGGCCGGCTGGGCCAGGTCGGAGGCTTCGAACGCCGCGTCTTCAAGCTGCTTGGTGACTTCGACGAAACGTTGTTCGACCTGCTGGGTCTTGAGCTCGCGGGTCAGCTTGTCCTTCAGGCTGGCGAAGCTCGGCTTCTCGGGCGCCTGGACGTCCAGCAGCTTGATCAAATGGAAGCCGTACTCGGTGCGCACCGGTGCCGAGACCTGGTCCTTGTTCAGCGCGTACAGCGCCTCTTCAAAGGCCGGATCGTAGACACCCTGGCCGGCAAACCCGAGGTCACCGCCATTGTTGGCAGAGCCCGGGTCCTGGGAAAATTCCTTGGCCAGCTTGGCAAAGTCTTCACCCTTGGCCAGGCGTTGCTGGACTTCTTCGATGCGCGCCTTGGCCTGGGCCTCGTCCACCTTGTCGTTGACTTCGATGAGGATGTGCGCAGCGTGGCGCTGCTCGGCCAGGTTGGCGACTTCCTTCTCGTACAGGGCCTTGAGCGCGTCGTCGTTGACGTTGACCTGATCGAAGAACGCCGACTTCTTGAGCTCGATGTAGTCGATGACCACCTGGTCGGGGCTCATGAACTCCTTGGCGTGCTCGTCGTAGTGCGCCTTGATCTGCTCGTCGGTAACCTTGGCCGCAGCCGGATCGGCCTTGAAGGTCAGCGAAGCGAAATCGCGGGTCTGTTTTTCCAGGCGTGCGAAGGCGTTGACCTGCTCGTCGGTGACGAAGCCACTGCCAGCCAGGCCGGCGCGCAGTTGTCCGATGAGCATTTCTTCCGCCAGCATCTGACGGAATTGCAGACGGCCGTAGCCCATCTGGCGAATGACCTGGTCAAAGCGCTCCGGGCTGAACTTGCCATCGACCTGGAACTCCGGCGTCTGCAGGATCACCTGATCCAGCGCGGCTTCGGAGAAGGAGAACTTGGCGTCTTCGGCACCCTGGAGCAGCAACTTGCGGTCGATCAAGCCCTTGAGGGCTGCTTCACGCAGCATGTTCTCGTTGAGCAGCGAAGGATCGAAATCCTTGCCCAGCTGTTGCATCAGCTGCCGACGTTGCATGTCGACGGCCTGGCTCAGCTCGTTCTGGCTAATGGTGTCACCATTGACCTTGGCAGCATCCGTGCTGTGGGTGGTGGCCTGGAAGATGGCATCGAAGCCGGTCAGTGCCATCAAGGCTACGATGACACCGATGATGGTCTTGGCAATCCAACCTTGTGAATTGTCCCTGATATTCTGCAGCATGCGTCCCCCAGAAACGGTTGTACTGAATGAAACAACCGTGGAGCGTGGGTAGAGTCCTGATAGAAGAAAGGCGCATCCGAGGATGCGCCTTCTCGTAACCGGCCAAACCCCAGGTTGCTTTACAAGGCTTCCCGAGGTTCAGCAGCCAAGCCAGGCATGAGCCTGGCCCGGTTAGGCGTTAGCCTGAAGGAAGCGACTTAGTTGACGGCTTCTTTCAGTGCCTTGCCAGCCTTGAAGCCTGGCTTCTTGGCAGCAGGGATTTCCAGAGTCTTGCCGGTTTGCGGGTTGCGGCCGGTGCGAGCTGGGCGATCGGTTACGGAGAAGGTACCGAAACCTACCAGTACCACGGAGTCACCTTGCTTCAGGGCGCCGGTGACGGATTCGATTACTGCGTCCAGCGCACGGCCAGCTACAGCTTTCGGGATGTCAGCAGATGCGGCGATAGCGTCAATCAGTTCCGACTTGTTCACTCTAAGTCCCCTTATATCTCTATTGAGTTTGTTTCTAAGTATGTAATGAAAAGCAAAACGAGCGCTGGGTGGCCTGTTGACACTTAGGTGCCGCTTTATAACAAGGGCCCGAAAAAACTGTCAAGAAAGCCCCCCAGCCAAATACGTACTAATGCGTGCTGATTCTTTCCTTGGAATCGCTGTCGCGCTTTTCATCCTTGGCGACAATCTCGGGAGCCACATCTGGCAAGGGCTCCGGGGCGTATTGCAGCGCAATTTGGAGGACTTCGTCAATCCATTTGACCGGTTTAATCTGTAGATCCTGCTTAATATTTTCAGGAATTTCCTTCAGATCGCGTACGTTCTCTTCTGGAATGATTACGGTCTTGATCCCGCCGCGGTGAGCCGCCAGCAGTTTCTCTTTAAGTCCACCAATGGCCAGTACCTGGCCACGCAGGGTGATTTCACCGGTCATGGCCACATCGGCACGCACCGGAATCTGCGTCAGCGCCGAAACCAGGGCGGTGCACATGCCGATACCGGCACTTGGACCATCCTTGGGCGTTGCGCCTTCAGGCATGTGGATGTGGGTGTCGCGCTTCTCGTGGAAGTCGGCCGGGATACCCAGGCTCTTCGCACGGCTGCGTACCACGGTTTGCGCCGCGGTGATCGACTCGACCATCACATCGCCCAGAGAGCCGGTCTTGATCAGTTGCCCCTTGCCCGGAATCACCGCGGCCTCGATGGTCAACAGCTCGCCGCCCACCTGGGTCCAGGCCAGGCCTGTAACCTGACCGACCTGGTCCTGCTGTTCGGCCAGGCCATAACGGAACTTGCGCACCCCGAGGAAGTGCTCCAGCTGCTCGCCAGTGACCTTGACGGCCACCTGCTTGAGACCGGCGTGTTCCTTGACCACCTTGCGGCACACCTTGGCGATCTGCCGCTCCAGGCCCCGCACACCCGCTTCACGGGTGTAGTAGCGGATGATGTCGCGGATGGCCGTGACGTCGACTTCCAACTCGCCCTTCTTCAGGCCGTTGGCCTTGATCTGCTTGGGCGTCAGGTACTTGACCGCGATGTTGATCTTCTCGTCTTCGGTGTAGCCCGGCAGACGGATGACTTCCATCCGGTCCAGCAGCGCCGGCGGGATGTTCATCGAGTTGGAGGTGCAGAGGAACATCACATCGGAAAGGTCGTAGTCGACTTCCAGGTAGTGATCGTTGAAGTTGTGGTTCTGCTCCGGATCGAGGACCTCGAGCAATGCCGAGGCCGGGTCACCACGCATGTCGCTGCCCATCTTGTCGATTTCATCGAGCAGGAACAGCGGGTTGCGCACGCCCACCTTGGTCATTTTCTGGATCAGGCGACCTGGCATCGAACCAATGTAGGTACGGCGGTGACCACGGATCTCGGCCTCGTCACGCACGCCACCCAGGGCCATGCGCACGAACTTGCGGTTGGTGGCGCTGGCGATCGATTCGGCCAGGGAGGTCTTGCCCACGCCCGGTGGACCAACCAGGCACAGCACAGGGCCGCGGATCTTCTTGACCCGCTTTTGCACCGCGAGGTACTCGAGGATACGTTCCTTGACCTCTTCCAGGCCGTAGTGGTCGGCGTCGAGGATCTCTTCGGCCTTGGCCAGATCCAGGCGCACCTTGCTCTGCGCCTTCCACGGCACCTGCACCAGCCAGTCCAGATAGGAGCGCACCACGGTGGCTTCGGCGGACATCGGCGACATCTGCTTGAGCTTGTTCAGCTCGGCCTGGGCCTTGGCATAGGCATCTTTCGGCAGGCCGGCGGCGTCGAGGCGCTTCTTCAGCTCTTCGACTTCGTTGTGGCCTTCTTCGCTGTCGCCCAGCTCCTTCTGAATGGCCTTCATCTGCTCATTCAGGTAGTACTCGCGCTGGCTGCGCTCCATCTGCTTCTTGACCCGGCCGCGGATGCGCTTCTCGACCTGCAGCAGGTCGATCTCGGCATCCAGCAGAGCCATGACGTGCTCGACACGAGCGCCCAGGTCGAGGATCTCGAGGATTTCCTGCTTCTGCTCGATCTTCAGGGCCATATGCGCGGCCATGGTGTCGACCAGGCGCCCGGGCTCGTCGATGCTGTTGAGCGACGACAGGACTTCAGCCGGGACTTTTTTGCCCAGCTGAACGTATTGTTCAAATTGTGACAACAAGCTACGAACGAAGACTTCAGACTCGCGCTCGGCGGTCTGGGACTCTTCGATCAGCGAAACCTCGGCGCGGATGTGGCCGTCAACTTCGTTGAAACGCTCGACTGCACCACGCTGCTCGCCCTCGACCAGCACCTTGACGGTGCCATCAGGCAGTTTCAACAGCTGCAGGACGGTGGCAATGGTACCGACGCGGTACAGGGCGTCTTCGCCCGGATCGTCGTCAGCGGGGTTCTTCTGGGCCAGCAGGAGGATCTGCTTCTCGCCTGCCATGGCGGCCTCAAGGGCTTCGATGGACTTCTCGCGCCCCACGAACAGTGGGATAACCATGTGCGGATAGACGACGACATCGCGCAATGGCAAAAGAGGCAAGTCGAGGGTGGTCTTCATGATTTCGCCTCTACAGCGGCCTTATGGCCGGAAACCGGTGGAATATGTGCGTTGGTTTAATGTGGGGGCAGGCTTACAAAAAAACAAGCGCTACGACAGCAAAAGCAAAGGGGCCCGAAGGCCCCTTGCAATTTCGAGCCGTTTGTCGACTCAGACGTCAGGTGCAGCTTTGGCTTGCGGCTCGCTGTTCTCGTAGATCAGCAGCGGCTGCGAAGAGCCTTCGATGACGCTCTCGTCGATCACCACCTTGCTGACATCCTTCTGCGAAGGAATCTCGTACATGGTGTCGAGCAGGATGCCTTCGAGGATCGAGCGCAAGCCACGGGCACCAGTCTTGCGCTCCAGGGCCTTGCGGGCCACGGACTTGAGCGCATCGCTGCGGAACTCCAGGTCCACACCTTCCATCTCGAACAGCTTGGCGTACTGCTTGGTCAGGGCGTTCTTCGGCTCGGTGAGGATCTGCATCAAGGCAGCTTCGTCGAGCTCGTCGAGGGTCGCCAGTACCGGCAGGCGGCCGACGAATTCCGGGATCAGGCCGAACTTGACCAGATCGTCAGGCTCGACCTCACGCAGCGACTCGCCAACCTTCTTGCCTTCCTGCTTGCTGCGAACTTCGGCGCCAAAGCCGATGCCGCCGCGGGTGGAACGGTTCTGGATGACCTTTTCCAGGCCCGAGAACGCACCGCCACAGATGAACAGGATATTGCGCGTATCGACCTGCAGGAACTCCTGCTGCGGGTGCTTGCGGCCACCTTGCGGCGGTACCGAGGCAACCGTGCCTTCGATCAGCTTGAGCAGCGCCTGCTGCACGCCCTCGCCCGAAACGTCGCGGGTGATGGACGGGTTGTCCGACTTGCGCGAAATCTTGTCGATCTCGTCGATGTAGACAATGCCCATCTGGGCCTTTTCCACGTCGTAGTCGCACTTTTGCAGCAGTTTCTGAATGATGTTCTCGACGTCTTCACCGACATAACCGGCTTCGGTCAGGGTGGTGGCATCGGCGATGGTGAACGGTACATTCAACAGACGCGCCAGGGTTTCGGCGAGCAGGGTCTTGCCCGAGCCCGTCGGACCGATCAGCAGGATGTTACTCTTGCCGAGTTCGACGTCGTCGTTCTTCTTGTCGCGTTGGTTCAGGCGCTTGTAGTGGTTGTACACCGCTACGGCCAGTACCTTTTTCGCACGCTCCTGACCAATGACGTACTGGTCCAGGATGGTGCTGATTTCTTTCGGCGAAGGCAGTTTATGCGCGCTGCTCTCGGCCTGGGCTTCCTGCACCTCCTCACGGATGATGTCGTTGCACAGGTCGACGCACTCGTCGCAGATAAATACCGAGGGGCCGGCAATCAACTTGCGCACTTCGTGCTGGCTTTTGCCGCAGAAGGAGCAATAGAGCAATTTGCCGTTGTCCTCGCCGTTACGGGTGTCAGTCATTCGATCGATCCAATCCGGTAGGCTTGCAACACAAGATGAAGGCAATTGCGGGCTTTTTCAAGTCCGCAGGTGGCGGGACGGCCCGACCACCTGCTTTGGCGCCTTGTCAGACAGCCATTTGACGCTTTTCGTGTACCGAGTCGATCAGGCCATACTCGGCGGCACGTTGTGCGCTCATGAAGTTGTCGCGTTCGGTGTCACGCTTGATGGTTTCCAGGTCCTGGCCGGTGTGGTAGGCCAGGAGCTCGTTCAGGCGCGACTTGATGGAGAGGATTTCCTTGGCGTGGATCTCGATGTCCGTCGCCTGGCCCTGGAAGCCGCCCAGTGGCTGGTGAATCATCACCCGCGAGTTCGGCAGGCAGTGACGCTTGCCCTTGGCGCCGGCAGCGAGCAGGAAGGCACCCATGGAGCAGGCCTGGCCGATGCAGGTGGTGGAGACGTCCGGCTTGATGAACTGCATGGTGTCGTAGATCGACATGCCCGCAGTCACCGAACCGCCCGGCGAGTTGATGTAGAGATGGATATCCTTGTCCGGGTTTTCCGCTTCAAGGAACAGCAACTGCGCCGCGATCAGGTTGGCCATGTAGTCCTCTACCGGGCCGACCAGGAAGATCACCCGCTCCTTCAACAGGCGCGAGTAGATGTCGTAGGCGCGTTCGCCACGAGCGGATTGCTCGATAACCATCGGGACCAGACCGCCTGCGGCCTGGATGTCAGAGCTCTGCTGATAATAAGAATTGCGGGACATGTCCTGCACTCACTCCCAAATAGTCATGTCTTGAATACGCACAAGCCAGCTCGAAGGCTGGCTTGTGGTGTTTTCCTACGAGAGAAGGAAATCAGTCAGCGGCAGGAGCCTGTGCTGGCTTGACAGCTTCTTCGTACGAGACCGATTTATCGGTCACAGTAGCTTTCTGCAGAACAGTATCCACAACTTGTTCTTCCAGCACAACCGAACGAACTTCGTTCAGCTGCTGGTCGTTCTTGTAGTACCAGGCTACGACCTGCTCAGGCTCCTGGTAGGCCGAAGCCATTTCCTGGATCATTTCACGAACGCGAGCTTCGTCCGGCTTCAGGTCGTTCTGCTTGACCACTTCGGCGACGATCAGGCCCAGTACGACGCGACGCTTGGCTTGCTCTTCGAACAGCTCGGCCGGCAGTTGCTCAGGCTTGATGTTGCCACCGAACTGTTGAACGGCTTGAACGCGCAGGCGGTTCACTTCGTTTTCCAGCAGGGCTTTTGGCACTTCGATCGGGTTGGCAGCCAGCAGGCCGTCCATTACCTGGTTCTTGACCTTGGTCTTGATGGCCTGGCGCAGTTCACGCTCCATGTTCTTGCGAACTTCGGCGCGGAAGCCGTCGACGCCGCTTTCCTTGATGCCGAACTGGGCAAAGAACTCTTCGTTCAGCTCAGGCAGCTTAGGCTCGGAAACGCTGTTGACGGTAACGGTGAACTCGGCGGTTTTACCGGCCAGGTCCAGGTTCTGGTAATCCTCTGGGAATGCCAGGTTCAGGACGCGCTCTTCACCGGCCTTGGCGCCGACCAGGCCTTCTTCGAAGCCCGGGATCATGCGACCGGAGCCCAGTACCAGCTGGGTGCCCTTGGCCGAACCGCCAGCGAAGGCTTCGCCGTCGATCTTGCCGACGAAATCGATGTTCAGCTGGTCTTCGTTCTGGGCAGCGCGCTCGGCGGCTTCGAAACGGACGTTCTGCTTGCGCAGCACTTCCAGCATGTTGTCCAGATCGGCGTCTGCCACTTCGGCGCTCAGGCGCTCGACGGCGATCGAGTCGAAACCGGCAACGGTGAACTCAGGGAACACTTCGAAAACTGCGACGTATTCCAGGTCCTTGCCCTTTTCGAAGGACTTTGGCTCGACGGCAGGTGCGCCAGCCGGGTTCAGCTTCTGCTCGACCACAGCTTCGTAGAAGGAAGCCTGGACCAGGTCACCGAAGGCTTCCTGACGGGCGGCATCTTCATAACGCTGACGGATCACGCTCATCGGCACCTTGCCAGGGCGGAAGCCTGGAACCTTGGCGCGACGGGCAGTCTGTTGCAGACGCTTGTTGACTTCGGTCTCGACGCGCTCTGCCGGAACGGCGATGGTCATGCGACGCTCGAGAGCAGAAGTATTTTCAACAGAAACTTGCATGGATATTCCTCGTTGCACAGACGTTAGCCGGCGATACCCGACTCCAGAATCAAGGGCAAGCATTCTAGTGGCTCACAGGCCAGAAGTCACCCCGTTCAGGACGACGGGAAAGTACGCCGGTCCATTTCATTCAAAGCCCCCGGCAAAAACCTTGCCCAAGGGCGCTCAAGACCCGCCACCCAAGGCCTGGACGCCCTCTTTGCAAGAGGACCGAGCAGGCGCTGGGCAGCCAGAAATTCTTGTCAAAACACTACAGCGCAGGTCCTCGGCACTCAGGGTGCCGAATCGTCGATTTCGTTGAAACTGCAATACTCGTCCCAGTCCATGCCCAGTGCCTCGGCCACATCCCGGTGCACTTCCAGGCGCATGGCCCTGAGTTCCTCATCGGATCCGGCGATCAGTTGCAGGGTCAGTTCCCAGGGTTCAAGACCCTGCTCCTGCGCGGCATCCTCGAACGCCCATTCGATCTGCTGGTGCTGCTCCTGGGCACTGAGCCCGGCAATCTCTTCAAGCAGCTGCGGATTGGCCTCGGCAAAGCGCTGCAGCGCGCTGTCCTGGCGTTCTTTGGAAATCATGACGCGGTCCTCATTGCATCTGCCGTTGATTACGGCCTCAACCGGCTGAAATCTATCAGCTTTTGCCCCTTTGTCACCAGCCCGCCGGAGCGCACGCCAGCGATACGCCAAACACAATTAATTATCATTAGGTAATGAGTATCGTTATACTGCGCCATCATTTTGCTTCACACCGGCGCAACCCTCACATGCACTCCAGCCCTACCCCGGCCAACACCTGCCTGCAAACGCTCTACCAGGATCACCATCACTGGCTACACCGCTGGTTGCGCCAGCGCATCGGTTGCCCGGAGCATGCGGCCGATATCGCCCAGGACACCTTCCTTAGCATTCTCACCAGCAAAGACCTGTTCCAGATCCGCGAACCGCGCTCGTTCCTGTCCACGGTCGCCCGCCGCCTGATGGCCAACGTCTACCGCCGCCGCCTGGTCGAGCAAGCCTACCTGGAAGCCCTGGCCCTGCTGCCCGAGGCGCTGGAACCCTCGCCGGAAGTGCGCATCCTGGCCCTCGAAGCCCTGACGCTGCTCGACCGCATGCTCGATGCACTACCGAGCAAGGTACGCGAGGCGTTCCTGTTGTCGCACCTGCAGGGCCTGAAAATCGCCGAAATCGCCGAGCGCCTGCAGGTCAGCACTCGCTCGGTGAAGCTGTACCTGGTGCGCGCCAATCAACACTGCTTTTTTGCCCAGCTGCCATGACCGCCCCCTTCAACGCCCGCACCACCCGCGAAGCAGCCCAGTGGCTGACCGAAACCATGGAAGGCCCCCTGCCCCCCGACCAGGAGCAGGCGCTCACCCGCTGGCGCAACGCCGACCCCGACAACGAGCGGGCCTGGCTGCATATCCAGGCCCTGCGCAAGCGCCTGGCGGGGCTGGAGCCACGTGCCGGTTACCAGAGCCTTAGCAAGCGGCCGGACACCAGTCGCCGCCGTGCGGTCAAGGCCCTGGCCGTGCTCGGCCTGTTCGGCTGCGCCGGGCAGTTGCTGTATCGCAGCACGTCCGGCAGCGCCCTGACCTACAGCAATGGCGCCAGCGCGCCGCGCACCATCGCCCTTGACGATGGCAGCCAGCTGACCCTGGATGCCGACACTGAAGTGGTGGTGCATCTGGGCCCGGAGCAACGGCGCCTGCAGTTGAACAGCGGTCGCCTGCTGGTCGACAGCGGTCACGCTCCGCGCTATGCGGCCGCCCCCTTGAGCGTTGAAACGCCTCAGGGCAGCGTACGCGCATTGGGCACCCGGTTTGTGGTCGAACTGCTGGCAGGCAGCACCGAGGTGTCACTGTTCGATGGCGTTGTAGTGCTGCAACCGCTCCACGCCCCCCAGGGCACCCTGCGCCTGAAACCGGGAGAGCGCAGCCGCTTCGACAGCCGGCATGCCGACCTGCACTCCCTTGCCGGCGCAGAACCCGCCTGGACCCAGGGCCTGCTGGTGGCCCAGGGTATGCGCCTGGACGCCTTCACCCGCCAATTGGCCCGCTATCGCCCCGGCCTGCTGCGCTGCGCCGAAGAGGTCGCCGACCTGCGCATTTCCGGCGTCTACCCCCTGGCCGACAGCGACGCGGTACTCGAGGCCCTGACCCACGCCCTGCCGGTCCGGGTGCAGCGCCGCTCCCGCTACTGGGTCACCCTGACGGCGCGCTGAGCGCCGCTCATGACGCCAGCTCGATACGCACCCCCTGCCCGGCCTTCGCCTCGACCTTGACCTGGGCGCCGAACACCTGGGCGATCCGCGCCTCACTGAGCACCTGCTCGGGTGTACCGCTGGCACATAACCGCCCCCGCTCCAGCAGCCACAAGCGATCGCAATAGCGTGCCGCCAGATTAAGGTCATGCAGCACACAGACCACCGCGACCCGAGGTGAGCGGGCCAGCAACCGCAGGACCCGCATCAGGTTCTGCTGCTGGCCGATATCCAGGGCGCTGGTCGGTTCATCGAGCAACAGCAGACGCCCCTCGCCCTCGTTAGCCACATCAGCCTGGGGACTGATCGCCAGCTGGTTCATCGCCCGGGCAATGGTCACCCGCTGCAGTTCACCTCCCGACAACGACAACACCCCACGCTGCAGCAAGTGACCGATGTCCAGCGCATCGACCACGCCCGGACAAGGTTCACCAGGGTGCTGCTGCCCTAACTGGATGAATTCCTGTACCTGCCAGTCGAACACGCTGTCCATCTGCTGGGTCACCAGGGCGCGCCTGCGCGCCAGTTGCCGGGGGGCATAGTCGACCAGCGACCGCCCCTGCAAGCGCACCTCGCCACTATCGGGCCGGGTGTAACCGGAAATCAGCGACAGCAAGGTACTTTTGCCGGCACCGTTGGGCCCGATCAGGCCGAGCAACTGGCCTTCCTTTATATATTCACTCAACGGCGCCAGCGCGAACGGCTGCTCCAGGCTGGCTTTGATCAGTTCAAGCATCTCAGAACTCCCGCACTTTGCGCCCAAGCAGCAACCATAAGAAGTAAGGCCCACCGATCACGCTGGTCACCAACCCCACCGGAATCTCGGCAGGGCTGGTCAGGCTCCTGGCCAGGGTATCGGCGAGCAACAAGAGAATGGCCCCGCAGAGCATCGAGGCCGGGATCAACAAGCGATGTCCGGGACCGAAATACAGGCGCAGGCAGTGCGGCACCAGCAGGCCGATGAAGCCGATGATCCCGGTCAGGGCCACACACAGCCCCACCCCCAGCGACGATGCCAGCACCACGCGACTCTTGAGCCGATCGCTGTCCAGGCCCGCCGCATGGGCAGACACTTCGCCCAACTGGAACAGGTCAAGGTCCGCCGCACAGCGCGACAGCACCCACAACGCCGGCGGCAGCACCACACAGGCGACGCTCAGGGTCGTCCATTGCGCGCTGCTCAGGCTGCCCATGCCCCACAGGCTCAACTGGCGCAGCTGCTCTTCACTGGCGATATACGCAAGGATCCCGCCCACCGCGCCGGTCAGGGTATTGATCACCAGCCCCGCCAGCAGCAAGGTGATGGTCGACTCGCGCCCCTGACTGCCCCGTCCGATACGAAAGATCACCAGGGTCACCAGCAAGGCCCCGACAAAGCCCGCCACAAACTGACCGTACAGCTCGAATCCCGGCAGCCGGCCATTGACCAGCACCACCCAGATCGATACCGCAAGCCCGGCGCCACTGGCCTGGCCGAGCAGGGTCGGGTCGGCCAGCGGATTGCGAAACAGCCCCTGCATGGCCGTGCCGCCGGCCGCCAGGGTGGAGCCCACCAGCACCGCCAGCAGCAGGCGCGGCAGGCGCACTTCGCTCCACACCTGCCACTCCAGCGGCGCGGGCGCCACTCCGAGGAATATGCTCGGCGACAGGCCGATACTGCCCACCAGCGAACAGGCCGTGAGCAACAGACACAGCCCCGCCAGCATCATCGACAGGGTCTGTAGTGAGGTCGTACGGGAGCCGGTCATGGAAACAAGGCTCCGGCATCCCGGCGCAGCTGCAGCATCGCCTGGACCGTGCGCGGCCCAAGGCTCAGCAGCGCCTGGTCATCGATCAGCACCAGCCGGCGATGCTGGCCAGCCGGGGTATGGGCAAGCCCACCGAGCTTCCACAGGCTGTCTTCGCCGCCCAGCGCCTGCAGTCCGGCCTGGCTGATGATGACGAAATCGGGCGCCAGCGAGACCATGGCTTCGGCCGCCACCTGCTTGTAGGCATCGAAGGTCGCGCTGTTCTCGATCCCGGCCTGCTCCAGCACCGCGTTCGCCTCGGTTCCACGCCCCATCACCAGGGGCGTCATGCCGGCACGGTTGAAGAGGTACAGTGCCTTGGGGCCCTTGAGCGGTGGTTGCTTGCCGAGCGCCTCGATCAGGCGCCGCTGCTCCTCGATCAACGCCGGGCTTTGCCTACGCCTGTCCATCGCCTCGGCGACCGTGTGGATTTTCGCCTCGATGTCGCCGATGCCCTTGCCACGTGCGACGCTGATCACCTCAAGGCCCACGCCGCGCAATTGCTGCAGGACAATGGCCGGCCGCGCCGCATCACTGATCAACACTCGCCGGGGCTTCAGGGCGAGCATGCCCTCGGCCGACAGTTGCCGCAAATAGCCCACCGACGGCAGGCGCGCAATCTCGGCCGGGTAACGACTGGAGTCGTCACGACCGACCAGGCGCGAGGCAGCATCCAGCCGCTCGACAATTTCCGCCAGGTCGTTGCCGATCACCAGCGTGTCGGCAGCGCGTGCTCCCGTGCTGCCCAGCAGCACACACAGGGCCAGATAGAGCGCTCTCATCCAGCCACCTCCAGCGCGTCCAGCCACTGGCGCCAGGCCTGTTGCTCCGGCTCACCGGCTGGACGGCGGGCAAATACCTGGACGATCAGGCGCTGCTCGGCATCGAACAGCTCAAGACTGGTAACGCCGCCCTGCTCATTGGGTTTGTGCACCCGCCAGGTTTGCGCGTCGGGCGCCTCCTGGATGCTGAAACAGGTTGCAGCGGCAAGCGCCGTGGCAGGCATATCGAATACCAGTTTTTCACCCTGCGCCTGCAGGCCGGTCAGTTGGCCGGTGAAAATCTGCACGCTGCCAGCGCTGTAGACGAACAGCATCAACTCAAGACCGCTTTGCGCCAGTCGACGGAACAAGGCGACCGGGCTGCCTACCTGCAAGCGGCGGGCGAATTGCGGCGCCACCAATTGATTGCCTTCGTAGCGGGTCAGGCCGTGGCGCTTGAGCAGGGCAAAATGCTCATGCACGTTGCTCATCGCTGCCCACTCCTGGACCAGACCCGGGACCTGTGGCTGACGCAAACTGACGGCATCGCGCGGGGAGAAATCAGGCCGGCGGGCAACGCACTGCCCATAGAGCTGCGCCCAAGCCGCCAGTGACGAGCCGGTCGTAGACGCCAGCCACAGCAATGATCGGCCATGGCGATCGAAAACGTTCAGGCTGTAGAGGTTGCGGCTGACATCATGAATCATGCCCACCCAATACCAGGCGCGCAGGTTCAGGCGCAGGTCCAGACCGTCGTCGCCCAGCACCAGGCCGGCCTCGCTGATATCGTCGGATTGCGGATAGCAGCCTACCTGTTCGATCCAGGCATGGCTGGTCGGGGTCAGGGTGCGGACCGCACCCAAGGTGTGCAACCGGGCAGCGACCTCCGCCGCCGGCAGGTCAAGACACAGACAGTCGGTGGCGGCCGTCAAGGCGAGCCCGGCAGGTGTGGATTCGATCATCGGTAAACTCCTTGTAATGAAGGCTTTAATGGCTGGCAGTCGGTAGCGGTTGATCGCAGGCGGCGACTGCGCTGACCAGTGCCGAACCGTCGGTATCCCGGGCAGGCAGCATCCACAGATAGTCGGCGTCACTGTCGGTGAGTGCCTGGCCCTGCTCGCCGATCACCAGCACCTTGAGCCCCGGGTCCTGTGGGCCTGCGCCCAGGTACTGGGGCGCGCCCAGGCTTTTCAGGGTGTGCAGGGTGCCAGCGAACAACAGCCGCGGCGCCTGTGTACCCTCGAGCACCTGAGCCATGCGCAGGTCCCGGGCGTGCTGGATGGCGAGCATGCCGTGCAAGCGTCCGGCATCGATCTGGCCGCAATGCATCTGCACGATATGTTCACGCTGGCGACCGGCGATGGCCGGCGTGGGGAAGCGCCGCTCGACGCCCGCATCCGCCGTACTCATCAGGCGTTTGCGCTCAACCGTCGACAGGTTGCCGGCCAGCAGCGGATAAGGTGCCGGCATCAGTGATTCGACCAACGAACCGTACTGCTCCCAGCGCCAACGCTCATTCCAGTGCATGATCTGGCGCAAGCGCGACGCCCGCACCTGGTTGCCCTCGCGCAACCAGGCCTGGACCTCGGCCACCGGACGCTGCTGGTCGCTGTCGAGCATCTCCAGCACCACGGCGCCCTGTCGGCGACGTTCAGCCAGGCGGGCGACCAGCCATTGCTCGATCAGGTGGTGGGCCAGATTGTCATGCACCTCGCCGACCATCAGGGTGCTGGCAGGTGCCAGCTCATCGAGCAACTGAGCGGCGCTGATCTGCCTTCCTGTGCCAAGCTCGACAATCGCCCCCCATTGGGCGATCTCGGGCTCCACTGCGGCATAGACGGATGCCCCGGCAGGCGCATTGACCTGGGCACAGCCCAACAGCAGCCCAAGGCACAGCGCCATCAATCCTTGCTTGTACATGCAACGCTCCCGTCCTGCATTGATCAGTATTCGAAGGTGAAGCCGAACGAGGCGGTACGGCCGCGCCCCGTACCACGGTCCAGGGAGGCGGACATGATCGAGTCCACCGAGGCGTTGTAGCTGTAGGTCTTGTTGGCCACGTTCTCGACGTTGAAGAACAGGCTCAGGTGCTCCTGCACCCGCAAGCTGCCGTACAGGTCCCAGAGCACACCGGTGGACGGCGTCTTTTTGGTTTCGTACCAGTCCCAGCTCTCTTCGGCCGAACCGGAATACTCACCGCGCGCACCCAGCACCAGGCGCTCGTCGAACCAGCGGGTGCCGATATCCAGGGTCCAGTAGCGATCCGGCTGGCTGTTGATATCTTCCAGCTCGATGCCGGAGGTGGTCGGCGCCTTGGTGGTGGCGCGGGTCCAGGACAGGTTGGTGTAGAAGAAGCCGACGTCGTAGCGACCTTCGAGCTCATACCCGCTCATGCGCACCTGTTCAGGCCAGTTGACCCAGTTCATCTTCGCCGACTCTTCACCCTCGTCGTCGACGATATCGAAGGATTGCGGCGTGATGTAGCCGTCGATCTTGCTGATGAAGCGGTTGATCTTCAGCTGCCCGTAGTCGGCATCACTGAACAGGCCAGCGCGGCTGAAGTTGACGCCGAACTCATAGTTGGTCGAGCGCTCCTGATGCAGGAACGGGTTGGCCCCTACCCCGTCGGCATCACTGGCATCGGCTTCCAGGGGGACTTTCTCGAAGAACATTTCCTGCACTCGTGGCGCCCGGGAAGTCTTCGACCAGCTGGTGTAGAGCTGCATCCAGTCATAGGGCTTTACGGCAAAGCCGATCCGCGGGTTGAAGCTGTGTTCGCGCCGGGCGATGTCGACATCGCCGCCGTCGATGCTCAGGCACTGGCCGAGGATGGAGCACTTGGGCACATGGCCGCTGACCTTGTAGCCGTCGTAATGCCCGGCCAGGGTCAAGGCATAGATGTCGTAGTTGAACTCAAGGGTGCTGAACAGGCTGTGGGTAGCCTGCTTGCCCTCCGGGTTGGCGCCGCGCTTTTCCGGGGTCTGGGCGACAAAGTCGTCGGTGTAGTAACGCAGGCCGTTGCTCCAGTTGGCGTCCACCGGCCCAAGGTTGAAACGACTGACGTTGGTCAGGTCGAAACCATGGGCATCGTCGCGGGTCTTGCGCCCGATGTAGCTGGAATCTTCGACCGGTGGGTACTCCAGCCGGGTCTTGTTCTGGTAGGCATTGACCGTCAGGTTGATCCACTCGCTGTAGGGTGTATAGCCGTACTTGGCGCGATAGGTCTCGTTGTCCAGCTGCCAGGGGTAGTTGTGGTAGAACTCGTTGCGGTACTTCACCCCGCTCAGGTCCAGGCGGTGCAGGTCATTGGGCTGCAGGCGCACCTTGAGCAGGCCTGAGCGTGGGTTCTGCTTGGTGGTGTCGTACTCGTTGGTTTGCCCGTCGCTGGTCTTGTACTCGCCGGTCTGGGTGCTGCTGACGGCGGCGACGATGCCGTAGACCCCTTCCACATCCTCAGGCTGCGTCCTGGCTCCGGCGGCGAACATTCGCGTATTGCCATAGCCGTTGTTGCCGGTGCGGTAGGTCGTACGAAAACCGGTGCGATGCTCCGGCTTGACGATGTCATCGATATCGAAGGTCCGGAAGTTTGCCGTACCGCCCAGGGTATTCGCCCCTTCGGCGCCATCCACCGAGCCGCGCTGCACATCGACACCCGCCAGCAAGTTGGGATCGACGAACGCCATCGGCCCGCCCGAGCCATGCCCGGCATTGTTGCGGAAGGTCTGGGTGACGCCGTCGATCATGGTATTGACCCGACCCAGCCCGGACAGGCCGCGAATGTTCACCGACACCCCGGGTTGGCTGCGTGAGTGCAAGGTATAGGTGCCAGGCATGGAACGCACCAGGCTGTTCAGGTCCTGGCGCTCCGGGTGCGCTTCGCGGCTGCTCTGGATCGCGCCCGGACGTTCGGCCAGGGCGTCAACCACAGTCGGCGCCACTTCCAGGGCATCGGCGCTGCCTTCATTGACCCGCAGCACATAGGTCCGGTCCTTGAGCCGCTCGATCCACAGGCCGGTCCCCATCAGCAGCAGGTCGAACGCTTCCTTGACGGTGTAGTCTCCGTCGAGCCCCTGGGTGGTGCGGTGCTCACTGAGTTGCGGGGTGTAGGTCAGAATGATGCCGGTGGCCCCCGCCAGTTGATTCAGCGCCGGCGCCAGAGGCCCGGCCGGGATCTGGAAATGCTTGCGAGCCGGAACCTGCTGAGCGGCTTTCACTTCAGCCGCAACGGCCATCGGACCATTCGACAATCCACCTGCCAGTGCCAGGGCCGCCAGCGCGCCGCGCGCCACCTGTGCCGCAGTGCTTGTATTGTGGTGGTGCAACCGCTGCACGGTGGCCGGCTGTGTGCTCTTCACTTGACGCTCCCTGAACATTGCAAATGATCGTTGCAAGAGAGGTCACGCGAGGAACGCAAAAAGGGAAATGAAAATCAGAATTATTTAGAAAATAATCGAGCACGCCGGACGAACGGGATGAACAGCAATGGGAGGAGAGAGAGGCAAACTGAAAGCGCAGAAACGAAAAAAGCCGCACTAGGCGGCTTGATTCTGGCTTTCTCGCACGTCAGCGAAGGGCGGCGAAAGCGTGGAGGGTAAAAAAGCAAAGGCGCCGGATTTTCATCGGGCGCCTTTCGAATATGGGGTGGACGATGGGGATCGAACCCACGACACCAGGAATCACAATCCTGTGCTCTACCAACTGAGCTACGCCCACCATAGTGCAGTTACAGCCATGTTGCTTCAGCTTTCTCGCGCTTGCGCAAAGGGCGGTGAAAGCGTGAATGGTGCGGACGAAGAGACTCGAACTCTTACAGCTTGCGCCGCTGGAACCTAAATCCAGTGTGTCTACCAATTTCACCACGTCCGCGTGAAGCGTTTAAAGCAAAGGCGCCAGATTTTCATCGGACGCCTTCTGGAATATGGGGTGGACGATGGGGATCGAACCCACGACACCAGGAATCACAATCCTGTGCTCTACCAACTGAGCTACGCCCACCATATTGCAGTTACCGCTTTACTTGTGCCTAAGCTGCCTGATGGCGCACCCGGCAGGACTCGAACCTGCGACCATCCGCTTAGAAGGCGGATGCTCTATCCAGCTGAGCTACGGGCGCATATTTAATCTGCTTTCTATTACGATTACAAATTAACTTTTAGCCGTACCGAACAAGCAACAAATCCGCTCATTCTGCCTGACCTTGCTAACCAGTGCTAGGCTCCGCCCGACAAGTGCGACGAATCTTATAGACGAGCGGGCAGAGCGTCAACTCTTTTCTGAAAAAAACTCATTTTATTTAAGGGCTTAGGGCAAATCTCGGACCAAGCGCCTTTGCCCTCGCCCCCCTTCATGCGAGAATGCGCGCTCTTTTATTTCCACTCGATGGTTAATCACGCGTCATGACTGCACACCTTATCGACGGCAAGGCGATCGCCGCCAACCTGCGCCAGCAGATCGCCCAACGTGTCGTGGAGCGTCGCCAGCAAGGCCTGCGTACGCCTGGCCTGGCGGTGATCCTGGTCGGCACCGACCCCGCCTCTCAAGTCTATGTCTCGCACAAGCGCAAGGATTGCGAAGAAGTCGGCTTTATCTCCGAAGCCTTCGACCTGCCCAGCGAGACCACCCAGCAGGCGCTGACCGATCTGATCGATCGCCTCAATGACGATGCCAGCATCGACGGTATCCTGTTGCAGTTGCCGTTGCCGGCGCACCTGGATGCTTCGCTTTTGCTCGAGCGCATCCGTCCGGACAAGGACGTCGATGGTTTCCATCCTTATAACGTCGGTCGCCTGGCCCAGCGCATCCCGCTGCTGCGCCCCTGCACCCCGAAAGGCATCATGACCCTGCTGCAAAGCACCGGCCAGGACCTGTACGGCATGAACGCGGTGGTGGTCGGTGCCTCGAACATCGTCGGCCGCCCGATGGCCATGGAACTGCTGCTGGCCGGCTGCACCGTGACCGTGACCCACCGTTTCACCAAGGACCTGGCCGGCCACGTCGGCCGCGCCGACCTGGTCGTGGTGGCGGCTGGCAAGCCGGGCCTGGTCAAAGGTGAGTGGATCAAGGAAGGCGCGATCGTCATCGACGTCGGTATCAACCGCCAGGAAGACGGCAAGCTGGTGGGTGACGTGGTCTACGAGACCGCCCTGCCCCGCGCCGGCTGGATCACCCCGGTACCGGGTGGCGTCGGGCCGATGACCCGCGCCTGCCTGCTGGAAAACACCCTGTATGCAGCGGAAGCTCTGCATAAGTAAGCGGTGAAGCGTCAATGAAAAACGGCACCCGAAAAGGTGCCGTTTTTTTGTGCCTGGCGTCAGGGCCCTATCGCTGGCAATGCCAGCTCCCACAGGATTGCCGGCGATAGGGCCGCACACCCTCACATCTCTACTGCCGCGCAGCCTCCCAGGACTTGAGCAGCTCGCTGTAGCTCACTGTTTCGCCCTTGGGCTTCTCGTTGGCCAGTTTTGGCTTCGGCGCCCCGGGCTGGTCGTACCAGTACTGGGCATCACGCTCCTTGTTCAGCTTCGGTGCGCAGGTCGCCTGGGCCTTGGAGCGCTCCAGCCGCTCGAGGATGCGGTCCTGGTCGCGGGCCAGGCCATCGAGCGCCTCCTGCGGGGTCTTCTCGCCGCTGGCCGCTTCGGCGATATGGCTCCACCACAGTTGTGCCAGGCGCGGATAGTCAGGCACGTTGGTACCGGTCGGGGTCCACTGCACCCGCGCGGGGCTGCGGTAGAACTCCACCAGCCCGCCCAGTTTCGGTGCCAGGTCGGTCATGGCCTGGGAGTTGATATCCGACTCGCGGATAGGCGTCAGGCCGACGATGGTTTTTTTCAACGAAACGGTCTTGGACGTGACGAACTGGGCGTAGAGCCAGGCCGCCAGGCGCTGTTTCTCCGGGGTCGACTTGAGGAAGGTCCAGGAACCGGCATCCTGGTAACCCAGCTTCATGCCCTCCTCCCAGTACGGGCCCTTGGGCGACGGCGCCATGCGCCATTTCGGCGTGCCGTCGGCATTCATTACCGGCAGGCCCGGCTTGGTCATGTCGGCGGTAAAGGCGGTGTACCAGAAGATCTGCTGGGCGATGTTGCCCTGGGACGGCACCGGGCCGGACTCCGAGAAGGTCATGCCCTGGGCTTCCGGCGGTGCATAGGCACGCATCCAGTCGACGTATTTCTGCGTGGCATAGACCGCCGCCGGACCGTTGGTGTCGCCGCCGCGGGTGACGCTGGAGCCTACCGGATGACAATCCTCGACACGAATCCCCCACTCATCCACCGGCAGGCCATTGGGCAGGCCCTTGTCGCCGCCCCCGGCCATGGAGAACCAGGCATCGGTGAAGCGCCAGCCCAGCGACGGGTCTTTCTTGCCGTAGTCCATGTGCCCATAGACGCGCTTGCCGTCGATTTCCTTGACGTCTTCGCTGAAGAACTTGGCGATGTCCTCGTAGGCCGACCAGTTGACCGGCACCCCCAGGTCATAGCCGTACTTCTCCTTGAACCTGGCCTTGAGGTCGGGCCGGTCGAACCAGTCGGCGCGGAACCAGTAGAGGTTGGCGAACTGCTGGTCGGGCAATTGGTAGACCTTGCCGTCGGGTGCGGTGGTGAAGGAAATGCCGATAAAGTCCTTCAGATCCAGGGTTGGCGAGGTGTAGTCCTTGCCTTCGTTGGCCATCAGGTCGGTGATCGATTCGGTCTTGCCATAGCGAAAATGCGTGCCGATCAGGTCCGAGTCGTTGACCCAGCCGTCATAGATGTTCTTGTCCGACTGCATCTGCGTTTGCAGCTTCTCCACCACGTCGCCTTCCTGCAACAGGTCGTGGGTCAGCTTGATGCCGGTGATCTCGGTAAAGGCCTTGGCCAGCACCTTGGACTCGTACTCGTGGGTGGCGATGGTTTCCGAGACCACGTTGATCTTCATGCCCCGGAACGGCTCGGACGCCTTGATGAACCACTTCAGTTCCTCAAGCTGCTGCTCCGGGGTCAGGGTCGACGGCTTGAACTCGCTGCCGATCCATTTCTTTGCCGCATCCTCATAGGCGTCGGCCCAGGCGCTGGCGTGGACGCTGGCCAGGACGAGCAAGGCCGCCAGGGTCAAATGTCGCCGGTTCTTGTTGTTGTCGAACATCGTGATCTCCCGATTGAGTATTCCCCTGGAGCCTGGCCGAAACCGATCGGCTAACCCCAACGCATCACCACCAACAGCCACACCACCGACAGCAGCGAGGCCACCCAGAGACTCCAGTCGCTGGCCCCGATGACCAGCAGGTGCAAGTAGGCGCTGACCAGCAGCCCGATGAACAACCGGTCGCCCCGCGTGGTGGCGATCGGCAGGAAGCCGCGGCGTTCGGCACAGGGCCTGCGCAGTTCGAACAGGGTCATGCCCAGCAACAGCACACCAATGCCGGCAAAGAACAGCGCCGTCGGCAGGGTCCAGGCCATCCAGTCCATCGCGCGCCTCCTCAGACCCGGCCCAGGGCAAAGCCCTTGGCCACGTGGTTACGGACAAACCAGATCACCAGCATGCCCGGCAGGATGGTCAGCACCCCGGCCGCCGCCAGCACGCCCCAGTCGATACCGGAAGCCGACACCGTGCGGGTCATCACCGCCGCGATCGGCTTGGCATTGACCGACGTCAGGGTGCGCGCCAGGAGCAGTTCGACCCAGGAAAACATGAAGCAGAAAAACGCCGTGACGCCGATACCCGAGCCAATCAGCGGCACAAAGATCTTCACGAAGAACCGCGGGAAGCTGTAGCCATCGATGTAGGCGGTTTCGTCGATTTCCTTGGGCACACCGGACATGAAACCTTCAAGAATCCACACCGCCAGCGGCACGTTGAACAGGCAATGGGCCAGCGCCACGGCAATGTGGGTGTCGAACAGGCCGATGGACGAATACAGCTGGAAGAACGGCAGCAGGAATACCGCCGGTGGCGCCATGCGGTTGGTCAGCAGCCAGAAGAACAGGTGCTTGTCGCCCAGGAAGCGGTAGCGCGAGAAGGCATAGGCGGCGGGCAAGGCCACGCTCAGGGAGATCACCGTGTTCAGGCACACGTAGTACAGCGAGTTGATGTAGCCGTTGTACCAGCTCGGGTCGGTGAAGATCACCCGGTAGTTGTCGAAGGTGAACGCCTGCGGCCACAGGGTCAGGCCACCGAGGATCTCGGTATTGCTCTTGAACGACATGTTCAGCAGCCAGTAGATCGGCACCAGCAGGAACAGGATGTACAGCAACAGGGGCAGCGTCTTGCGCGGGTTCATGGCCGCCTCCTAGTCTTTGTCGGCATGGGTCATGGCGGTGTAGAACAGCCAGGACACCAGCAGGATGATCAGGAAATACACCAGCGAAAACGCCGCCGCCGGGCCCAGGTCGAACTGCCCGACCGCCATCTGGGTGAGGGTCTGGCTAAGGAAGGTGGTGGCATTGCCCGGCCCACCGCCGGTCAGCACGAAGGGTTCGGTGTAGATCATGAAGCTGTCCATGAAGCGCAGCATCACCGCGATCAGCAGCACGTTCTTCATCTTCGGCAGCTGGATATGGCGGAACACCGCCCAGGCCGAGGCGCGATCGATGCGCGCCGCCTGGTAGTAGACATCGGGGATCGCCCGCAGTCCCGAATAGCACAGCAACGCCACCAGCGAGGTCCAGTGCCAGACATCCATCACCAGCACCGTGACCCAGGCATCCATGGTGTTGGCCGCGTAGTTGTAGTTGATCCCCAACTGGTTCAGCGAAGCACCGAGCAGCCCGATGTCGGCGCGGCCGAAGATCTGCCAGATGGTGCCGACCACGTTCCAGGGGATCAGCAGCGGAATGGCCATGACGATCAGGCACGCCGACGACCAGCGGCCCCGTGTCGGCATGGTCAGGGCGATGGCTATCCCCAGGGGAATTTCGATCAGCAGCACGCAGCCCGAGTAGATGAACTGACGCAGCAGCGAATCATGCAGACGCGGGTCCTGGAGGACCTGGCGATACCAGTCGGCGCCGACGAAGTAGCGGCTGGACTGGTCGAAGATGTCCTGCACCGAGTAGTTGACTACGGTCATCATCGGCACCACGGCGCTGAAGGCCACCAGCAGGAACACCGGCAGCACCAGCCACCAGGCCTTGTTGTTGGGCACCTTGTTCATGGCCCGGCCTCCAGTAACACGTCATCGGCATAGAGCATCAGCCACTGCGCCGGAAAACTGATCCAGGCTTCCTCCAGCGGCACCACCCGGTCTTCGCCCAGGCGCACCTTGAGCGCCACCCCCTCAAGGTCCAGGGTCAGGATCCGGTAGGTGCCCAGGTCTTCGACATCCACCACCCGGGCCCGGAAGGCATCGTCGAAGGCCGTCTCGCGCACCTGCACGAACTCCGGACGGATGCCGACCTGCAGGCGCGCTGCCGGCGTACTGGCCAGGCGCGCTTGCAGGTCGGCTGGCAACGCCAGGTGGACTGCGGCGAAACCGACCCCGCCCGGCTGCGGCTGCACCTCGATCAGGTTCATCCCCGGGCTGCCGATGAAATAGCCGACAAAGGTGTGCCGTGGACGCTCGAACAGCTCCCGAGGCGTACCGAACTGGACGATCTGCCCGCCATACATCACCGCGATCTTGTCGGCGAAGGTCGAGGCCTCCAGCTGATCGTGGGTGACGTAGATCATGGTGATGTTGAACTGCTCGTGGATCTGCTTGAGCTTGCGCCGCAGCTTCCACTTCAGGTGCGGGTCGATCACCGTCAGCGGCTCATCGAACAGGATCGCCGAGACATCGTCGCGCACCAGACCGCGGCCCATGGAGACCTTCTGTTTTTCGTCGGCGCTGAGGTTGCGAGCCTTTTTCTTCAGCGCCGCCCCCAGCTCCAGCACTTCGGCGATTTCCTCGACCTTGCGGCGCACCTGCGCTTCGTCCAGGCCCTGGTTGCGCAGCGGGAAGGCCAGGTTGTCGAACACCGTCATGGTGTCGTACACCACCGGGAACTGGAACACCTGGGCGATGTTGCGCGCCTGGGGCGACAGCGCGTTGACTTCCTTGCCATCGAACAGCACCTGGCCCTGGGACGGGCTGAGCAAGCCGGAAATGATATTGAGCAAGGTCGACTTGCCGCAGCCCGAAGGCCCGAGCAAGGCATAGGCGCCGCCCTGGGCCCAGACATGATCCAGCTCGCGCAAGGCGTAGTCATCGGCGCCTGCCGGTGTACGGCTGTAACTGTGGGCCAGGTGCTGCAGGCGAATCTCGGCCATCAGGCGACCCTCGCTTCACGGGCACCCGGCGCCTGAACCAGTTGCCCGGCACTGTCGAAGACGAACAGTTTGTGGGTCGGGATGAACACCCGGATCGGCGCATCGACGTTGTACTCGTGCACGCCGGGCAGGTGCAGGATGATGCGAAAGTGCTCGTTACGCACATGCAGGAAGGTTTCCGAGCCGCTGATTTCCGCCAGCTCCACCACCACCGCCAGCTCCAGGTCGTCGTCATTGGAGGGCACCAGGCTGATATGGCTGGGGCGCACGCCGAAGCGGTACTCGCCATCACCGATGCGCTGCAGGTCGGCGTTCATGGCGAAGTGCACGGCGCCGGCAAAACTCACTTCATTGCCGCTGATGCGTCCGGGAATCAGGTTGATCGGCGGCTCGGAGAACAGCTCGGCGGCCAGCACCGAGCGCGGCTGGTGATAGACCTGGGCCGTCGGCCCGCTCTGCACGATGCTTCCTTCATGCAGGATCGTGGTGGTGCCGCCCAGGGCCAGGGCCTCATTGGGCTCGGTGGTGGCATACACGGCAATGCAGCGGCGCTGGGCGAACAGCGCGCGCATTTCCTGACGCAGCTCTTCGCGCAGCTTGTAGTCCAGGTTCACCAGTGGCTCGTCGAACAGGATCAGCTCGGCATCCTTGACCAGCGCCCGGGCCATGGCCGTGCGCTGTTGCTGACCACCGGAGAGCTCCAGCGGCAAGCGCTCAAGAAACGGTTCGATACGCAGCATCCGGGCCGTTTCATGGACTTTGTGGCGGATCTGCTCCTCGCTCACTCGCGCCTGGCGCAAGGGCGAGGCGATGTTCTCGAAGACGCTGAGCGTCGGGTAGTTGATGAACTGCTGATAGACCATCGAGACATTGCGTTGGCGCACCGGCCGGCCGGTCACATCCTCACCGTTCATCAGCACCCGCCCGCGATCCGGGCGGTCCAGGCCGGCCATCAGGCGCATCAGGCTGGTCTTGCCGGACAGGGTCCGACCGAGCAGGACATTGAAGGAGCCTGGCTCGAAACTGAGGGTGGCATCGACGATCCAGTCCTGGTTGTCGACGGTGCGACTGACGTGTTCCAGCGTAAGCGACATGGGCGGCCCTGATTGTGGCTATCGGACAGGCACAGACTTTGGAGCCAGATTCGTGCCAGGGTGGCATCCAATCGCCAAGTCGTTGAAACAGTTACATTTTCGTCTCGCCCATGACAGCCCGTGATTCGCTACTGAACACAAATGAACAAGGTTCGCTGAACAGTTGAACAGCCGTGAATTGACAATGAACAGGACTGAACAACACTGGATCACACAAAAACAACAACACTGCCCCGGCAGAGGACAGGCCCATGGCCGCACCCATCCCGACCCATGCCCAACTGATCCAGGCGTCCTGGGCGCGCTGCCGCGACTATGGGCTGGAGCATCAATCGGCGCCCGACTTCGGCAACCTGGACGGTGCCAGGCTCAGCGAACTGCTCGAACGCCAGCAAACCTTGCTGCACACCACCCGCGACGAGGTCATGCCTCAGTACCAGCACCTGCTGGGCAACTCCAGCTACCTGATCATGCTCAGCGATGAACAGGGCCAGCTCCTGGAAACCTGGGGCACCCGGCGCTTCATCGACCCGCGCCAGCAGCATGGCTTCGAGGCAGGTGCCCGCTGGCTCGAGCAAGGCGTCGGCACCAACGCCATCGGCACCGCCCTGGCCTGCCTTGAGGCCGTGCATGTGAGCCAGGATGAGCACTTCCTCAAGCTCAACCGCTACATGGCCAGCGCAGCGGCGCCACTGTTCGATGCCGAGCGGCGGCTGATCGGTGTGCTGGATGCCTCCAGCGACAGCTACCTGCCCGCCTCGCAGACCCTGGGCATGGTGCGGATGATGAGCCAGAGCCTGGAGAACCACCTGATCCTGACCCGTTATGCCGGGCACTATCGACAACTGAGCTTCAATACCGGCTCGAACAACCTCGACAGCCCATGGGCCGGGCTGCTGCTGTTCGATGACCGTGGCCGTATCCAGGCCGCCAACCACCGGGCCGACAGCCTGCTCGGCAGCACGCCCCTGCAGCAGAACCTTGAGCAGGTGTTCCAGACACCGCTGGCCGAGCTGCTCAAGCATGCCCAGGGGCAGCCCTTCGCCGTGCAGGTGACCGGGCGCAACCGTTTTCACTGCCTGCTGCATGAGCCGCTGGCCCGCCCCTCGTTGCCTTCGCCGCAACGTCCGGCGAGCGACTGTGATCCACGTATCGACAAAGCCCTGCGCCAGGCCCGGCTGCTGCTGGAAAAGGACATCCCGGTGCTGATCCAGGGTGAGACCGGCGTCGGCAAGGAAGTCTTCGTCAAGGCCTTGCATGAAGCCAGCAGCCGCTGCGACCAGCCGCTGATCGCGGTGAACTGCGCGGCCATCCCGGCCGAGCTGGTGGAGTCGGAGCTGTTCGGCTACGAGAAAGGCGCCTTCACCGGCGCCCATCACAAGGGCAACGCGGGGCTGATCCGCAAGGCCGAGCGTGGCATTGTGTTTCTCGACGAGATCGGCGACATGCCGCTGCCGACCCAGGCTCGCCTGCTGCGTTTTCTCCAGGAACGCAGCATCCAGCCCCTGGGCAGCGGCGAGCCGGTCGCGGTGAATATCCGCGTGGTCTCGGCCACCAACCAGGACCTGCAAGCCCAGGTGCGCGCCGGGCTGTTTCGCCAGGACCTGTATTACCGTATCGCCGGCCTGAGCCTGGTGCTGCCGCCGGTGCGCGAGCGCAGCGATCGACGGGCGTTGATCGAACAGTTGTACCAGCGCTATCGCGAGCCGGGACAGCCGAGGGAGCTGAACACGAAAGTGCTTGAGGTCCTGATGCGTCATCCCTGGCCAGGCAACGTGCGGCAGATGGCAAGTGTGCTGCAGATCGCCCAGGCACTGGCAGGCGACCGTGCAGTGGCCCTGGAACATCTGCCGGACAGCTTCTATGCCGAATTGCCTGGAAGTGTGCCCGCAGCACCCACCCCGCCTGCCAGCGATGACCTGCAGGCGCAATTGCGGGCAGCCGACGGCAATGTCTCGCAACTGGCGCGGCAGCTGGGGGTCAGCCGTACCACCCTGTACAAGCGCTTGCGTAGCGTCTGAGGGCGCTGTGGGAGCTGGCGAAGCCTGCGATCGAGCGCATAGCGCTCGCCATCCCTGGGTTGTGTCAGTGCCGCCCTCTCGCCGGCTACACCGGCTCCCACAGTAATCCAATCGCCCCGGCATGCGGCTACGGCAGCAGGGAAATCATCAACAGCCGAATCCGCTGTCAAACCCCGCTTTTCAGCTTTCCCGGCTGGGCGCCCACTGCGCTTCAGCCGGGATTTATCCGCCTTCGCATCGACAATAGTCACACCGCCAACCCCGGATGCGTGCCTCGATGCAAACAACAAATACAGTCTTGATGATCCGCCCGGCGCGGTTCGCCTTCAACCCGGACACCGCCCTGAACAACCGCTTCCAGCAAGCGCTGCTCGACCCTGAACAGGCGCAACACAAAGCGCTGGAAGAATTCGATGGTTATGTCGACACCCTGCGCCAGCATGGCGTCGAGGTGCTGGTGGTGCAGGACACCCCGGCGCCCCATACCCCCGACTCGATCTTCCCCAACAACTGGTGGAGCAGCCACGCCGACGGCAGCCTGGTGCTCTACCCGATGGAGGGCCAGAACCGCCGCCTGGAGCGCAGCAAAGGCGTGCTCAAGGTGCTGGAAGAGCGCTTCGCCGTCCGTCAGACCATCGATCTGAGCCCCCTGGAACAGCAGAGTATGTATCTGGAAGGGACCGGCAGCATGGTCCTAGACCGTGAGCACCGGATCAGCTACGCCTGCCACTCCGGGCGCACCCACACCCAGGCCTTGCGCCAGTTTGCCGAACAGCTCGACTACCGCCTGTGTGTGTTCCATGCCCTGGACCGCCACAAGGCGCCGATCTATCACAGCAACGTGATGATGAGCGTCGGCCGCGGGCTGTCCCTGGTCTGCCTCGATGCCCTGCCCGACGCCGACGAGCGCCGAGCCCTGGAGCATTCGTTGCGCGACACCGGCAAGGACATCCTGGCCCTGGACTTCGACCAGCTCGAAGGCTTCGCCGGCAACATGCTCGAGGTCCACGACAAGCAGGGCCAGCCGCTGCTGGTGATGTCACGCAGTGCCTGGCGCGCCCTGTCCGCCGGGCAGCGTCGGCAAGTCGAGCAGCACAGCCATCCGGTGGTGGTGAACATCGACCATATCGAGCGCATCGGTGGCGGCAGCGCCCGCTGCATGCTCGCCGAAGTGCACTTGCCCGTCCGTCACTGATTACAACAAAGGAGTTCATCATGACCCGCTATATCGACGTTACCGACCTCAGCCACCTGGTCGCGCGCAAAGGCCTGAGCACCTGCATCAGTGAGATGGCCGAGTACATCCGCGAGGACTACCTGCGCTGGCAGGAGTTCGAGAAATGCGCGCGCCTGGCCAACCATTCGCCCGATGGCGTGATCGAGCTGATGCCGGTGTCGGACGCCAACCTGTATGCCTTCAAATACGTCAACGGCCACCCGAAGAACACCAAGCGCGGCATGCTTACGGTCATGGCCTTCGGCGCCCTGGGCGATGTCGATACCGGCGCACCGGTACTGCTCAGCGAAATGACCCTGACCACGGCGATCCGCACCGCCGCCACCTCGGCCCTGGCCGCACGCTACTTGGCCCGCCCGGAGAGCCGTCGCATGGCGCTGATCGGCAACGGTTCGCAGAGCGAATTCCAGGCCCTGGCCTTCCATGCACTGCTGGGCATCGAAGAAATCTGCCTGTACGACCTGGACCCCAAGGCCAGCGCCAAGCTGGTGGCCAACCTCAGTGCCTTCCCACAGCTGCGGGTGAGCGTCGCCAGCTCCGTGGCCGAAGCGGTACGCGGCGCCGACATCGTCACCACGGTCACTGCCGACAAGGCCTACGCCACCATCCTTACCCCGCAGATGATCGAACCGGGCATGCACCTCAATGCCGTCGGCGGCGACTGCCCGGGCAAGACCGAGCTGCACCGGGACATCGTCGAGCGCGCCCGGGTGATCGTCGAATACGAACCGCAAAGCCGCATCGAAGGCGAGATTCAGCAAATGCCGGCCGACTCGCCGACCACCGAGTTCTGGCAAGTGGTCAACGGCCAGGTACAAGGCCGCGAGAATGCCGAGCAAGTGACCCTGTTCGACTCGGTCGGTTTCGCCCTGGAAGACTACTCGGCCCTGCGCTACGTGCTGGATGTGGCCAAGGCCCTGGACATCGGCCATGACATTGCCCTGGTGCCCGAGCTTGCCGACCCCAAGGACCTGTTCGCCCTGCTGCGCCAGCCGCTGGCCAGCGTACAGAAAAAACGTGCCTGAGTGACCCCGGATCCGCCGTGCACCGGCGCGGCGGATCGGAAACCGCTGTATGTCGAACCAAAACAGGAGATAGCGCAGCAGATTCCGCTGCAACCCACCCGTTAACAGCAGAATCCGGCAGCCGACGCCGGCAGAAACGACAAAAAAAACTCGGCGCCATCGCGCATTCTGATCCCGACCAAAGAGTCATTAACGGACCTGTGCGCTCCACTGCCCTACATCAATCATAAAAATCAGGGATACCTCCATGACTTCACTGCGCAAGCTCCTCGGCGTGCTGCTTCTTCCTCTGTGTGCAACCAGCGTCCAGGCCAAGGAATGGACCGAAATCCGCTTCGGCGTCTACCCCGAGTACCCCCCCTTCGAGTCCGTGGCCGCCGATGGCAGCCTGCAAGGTTTCGACATCGAACTGGGCAACGCCATCTGCGCCAAGCTGCAGGTCAAGTGCACCTGGGTGCACAACGAATTCGACGGCATGATCCCGGCCCTGCGTGCGCGCAAGTTCGACGCCATCATGTCGTCCATGGCCGTCACACCGGCGCGACTCAAGCAGATTGATTTCAGCGCGCGGCTTTTCCTCAGCCCGACGTCGGTGATCGTGCGCAAGGGTGCCGACTTCGGTGACACCCCCGAATCGCTCAAGGGCAAGCAGGTCGGCGTGCTGCAAGGCTCGCTGCAGGAAGCCTACGCCCGCGCCAAGCTGGCGCCGCTGGGGGCCCAGGTCAAGGCCTACCAAGCCCAGGACCAGAACTACGCCGACCTGATCAACGGCCGCCTGGACGCCACCCTGACCGACAAGCTCGAAGCCCAGCTCAATTTCCTCTCCCGCCCCGAAGGCGCCGACTTCCAGAGCGGACCGGCGATCAAGGACCCGAGCCTGCCGTTGGACATCGCCATGGGCCTGCGCAAGAACGACACCGAACTCAAGGCCCTGATCGACAAGGGTATTGCCATGGTCCACGCCGACGGCACCTTCGCCGCGATCCAGAAGAAATACGTCGGCGACCTGGATATCTACAACGATTGAACCGTCGACCACCGGCCAGGGCTGACCTGGCCGGTGCCGTTGCTTGTCTTGCGCCTTTGACGAGATTTCTCCCGTGAACGACTTCCTCCATGCTACCGGCTTGCATGCCTTGAGCCTGCAGGGCTTCGGCCCGCTGTTGCTGCAAGGCACCTGGATGACCCTCAAGCTCGCACTGCTGTCACTGGTGCTGAGCCTGGCCCTGGGCCTGCTCGGTGCCAGCGCCAAGCTGTCGCGCCTGCGCCTGTTGCGCGTGCCGGCCACCCTCTACACCACCCTGATCCGCAGCGTGCCCGACCTGGTGCTGATCCTGCTGATCTTCTACACCCTGCAACTGTGGCTCAACGACCTGACCGAGCTGCTGGGCTGGGATTACTTCGAGATCGACCCCTTCACCGCTGGCGTCATCACCCTGGCCTTCATCTATGGCGCCTACTTCACCGAAAACTTTCGCGGGGCGATCCTCAGTGTCCCGGCCGGGCAACTGGAAGCGGCGACCGCCTATGGCCTGAGCCGCGTGCAGCGGTTTCGCCTGGTGCTGTTCCCGCAGCTGATGCGCTTCGCCCTGCCGGGACTGGGCAACAACTGGCTGGTGTTGCTCAAGTCCACCGCCCTGGTCTCGATCATTGGCCTGGCCGACCTGGTCAAGGCCGCGCAAAACGCCGGCAAGACCACCAACAACACCCTGTATTTCCTGATCATCGCCGGCCTGGTCTACCTGCTGATCACCACCTTGTCCAACCGCCTGTTCAAGCACCTTGAGCGGCGCTACAACACCGGCATCAAGGAGCTGGCACGATGATCGAGCTCATTCAGGGGTACGGCCTGGCCTACCTCTACCACGATGGCGCAGGGCTCTCGGGCCTGGCCATGACCATGTGGTTGTTCATCGTCACCATGGTCCTGGGATTCGTGCTGTCGCTGCCCCTGGCCCTGGCGCGGGTGTCGCGCTGCCTCTGGCTGCGCTGGCCGGTGGAGTTCTACACCTTCGTGTTTCGCGGCACGCCGCTCTATATCCAGCTGCTGATTTGCTACACCGGCCTGTATGGCCTGGAAGTGGTGCGCGATCACGCCCTGCTCGACCAGTTCTTTCGCAACGCCCTGAACTGCACGCTGCTGGCCTTCGTGCTGAACACCTGCGCCTACACCGTGGAGATCTTCGCCGGGGCCATCCGCAACATCCCCCACGGCGAGATCGAGGCGGCCCAGGCCTACGGCCTGCACGGCTGGCGGCTGAACCTGTTCGTGGTGCTGCCCGCCGCCCTGCGCCGCTCGCTGCCGGCCTACAGCAACGAACTGATCCTGATGCTGCATGCCACGTCGCTGGCCTTTACCGCCACCATTGCCGACATCCTCAAGGTTGCCCGCGATGCCAACGCCGCCACCTTCCTGACCTTCCAGGCCTTCGGTGTCGCGGCCTTGCTGTACATGTTGCTGTCCTTTGCGCTGGTCGGCGGTTTTCGCCTGGCCGAACGACGCTGGATGCGTTTCCTTGTCCCTGCCCGAGGCTAATCCATGACCACTTCCGCACACGCCTTGTCGACCGGCACCGCCAGCCGTCCAGCCCCCCGCCTGAACACCGCAAGCCTGCAGGCCTCGGTCAAGCTGAGCGTCCAGGACCTGCACAAGAGCTATGGCGAGCACCAGGTGCTCAAGGGCGTTTCGCTCAATGCCCGCAAGGGCGACGTCATCAGCCTGATCGGCGCCAGCGGCTCGGGCAAAAGCACCATGCTGCGCTGTGTCAACTTCCTCGAACAACCCGACGCCGGGGTCATCACCCTCGACAACCAGCGCATCGAAATGCGCCAGGGCCGCGCCGGCACCCGCGCTCCGCACCCGGCGCAACTGCAGAACCTGCGCACCCGCCTGGCCATGGTATTTCAGCACTTCAACCTGTGGAGCCACATGACGGTACTGGAAAACATCTGCCTGGCGCCCCGCCGTGTGCTGGGTGTCAGTGCCGAGCAAGCGCAGGCACGGGCGCGCAAGTACCTGGACAAGGTCGGCCTGCCGGCCCGCGCCGCCGACCAGTACCCGGCGTTCCTCTCCGGTGGCCAGCAACAGCGGGTGGCCATTGCCCGGGCCCTGGCGATGGAGCCGGAGATCATCCTGTTCGACGAGCCCACCTCGGCCCTGGACCCGGAGCTGGTCGGTGAAGTGCTGAAAGTCATACAGACGCTGGCCGAGGAAGGTCGTACCATGCTCATGGTGACGCACGAGATGGGCTTTGCCCGTCAGGTGTCGAGCCAGGTGCTGTTTCTGCATCAGGGCCGGGTCGAGGAACAAGGAAGTGCCGAGATACTCGACCAGCCGCAGAGCGAGCGCCTGCAGCAATTTCTCTCCAACCGTTTGAAGTGAAGCCGAACCTGCATGGATACCAAGGTCAACAGCCCACACACCGCACCGCCCCTGGACCGGATTGATGAAGCGATCATCGACGTGCTGCGCCACAACGGGCGCATCACCTACGAGAAGCTCTCCTCGCTGGTACACCTCACCCCCCGCCCCTGCCTTGAGCGGGTGCGCAAGCTGGAACGACGCGGGGTGATCCGTGGTTATGGCGCGATCATCGATGTGCAGATGGTCTCACCGGGGTTGTCGCTGCTGGTGCTGGTGGCCTTGTCCAACCAGAGCGGGCGCGCCGCGCAGAAAGCCTTCGAGGCCTGTGTGCGCGCCTGCCCGCAGGTCTTCGACTGCCAGCTGATCAGTGGCCATTTCGACTACAGCCTGCGCATGCGCTGTCGCGACATGGAGCACTACCGGGTGCTGACCGAGACCTGGATGAACAACGACGAACTGCACATCGACAAGCTGGTGGCCCACCCGGAGCTGGCGGTGGTCAAGAACACCGCCCCACAGCTCTGACAAACAGCGACGACCTCAGGCCCGCGGCGTAGCCGGCGGGCCACTGCGCGACCAGTCCAGCAACAGGCTATAGGCCACGGCCAGCAAGGTCGGGCCGATGAACAGGCCGATGAAACCGAAGGCCAGCAAGCCGCCGAACACCCCCAGCAGCACGATGACCAACGGCAGATCGCCGCCCCGGCTGATCAGGTACGGTTTGAGCACGTTGTCCACACCACTGATGATGAAGGTACCCCAGATCCCCAGGAACACCGCCATGCCGTACTCGCCCTGCCACACCAGCCACGCCGTGGCCGGCACCCAGGCCAGCGGCGGGCCCATGGGGATCAGGCTGAGCATGAACGTGACGATGGCCAGCACCAGCGCTCCCGGCACACCAGCGATCAGGAAGCCGATCAGCGCCAGTACCGCTTGCGCTGCGGCCGTACCGATCACGCCGTTGACCACCCGCTGCACGGTGCCGGCGACCAGCCCCAGGTAGTAATCGGCACGGTCGCCGACCAGCCGCTCCAGCAAGCGCAGTACGAAGGCGGCCAGACGCGGCCCGTCACGGTAGAAGAAAAACACGAAGACCAGGCTCAAGGTCAGTTCGAGCACACCGCCGCCGATCTGCGCACTGCGTGCCAGCAGCCAGTTGCCGACCTGGCCCAGGTACGGCTTGACCGTGGTCAGCAAGGCGGCGCCCTGATGATCGAGGGTGTCCCACCAGCTCACAAAGCGCGGCCCCACCAACGGCACCCCGCCCAGCCAGGCCGGGGCATCCGGCAGGCCATCGACTTGCACATCGCGCACGAACGTGGTGGCATCGCGCACGTGATCGGCCAGGTTGAAACCCAGCCACACCAGCGGCAGAGCCACCAGCAGGATCCACAAGGTGGTCAACAGGCTGGCGGCGAGGGTCTCGCGCCCACCCAGCAGACGGGTCAAAAGGCGCATCAGCGGCCAGCTGGCAAAGGCCAGGATGGCCCCCCAGAGCAGTGCGGAGATGAACGGGGCCATCACCCACAGCCCCGCTCCGAGCAGGCCCAGGAGAACGATCTGTACCAGCAGGCGGTCATGATTAGGCATGCTGTTCTCGCTCATCGAATCAGTTCGACGTGGAAACCGTCAGTCTTGGCATCGCCCACTTCCAGGCGAGCGGTGCGCACCCCGGCCTTGCCCAGTTGCTCGCGCCAGGCCTCGGCCTGGTCGCCGCTCAGGCTGACCCGCAAGGTGCTGTCCAGGTTCAGGCTGCGTCCCAGCAACGTCACCCAGGCCGGCTGCGGCTCGCCCGTCAGATCAGGGTAGTCGAGCTTGCCGGTGTCCCGCAGCTCTCGCAGCACGGTCGCCGGGGTCGGCAGCAGTTCGCCCAGCGGCGCCTGGGCCACGAATTCCTCCACATGCAGGTAGGCACGCTTGTTGCCGCGGGTGATGCTGTACAAGGCCACCAGGGTGTTGTTCTGCTCGGCCGAACGACGCAGGAGGATGAATGCCTGCTGGTCGTCCGATCCGCCCAGCCGGTTGTTCTTGAACACTTCGTTGGCCCACAGGCTGTTTTCACCGCAATCGCGGGCCTGGCACCAGAAAAGCGGATAGCCGCCGTCTTTCTGCAGGGCTTCGCGGGCCGTGGTGAAGGCTTCGTTGGCGGTACGCTCGCGCGGCAGCTCATAGGTGACCGAGCTGACCTGGCCACGGCTCTCGATCTTGCCTTCGGCGCGCAGCTGGCCGCTGATCTTGCGCAGGGCGCCGAGCGGATAGATCCGCTCCTGATCTGCCGCACTGTTCTGGACCACCACCTTGGCGTCGACAGGTACCGGCAGGCCATCGGCCAGCAACGAGGTGCTCAGGCTCAGGGCCAGGCCGGCCAGCGCCATGTGCAGGGTACGCTCGATAGTCATCGGCAGACCACGCTGTACGACGCGCTACGGCTGGAGTGGAGTGAAGCGGTGTCTTGCTTGTTCATGGTTGTCTCCCTGTTCAACCCGCCAAGCCTCGACAGTTGCCCGCCTCAAGTCAAGAAATGCCAAAGAAGCGATTGAAACAGTCTGCAACAAGGGTTGCGCCGGATTCGTCGTTCAGGTGCAGGTGGTGGCCGCCAGGCAGTTGCTCATGCCCAAAGGGTAGCTGCTCGAGCAACTCGCCGTGGCGGGCCAGCATGCCGTCGGCCGCAACGATCAGGTGCGCCGGACACGCGATGCGTTTGACGAAGCTCAACGCCTGGGCTTCGTTCAGACGGGTGGGCGACGGCAGGGTCAGGCGGCTGTCGCTGCGCCAGGTGTATCCACCCGGCACCGGCATCAGGCCACGCTGGCCCAGCAACTCGGCGGCCTCGCGGCTGACCGCGACCAGGCCCTTCATCCGTGCCTCCACCGCCCGCTCCAGGGTCGGGTGCACGGCCTTGCGTTTGCTGTCCAGCTGCAACTGCGCCTGCAGGGCCATGCCCATGCGTTCGGCGGCATCCTGGGGGCCGCTGGTAGGCGGAATCACCCCGTCGATCAGGGCCAGGTGCGTTACCCGTTCGGGCAGCGAACCGGCCAGCACCACCGAGATGATCGCCCCCAGCGAGTGACCGAGCAGGGCAAAGCGCTCCCAGCCCATTTGCTCGGCGACCCGCAGCACGTCATGGGCATAGTCCCACAATGCGTAGCCGGCGCCGGGCGGACGATGGTCGGAGTGGCCATGGCCGGCCAGGTCCAGGGCCAGGATGCGCAGGCCGCGCAACTTCGGCGCCAGGCGGATGAAGCTGTTGGCGTTGTCCAGCCAGCCATGCAGGGCGATCACCGGCAGCCCGTCGGCGGGACCGAACAGGTGCGCGCCCAGCTCGATATGCCCCAGGTTCAGGCGGATCTCTTGTATTTCAGTACTCATGCGGGCTCCTGCTGCCAACGATCGAACAGGCCCTTGATCAGGCTCGCCGTATCGACCGGCCGCTCCAGGGGAAACATGTGGCTGCCGGGCACGCTATGGTACTCGCCCCGGGGCAGGCTGCGCACGGCCAGGGCATGATGACGCCGGACCACGTCGCTGCGGCTGCCCCGGACCATCGCCAACGGCACTTCCAGGCGTTTGGCCGGCACCGGACGGGTATGCGGCAGGTTGCGGTAGATGCTGATTTCGGTGGCCGGGTCAAAACGCAGGCGCAACCCCTCTTCACTGGGTTGCAGGCCATGGTCGATGTAGGCGTCCAGGCACTCCGGATCGAAATGGCGGAACAGGGTCTTGCCGGCAAAATAGGCCCGGGCAGTGTCGCGGTCGGCAAAGGCTTCGCGCCGCCCCAGGGTGCGTCCGGCCGGGGTGATGCGGTCGATGAAACCCATGCGCTTGGCCGCCTGGATCAGCCACTGGTCGACGCGGGTCAGCACCGGTGAGTCGAGCATCACCACGCCCCGGTAGCACTCCGGATGACGTAGCGCCGCATGCAGGTGCAGCAGCCCCCCCAGGGAGTGACCGACACCCCAGACCGGACCGGGTTGCGCGTGCAGGTGGTGGATCAGCTCATCGACCAGGCTCTGCCAGTTGTCGTTGACCGGAAAGCGCGGGTCATGGCCGTGCTGCGGCAGGTGCGTCACCTGGTAGTCAGGTGCCAGCGCCGTGAAGAGCTTGCCGTAGGTCCCCGAAGGAAAGCCGTTGGCATGGGCGAAGAAGATGCGCTGCGACATGGCCGCCTGTCCGTGGGAAAGTGTCGGTCCATTGTCTGCAAGCCGGTCACGCCCGGCAATGTCCGGAAAAGCCATCGACGAGGGCAATCAGGTCAATACTCGCCGAAACTGACCATGGAACGGCGCAGGCACGCCTGGATATAGGCCAGTTGATGCTCCAGGGCGTCCCGGGAACGGCGCTTGTCTTCGGGGTCCAGGTCGAGCCGACGCAAGGCCAGGCAACTGGTCTGCAGCAGATGCGCCATGCGGATACCGGCCTGGCGCAGTTGCTCCAGTTCCTGCGGCTCGTCGAACTTGCGCAGCAGGTAGTCGAGCTTGGCCTCGGCGCTGTCCTGCAGCAGGCGGTACTCGGCGAAATCCAGGACCTGGTCGCCCTGCACCTTGTCCAGCGTCGGTTGCAGGTTCGCCGAGTACACCAGTTGCAGATAGCTGTTGCTCATTGCCCGTCCCCCGGAAGCCCCCTGCCCCTTGACGTGTGGCGAACGCTAGCAAGCCTGCGCAGGCATCGACAACTGACAAAAATACCAGGTCGGTCAGCGCGCCGGCGGCTCTTCACCCAGGGCGATCACCGCGATGGTCAGGCGCGAGATGCAACTGGCCTTGCCCTGGTCATTGCTCAAGCGGATGTCCCAGACATGGGTGCTGCGACCGATATGCACGGGGTGGGCAGTGGCCGTCACCCGGCCGCTGCGAATGCCGCGCAGGTGATTGGCGTTGATCTCAAGGCCCACGCAGTAGTATTTGCGCGGATCGATGCACAAGTAGCTGGCCATGGAGCCGACGGTTTCGGCCAGCACCACCGAGGCCCCGCCATGCAGCAGGCCGAATGGCTGGTGGGTGCGGTGGTCGACCACCATGCTGGCGCTCAGCGTGTTGTCGGTGAACGCCTCGAAGCGGATGTCCAGCACTTCGCCGATGGTGTTCTTGTTCAAGGCGTTGAGCTGGTCGAGAACGGGTTGGGTGTGCCACAGGCTCATCGGTCGTTCCTCTTCTTCATGGGGGCCCACCCCCGGCCACTCATGGGTGGGACAGGCTGCTCAAGGTCATCAAGCCGGCCAGCGGCCAGTCGCCTTCAAGCTCGGCCAGGCTGGCGGTGCTCATGGACGGCAGGTCCCTGCAGTGCCCGTGCGTCAACAACCCCACCAGATTACTCACCAACGGTTGGTGACTGACCACCAACACCTGTTCCAGGTCCAGCTTGTCCAGCTCACCGATCACCTTCTTAGGATCAGTGCCGGGCGTGAGCCAGGGCACGGTCTGCACCGGCTTGTCGAATCCCAGCGCGTCGTGCACCAACGCAGCGGTTTGCTGGGCGCGCACATAGGGGCTGGCAAGGATCACCTGCGGTGGCTGGCCGAGCAACACTGCCGCACTGCGCAGCACCTGCTCGCGCCCGTGCGCGGTCAGGTTGCGCTCGGCGTCCGTGCGGGCATTGGGCTCGGCCTCGCCATGGCGCAGCACCCAGAGCTTCACAGCTTGGGCTCCTCGTCACGCACCGGGTGCGGCGCCGGCGCAACGCTGTGGGCGGCTTCGCCTTCCGGTTCGCGCGGCGTCGGCCAGTCGGCGAACGGCCAGGGCTTCTGGTCGCTGTGGAAGCTGCCGAAGCGGCCGATCTGGGCGAGGAACTGGCTGAGGCTGTCGCCAAAGTTCATCAGGCTGGCACTCGGCGCGCCGTAGATCAGTCGGTAGACCAGCTGTACCAGCACCAGGCCGCCCAGCAGCAGCTCGGCCAGTTGCCAGACCACCAGGAACACCAGCATCCACAGCACGCGAAGGATGATGGATTCGCGCTGGGCCTGGTTCGGGGATTCGTTCATGTCTTGCTCCTGTACTCAGTTGAAACCGCTGGTGGAGATGAAATCGACGTCGGTTTTCGGTTCGGCGCGCATCAACAGCTCGATCACCTGGGTCAGGGTCCGGCCTTCGAACAGGATAGCGTGCAGGCCGGCCACCAACGGCATGTAGACCTGGACCTCCTGGGCCTTGACCTTGAGCACCTTGAGCGTGTTGACCCCTTCGGCGACTTCGCCCAGGCGATTGACCGCCTCTTCCAGGCTCAGCCCCTGGCCCAGGGCATGTCCCACCTGGTAATTGCGACTCTTGGGCGAGGAGCAGGTGACGATCAGGTCGCCGACCCCGGCCAGGCCCAGGAAGGTCATGGGGTTGGCCCCCTGGCTCACGGCAAAGCGGGTCATCTCCGCCAGCGCCCGGGTGATCAGCATGCTCTTGGTGTTCTCACCCATGCCCAGGGCGACCGCCATGCCGGCGATGATGGCATAGACGTTCTTCAACGCCCCGCCCAGTTCGACGCCGAAGCGGTCGTTGCTGGCGTAGACGCGGAAGGTGCGCCCGTGCAGTACCGCCTGCACGCGCTGGCAGAGCGCTTCGTCTTCACTGGCGACCACGGTGGCGGTCAAGGCGTGCTCGGCCACTTCGCGGGCCAGGTTCGGTCCGGACAGCACGCCGATGCGCGCCGCTGGGGCGATTTCTTCGAGAATCTGGCTCATCAGCTTGAAGCTTTGCGCCTCGATCCCCTTGGTCAGGCTGACCAGCATCTTGCCGCTCAACAGTTGCGCGTGCGGCGCCAGTACGCTGCGCAGGGCACTGGAAGGCAGGGCGACGAAGATCAGCTCGCAGTCGCTGAGGGTCGCCAGCAGGTCATTGACCGGCGCGACCCGTGCATGGATCTTCACCCCTTTGAGGTAACGCGGATTTTCCCGGTTATCGCGCATGGCCCGGGCCTGCTCGGGATCGCGCATCCACTGGCGTACCCCGAATCCATTTTCCGCCAGCAGATTCGCCACGGCGGTGCCGAAACTCCCGCCTCCAAGCACTGCAACAGGCTGCTGTTCAGTCATATCCAATCCGTTAAAACCAAAAAAGTGGCGACTCCCGCATTATACGGAGCGGCCGTGCCAGAGCCAGCGCCAGATGCGCGATTTGACCACGGCATTGGCCGGTCCACGACTGAAAAATGCTGGCCACTCGGTTAACATGCCCGGTTTGAACCTGCAACCAAGGCCGCACCGTGCCATCCGGCTCTCCAGCTTCTCGCCCTCTGATCCTGCTGACCGCCCTGTTGAGCGGCCCCACGGCGGCCGACGACCTGTTCGTCGATAGCCAGGCCATGCCACAGGTGCTGACCGCGACCCGGCTCAAACAGTCGCCGGCAGCCGTGCCCGGCAGCATGACCGTGCTCGACAACGAGCTGATTCGCGCCAGTGGCGCCCGCGACGTTCCCGAACTGCTGCGCCTGGTCCCGGGCATGATGATCGGCTACGGCGCCGCCAATCAGCCCACGGTCAATTACCACGGCAGCAACGTCAACTTCGCGCGGCGCATGCAGGTGCTGATCGACGGCCGCTCGGTGTACCGCGCAGGCCTGGCCACGGTGGACTGGAGCGATATTCCGCTGGCCATGGAGGACATCGAACGCATCGAGGTCTTTCGTGGCCCCAACACCGTCAGCTATGGCGCCAATGCGCTGATGGCGGTGGTCAACATCCTCACCCGCAAGCCGGCCGACAGCCACGGCACGCGCCTGAAAGTCACCCGTGGCCAGCGCGGTATCAACGATTGGTACGCAAGCCAAGGCAGCGGCTGGGACGGCGGCGACCTGCGCCTGTCGCTCTCCGGCATGCAGGACGACGGCTTCGATGAACACAAAAACGGCCAGGACTACCGCGACAGCCGCCGGCTCAACCGCCTGAACATCAGCGCCAGCCATACCCTGGCGAGCGACCAGAGCCTGGACTGGCAGTTCGCGGCCAAAGAAGGCAGCAACCAGCGCCCCTACACCTATCAGCCAGTGTTCTACGGCGTGACCGCCAACGGTGACAACTCCGATGTCAACGCAAAGGACTATGCCGGCTCAGTGCGCTGGAACCTCGACCTGAGCCCCGAGCACAGCCTCTACCTGCAGGGGGCGGCCCAGCACTGGGACCGTCAGCAGGTCTGGCGCGCCTGTGACGCGGCGCTATCGTTCAGCCCGGAACTGACCCGCCTCTGGCAACTGGACCCCAACTTCACCGAGCAAGTGGCGCGCAACATCCTCGCCCCCCTGCCGGCCAGCGCGGGTGAACGCCAGGCACTGGCCGCCAGGGTCAAGGAGCAGTGGCGCCTGGGCGGCTCCCGCCAGGTCTGCGGCGACATCGACCAGAGCACCCGCGAAACCCGCTACGACCTGGAATTGCAGGACACCCTTAGCCTGTCCGACAGCCTGCGCCTGGTCAGCGGCGCCAATTACCGCTACGACCGCGCCGATTCGCAGACCTACTTCAACGGCAGCGTCGATGACAGCACCTGGCGCCTGTTCGGCCACCTGGAGTGGCGAGCGGACGAGCACTGGATCCTCCAGGGCGGGGCGATGTTCGAGGACGCCCAGCTCTCCGGCAGCTCGCTGACCCCGCGCCTGGCGGTCAACTACCTGATCACACCGCGCCACGGCTTGCGTGCGGTGTATTCCGAGGCTGTGCGCTCGCCCGACATGTTCGAGAACAACGTCAACTGGAGCTACCGGGTCGATAACCTGACCCCGGCGGCCTTCGGCCAGCGCAGCGCCCAGTACTTCGTCAAGACCCGCGGCCCCGGCGACCTGGACCAGGAACACATGCGCTCGCGGGAACTGGGCTATAACGGTTACTTCGCAGGCGCCGACCTGAGTATCGACCTCAAGCTGTTCTACGACGAAATCACCGGCATGATCAGCGAGCCCTTGCGCAACAACCAGTACATCGCCAGCAACAGCAACAAGGCCCGCTACAGTGGCAGCGAGGCCCAGCTGGACTGGCAGTTGAACCGGGCCGACCGCCTGCGCCTGACCTACGCGTACGTCGATGCCTGGGCCAGCAACCCCGCCGACAGCGACCTCAGTGCAAGCAACAGCGGCTCGGCCGGCTGGCTGCGCGACTGGGGCCAGGGCTGGTCCAGCGCCCTGTTCTACTACGGTGACGATGCGCTGAACCAGTACCGTTTCGAACGCGTGGACCTGCGCGTGGCCAAGCGCCTTCGCTGGCAACGCACCCAACTGGAACTGGCAGGCATGCTGCAACAGCGCCTGGACGACGAACCCACCACCCATGACGACAACCGTTATGACAGCCGCCATGTCCTGTATTTCAGTGCGGAGCTGACATTCTGATGCGCAGGCTGCGGCGCTGGCTGCTGCTGGCCTGTCTCTGGCCGCTGGGAGGCCTGTCGGCGAGTGAAGTCCTGCTCACCGGTAGCCAGGACAGCCCCGGTGTCGAGCATTTTGTCCAGGCCCTGCGTGAGCGCCGCCCAGCCGATACGGTGCGATTCGTACCGGTAAACGAACTGCCCCGCCCCGCCAGGCTGAGCCCGAACATCCGCCTGATCCTGCTGGACAACACCAGCCTTGAGTGGCGCCTGGGTGAAACCGCCGGACCACCGGCGCTGGCCTTGCGTGTCAGCCGGGTCCAGGCCGAAAAGCGCCTGGGCAGCCTGCGTCCGGCCTACCTGAGCCTGTTATGGAGCGACCCGCCGCTGGACCGCCAGTTGCGCCTGACCCGCTACCTGCTGCCCCAGGCCCGGCGCGTTGGCGTGCTCTATGCCCAGCACAGCCAGTTCCTGATCGAGGAGCTGCGTCGCGCCGCCAAGCCCATGGGCCTTGAGATCGTCGCCGAAGCCTGGCCGGACCTGCGTGACAGCCGTCCGTTGCAAACCCTGCTGCAGCACAGCGACGTACTGCTGGGCATCGACGATCCCCAGCTATACAACTCAAAGACCGCCAAGAACCTGTTGCTCAGCAGCTACGCGCGGCAGATGGCCTTGATCGGTCCGAATGCCGGGTTCGTCAGGGCCGGCGCCCTGGCCAGCACCCTGAGCGACCAGAACGACTGGCTGGCGGTGCTCGACCGCCTGCTCGACCAACCGCCAGGCCGATGGCCACGAGCCCTCTACCCTGATCATTTCAGTGTCGTCGGCAACCAGCAGGTCGCCCGCGCCCTGGGCATCGAAGCCATCGACCCCGAGCGAGCCGCGTTGGCACTGGCTGAAGGAGAACGCAGACCATGAGGCGTCGTCTGAGCTGGGACATCCACACCCGTACGCAGATCATCAGCTTGGGCCCTGCCCTGCTGCTGACCCTGCTGCTGATCAGCTTCTTTACCTTCGTACGGATCCAGGACCTGCGCCAGGAGCTCAATCACACCGGCCAGTTGATCGCCAACCAGTTGGCGCCGGCATCGGAATACGGGGTGATCGCCGGCAACGACGAAGTGCTCGAAAGCCTCATGCGTGCCACCTTGAGCATTCCCCACGTGCGCTTCCTGGAAGTACAGGACAGCAGCAACCATATCCTGGTGTACGTCGAGCAACCCGACGAGCACACCAATCGCGCGCAGCAGGTCGAGGTCTTCCAGGCCCCCATTCGCCTGCAGCAGATCCGCCTGGACAACGACTTCCTGCACAACGGCGGGCAACCTGCGAAGAACATCGGTGACGACTACCTGGGCAGGGTCATCGTCGGCATGTCCAACGATGCGTTCAGCGAGCGCCAGCAGGAAATCATGATCAAGGCCGCGATCCTGGCCTTGTTCGCCCTGCTGTTCACCTTCCTTCTGGCCCGGCGCCTGGCCAAGAGCCTGGCCCAGCCGATCAGCGAGATGGGCCATGCGGTCAAGGCCATCCAGCAGGGTGAATACAACGCCCCGCTGCCGGTGGTCGACGACAGCGAACTGGGCCACCTGGCCCGGCACATCAACAACCTGGCCAGCGCCCTGGGCCAGGCCAGCCACGAACAGCAGCAAGCCATGTCGCAGCTGATCCAGGCCCGTGAAGAAGCCGAGCAGGCGAACAGGGCCAAGTCCGACTTCCTGGCCATGATGAGTCACGAGTTGCGCACGCCCATGAACGGCGTGATGGGCATGCTGCAACTGCTGGAAACCACCCCCTTGAGCGAAGAGCAGGCCGAGTACACCGCCGTGGCCAGCGAATCGACCGGGCACCTGCTCAAGGTGATCAACGATATCCTCGACTTCTCGCGGATCGAGCGCACCCACCTGGAACTGGAGCAGATCAACTTCAACCTGGGTGAACTGATCGGCAGCAGCGTGCAGTCCTTCCAGCACCTGGCTGTCCAGCGCGGCCTGGACCTGCACCTGCAATTACCGGCGGGCATGGCGCAACTGCAGGTGACAGGCGACCCGACGCGGATCCGCCAGATCCTGCTCAACCTGATCGGCAACGCCCTGAAGTTCACCGAACGCGGCAGCGTGCGTATCGAACCACGCTGGCAAGTGCTCGATACGCAGCTGATCTGGTTTACCTGCGCGGTACAGGACACCGGCATCGGCATCGACAACGCCCACCTGGAGATGATGTTCGTCGCCTTCCAGCAGGCCGACAGTTCGATTTCCCGGCGCTACGGCGGCACGGGCCTGGGACTGTCGATCGCCCGCACCCTGGCCGAACGGATGGGCGGCACCCTGCGCGCCGAAAGCCGTGAAGGCCTGGGCTCGACCTTCACCCTGGAGATGCCGCTGGCCCTGTCGACGGCCCAGGCGCCGCAGCTGCCGGTCTCGAACAGCGCCAAAGCAAGCGAAGGCCAGGGTCGGCGGGTCCTGCTTGTGGAAGACAACCCGGTGAACCAGACCGTGATCGAAGCCATGCTGCGCAGCCTTGGTTTCGAGGTATGCACGGCCGTCGACGGCGCCCAGGCGGTGGCCCAGGTCGCCCGCCAGCGCTTTGCCGCGATCCTGATGGACTGCCGCCTGCCGATCATCGACGGCTATGAGGCCACCCGGCGCATCCGCCAGTTGCCCCTGGCCGCCGCCACGCCCATCATCGCCCTGACCGCCAATGCCTTGCAGGGTGATCGTGAGCGCTGCCTGGGTGCCGGGATGAACGATTACCTGGCAAAGCCGTTCAAACGTACTGATCTGCAGCAGATTCTGCAGCGATGGCTGCCCGATCAGTCAGCTGCGACTGGCGATTAATCTGAAATTGCGGCAGTCTTATGGACTGGACAGGTCCGTCGTAGGACCTGAAAATAAAATTTCAGTGCACAAGTGTACTTCTTTGCCCCGTGCGCTGTGACTTTCACTACAACGCAATAGTCTATGTGTAGGCTACCGCCCCAAGCACAAGGGTCTTGGGTCGGCCGGGAAGATTTGCCCCCTGCCGCACGGGGACTATTGAGGAGCTCGCATGACCAAACAAAACGCCTTTACTCGGGAAGACCTGCTGCGCTGCAGTCGCGGTGAGCTGTTCGGCCCAGGTAACGCGCAATTGCCCGCCCCGAACATGCTGATGGTGGATCGCATCACCCACATCAGCCAGGAAGGCGGCAAGTACGGCAAAGGTGAATTGGTCGCCGAGCTGGATATCACCCCGGACCTGTGGTTCTTCGCTTGCCACTTCGAAGGCGATCCAGTGATGCCGGGCTGCCTGGGCCTTGACGCCATGTGGCAGCTGGTCGGGTTTTTCCTTGGCTGGCAGGGTCTGCCAGGCCGTGGCCGCGCCCTGGGTTCGGGCGAAGTGAAGTTTTTTGGCCAGGTGCTGCCAGAAGCGAAGAAAGTCACCTACAACATTCATATCAAGCGCGTCCTCAAAGGCAAACTGAACATGGCCATTGCCGATGGTTCGGTCAGCGTCGACGGTCGCGAGATCTACACCGCCGACGGCCTTCGTGTCGGCGTGTTCACCTCCACTGACAATTTCTAAGGGTTATTCGCATGCGCCGCGTCGTAATCACAGGTCTGGGCATCGTTTCTTGCCTGGGCAATGACAAAGAGACCGTCTCCGAAAACCTGCGTAAAAGCCGTCCGGGCATCCGTTTCAACCCGGAATACAAGGAAATGGGGCTGCGCAGCCAGGTTTCCGGTTCCATCGACCTCAACCTCGAAGAACTGATCGACCGCAAGGTCTACCGCTTCGTCGGCCACGCCGCCGCCTACGCCTACCTGGCGATGCAGGATGCGATCAAGGATTCGGGCCTGACCGAAGAGCAGGTGTCCAACCCGCGCACCGGCCTGGTTGCCGGCTCCGGCGGCGCCTCGACCCTGAACCAGATGGAAGCGCTGGACACCCTGCGCGAAAAAGGCGTCAAGCGCGTCGGCCCGTACCGTGTAACCCGTACCATGGGCAGCACCGTATCGGCGTGCCTGGCCACCCCGTTCAAGATCAAGGGTATCAACTACTCGATCTCCTCGGCCTGCGCCACCTCCGCACACTGCATCGGCACCGCCATGGAGCAGATCCAGTGGGGCAAGCAGGACATCGTCTTCGCCGGCGGCGGTGAAGAAGAGCACTGGAGCCAGTCGTTCCTGTTCGACGCCATGGGCGCCCTGTCGACCAAGCGCAACGAAACCCCTGAACTGGCCTCGCGCGCCTATGACGCCGACCGTGATGGTTTCGTCATTGCTGGCGGCGGCGGCATGGTGGTGGTAGAGGAACTGGAGCACGCCCTGGCCCGCGGCGCGAAGATCTACGCCGAAATCGTCGGCTACGGCGCGACCTCCGACGGCTACGACATGGTGGCCCCGAGCGGCGAAGGCGCAATCCGCTGCATGCAGCAGGCGCTGTCCACCGTCGACACCCCGATCGACTACCTGAATACCCACGGCACCTCGACCCCGGTCGGCGACGTCGCGGAAATGAAAGGTGTGCGTGAAGTGTTCGGCGACAAGGCCCCGGCCATCAGCTCGACCAAAAGCCTGTCCGGTCACTCCCTGGGCGCCGCTGGCGTTCATGAAGCGATCTACTGCCTGCTGATGATGGAAGGCGGCTTCATCGCCGGCTCCGCCAACATCGACGAGCTGGATCCGGAAGTAGCCGACCTGCCGGTTGTGCGCGAAACCCGCGAGAACGCCAAGATCGACACCGTGATGAGCAACAGCTTCGGTTTCGGCGGCACCAACGCCACCCTGGTGCTCAAGCGCTGGGAAGGCAAGTAAGGGCTAGCCCCTTATGATGAAACGCCCCGACTTGTCGGGGCGTTTTTGTTTCTGCCGGCTCCCACAACTGCTGCAAACACCGCATCCTGTGGGATGCCGGCGTAGCCGGCGATGGGCAGCCCCCACAGCGAGCGCTACCAGCAACCTGCCCTCAACGCACGGTGAAGCGCTGCTCGGCAAGCAGGCGATCACCCTGGAACACCATGAAATGCCATTGGCCCGGCACCACTTCATGGTTCTCGGTGAACTCATAGGCCATCACATCCTGGCTGGCACCGGGCACCAGTTTCTGCACCACTTCGAACTTGTCATGGCGCTTGCCATCGGGGGTGCGCACGCCCGGGGTGAGATACAACAAGGTCAGCGGCGTGTCTTCGGCAAGCTTGCCTTGCAGGCGATAGCGCATGCCGAACTTGGCGCCCAGGCGTGCCGGGATCTCGTCGGTCTGCTGGATGGTCTGGTTGCTCTGGGTCAGCACCCGCTCGCCCGGCTGGAAGTTCTGGTGACGGGTTTCGAACACGCCGTACTCGATCGGGCCTTCGACGCGGACTTCGGCACTGGCCAGGCCACTGACCAGCATGAGCCCGCACACAGCACTGAAACGACTGGAAAACATGGTGCACTCCATCAAGGTTGATGGCGGCAGGCTATGACGCTGGCATGACAGGCTGATGACAGCTTGGCAACTATCGCGGCTTGGGCAGCACGGCCAGGAAGTTGTCCCGGGCAACCTTGCGCGCCACCGCCTCGGGCAAGGCATCGAGGAAGCGATCGAAACCGTGCAACTGCTCACCCAGGCTGGCAAACCGCCCCACCACGTCGGAACCGAGCATGAAACGCTCAGGGAAGCGCGTGACCAGCTCGACCCACTGCGCCCTGGGCTTGCCCTGCTCGTCCAGCAGATAGGGCTGCAGGACGCTCCAGGACAGGTCGATGTACAGGTTCGGATAGTCCTCGAGCATCCGCGCCAGGGTCGGCAGGAGGAAATCCAGCTGCGTCTGGTGGCGATGGATCTCCAGACTGGTGCCGGCATGGGCCCAGATGAAGCGGGTATGCGGGTGGTTGCGCAGCGGTTCTTCGATTTCCGCCAGGTACAGCGGATTGCGTTCGCGCTTGGAGGTGATGTTGGAATGGATCAACACCGGCAGATCCTGCTCGGCGGCCAGGTGATAGATGCGGGTCATCGCCTCGTTGTTGGCCCGTGGGGTATCGCCGGTGGTCAGGGCGGTCAGATCGTCGTGACGGGTGAACACTTCGCCGATGCCTTGCCAGAGCCCCGGGTACAGCGCCAGCATGCGCTCGATGTGGGCCACGGCGTTCTTGTCCACCGGGTTGAAGCCGGCCAGAAACGGATGAAAGCGCTGGCGCTGCACGGGTTCGAGTTTTTCCAGCGCTGCCGCGACGTAGAGATCGGTGGCGCTGTACCAGTAGGCATCGGCATCGTCGCCGGCGTAATAGCGCGGGCGCTTGGGTTCGTCTTCATGCCATTTTTTCGCCACCGGGATGCCGGCGATCATCGACTGCTCGATACCCGCCTCATCCATGGCCTTGAGCAGCGCCTCCATACCCTCGCTCTCCTGGAAGAAGTCGACGTAGTGCAGGTGCGCATCGCTGTAGCGGTACTCGCGCGCCTGCACGCCCTGCAGGCTCAATCCCAACAGCAGAATCCAGGCCAGGCCCCTGACAAACATCGCACACTCCTTCCGGTCGTCTCAGACAGGGTAGACCGGCGCGCCGGCGGCACAGTTCAGCCGCTGCCTGTTACAGGGTATGCTCAAGCCATCCCTTCCCGGCCTGGAGCCTACCGTGAGCAATCCCCTGGTCATCCGCCCTCGCGCCGAATCCGTCGAAGGCCAGCCCATCCTGCGTCCGTTGCCCTCGGCGCAATCGCGCAGCGTCGGGCCCTTCGTGTTCTTCGATCACATGCTCGCAACCGACTATGCCCCGGGCACGGGCATGAACATCCGCCAGCACCCGCATATCGGCCTCTCCACCCTCACCTACCTGTTCGAAGGTGAACTGCAACACAAGGACAGCCTCGGTTCGGACCAACGGGTCGAAGCCGGGGACGTGAGCTGGATGACCGCCGGCGCCGGTGTCGCCCATGTCGAGCGCACCCCTGCCGATCTGCTGGCACGCGGCTCGCGACTGCACGGGCTGCAGGTCTGGCTGGCCTCGCCCAAGGACGCCGAGCAAGGCGATGGGCACTACAGCCATCATCCTGCGGCCAGCCTGCCGAGCAGCGATAGCCTGGGCGTGAACATCCGCATGATCGCCGGTAGCGGCTTCTGCCTGGAATCGCCGGTGCCAGTGCTCTCACCGACGCTCTATGCGCTGGTACGGATGCAGGCGGCCACCACCCTGACCATCCCCACCGAACACGCTGAGCGTGCGCTCTATGTGCTGGAGGGCGAGGTCAGCCTGGACGATGAGGCCGTCGAACCTCGTAGCCTGGTGGTGCTGGCGCAGGGTGAGGAGATGAGCCTGTACGCCGAGGGCGAATGCCTGTTGGTACTGTTCGGCGGAGCGCCACTGGACGGGCCGCGGCGGATGAACTGGAATTTCGTCGCCAGTGACCCGGCGCTGATCGAGCAGGCCCGGGCGCGCTGGGCGGCCGGAGACTGGCCGAAGGTGCCGGGGGAAACCGAGCGGATCGAGTTGCCTTGAGGTACTGATCGCGGGGCAAGCCCGCTCCTACAACAGGCGGCTCGGCCACACAGGCTCCCACAAGAACAGATGCTGAACCTGTGGGAGCCGGCATAGCCGGCGATGGACTCAGGCCTTGAACACCTCATCCAGCAGGTTGAACATCGCCCGGAACGCCCGCTTGGAGGTGCGCGCGTCGTATTTCATCTTGCCCGGCATGTTCGCCGCGGTGTCGGTAAAGGAATGCACCGCACCGCCGTAACTGATCAGCTGCCAGTCGACCTTGGCAGCGTCCATCTCGGCTTCGAATGCCGGCAGTTGCTCCTTGGGTACAAGCGGGTCGGCCGCGCCATGCAGCACCAGCATCGACGCCTTGACCTTGCCTTCCTGGGCCGGCATTGGCGTATCCAGAGTGCCATGGAAGGACACCGCCGCCTGCAGCCGCACATCTTCGCGAGCCAGCTCCAGGGCACAGCAACCGCCGAAACAGAAGCCGAAGGTGGCCAGCTTGCCCGGCTCCAGCACCGCCCGCGACTGGCCCAGCAGCTGATTGAGCGCCTCCTTCATGCGCTTGCGCAGTTCAACGCGGTTGTCCTTGAGCGGCATCATCGCCGCCGCCGCCTCATCCATGTTCGACGGGCGCAGGGTCTGCCCGTAGAGATCGGCGATCAGTACCACATACCCTTGGGCGGCCACTTCCTTGGCAATGCGCTCGGCGCCCTCGCCGATGCCCATCCAGTTGGGTGCCATCAGCAGCCCGGGCTGCCCCAGAGCACCCTGGGTGTAGACCAGGCGACTCTCATAGGCCTTGCCGGCAACATGATAGACCAACGACTCGATTGTAACCTTGCTCATGCACTCCTCCTTGCCCCATGAAAAAAGCCCGCCGAAGCGGGCTTTCCTGACTCTACTTAAGCCGACAATTCGACCAGCAGCTTGTTCAGGCGACGAACGTACGCCGCCGGGTCCTTCAAGCTGTCACCCGCCGCCAGGGCGGCCTGATCGAAGAGGATGTGCGAGAAGTCGACGAAACGGTCTTCGCTCTGCTCGTTGTCCAGCTTCTCGATCAGCGGATGGCCCGGGTTGAATTCGAAGATCGGCTTGGAGTCCGGCACCTTCTGCCCGCTGGCTTCGAGGATCTGGCGCATCTGCAGGCCCAGGTCCTGTTCACCGATGGCCAGGATCGCCGGCGAATCGGTCAGGCGGTGCGACACGCGCACTTCGCTGACGCTTTCACCCAGGGCGGCCTTGAGGCGCTCGACCAGGCCTTCTTTTTCCTTGGCCACTTCTTCCTGGGCTTTCTTGTCCTCTTCGGAGTCCAGCTTGCCCAGGTCCAGGTCGCCACGGGCGACGTCGACGAAGCTCTTGCCGTCGAACTCGCTCAGGTAGCTCATCAGCCACTCGTCGATGCGGTCGGTCAGCAGCAGCACTTCGATGCCTTTCTTGCGGAAGACTTCCAGGTGCGGGCTGTTCTTGACCTGCGCGTAGGACTCGCCGGTGAGGAAGTAGATCTTGTCCTGGCCTTCCTTGGCACGAGCCAGGTAGTCGGCCAGGGCAACGCTCTGCTCGCCGCTGTCATCGCTGGTGGAAGCAAAGCGCAGCAGACCTGCGATTTTTTCCTTGTTGGCGAAGTCTTCGGCCGGACCTTCTTTCATCACCTGGCCAAAGTTCTTCCAGAAGCCCTTGTACTGCTCAGGCTCGTTCTTGGCCAGCTTCTCGAGCATGTCCAGCACGCGCTTGGTCAGGGCCGATTTCATCGAGTCGATGATCGGGTCTTTCTGCAGGATTTCGCGCGACACGTTCAGCGACAGGTCGTTGGAATCGACCACACCCTTGATGAAGCGCAGGTACAGCGGCAGGAACGACTCGGCCTGGTCCATGATGAACACGCGCTGCACGTACAGCTTCAGGCCGCGCGGTGCTTCGCGCTGGTACAGGTCGAACGGGGCGCGGGCCGGCACGAACAGCAGCGAGTTGTACTCAAGCTTGCCTTCGACCTTGTTGTGGCTCCAGGCCAGCGGGTTCTCGAAATCGTGGCCGATGTGCTTGTAGAACTCCTGGTACTCCTCGTCCTTGATCTCGGTACGCGGACGGGTCCACAGGGCGCTGGCACGGTTGACGGTTTCCCATTCTTCGGCCGGCTTTTCTTCACCTTCGGCGGCCTCGGCCTGCTTGGGCAGCTCGATCGGCAGAGCGATGTGATCGGAGTATTTCTTGACGATGTTGCGCAGGCGCCAGCCGTCGGCGAATTCTTCTTCACCTTTTTTCAGGTGCAGGACGATGCGCGTACCACGCTCGGGCTTGTCGAGGGTGGACACTTCGAACTCGCCTTCGCCCCTGGACGACCAGTGCACGCCCTCGGCGGCTGGCAGGCCGGCGCGGCGGCTGAAGACGTCGACCTTGTCGGCGACGATGAACGCGGAGTAGAAGCCCACACCGAACTGACCGATCAGGTGCGAGTCCTTCTTCTGGTCGCCGGTGAGGTTCTTCATGAAGTCGGCTGTGCCGGACTTGGCGATGGTGCCCAGGTGCGCGATCACGTCTTCGCGGCTCATGCCGATGCCGTTGTCTTCGAGGGTGACGGTATTGGCTGCCTTGTCGAAGCTGACGCGGATCTTCAGCTCGGCGCCACCTTCGAGCAACTCAGGCTTGGCCAGGGCTTCGAAACGCAGTTTGTCGACCGCGTCGGAGGCGTTGGAAATCAGCTCCCGCAGGAAGATTTCCTTGTTCGAGTACAGGGAATGGATCATGAGGTGCAGCAGTTGCTTCACCTCGGTCTGGAAGCCCAGGGTTTCTTTTTGAGTCTCCACACTCATGGTCTTCAACACTCCAATCTGATGGCAGTTTCGCTTGGCAGGCGGCCCCACGGTCCGGGCCTGCTTTCACGACGGGATGTCCTGCAGATGGGGGCATGCGAGGCTATTTCAAGGGCGACGGCATCTCTTCGATCTTGAAATGTGCCCGGGCGGTGGCGATCGGCTCGTCCTCGCTGCCCTGCCAGGCGGTGATCGCCACGTTCGTCACCCGCCGCCCCTGGCGCCACAGTTGGCACCTGGCGTAGGTGTCGCGGTAATGTCCGGCGCGCAGGTAGTCGATGGAGAAATCGATGATTTTCGGAATGGCCGCGCTTTCGCTGAAGATCATCAGGTACAACGCCGCCGACAGCTCCATGAACCCGGCGATGACGCCCCCATGGATCGCCGGCAGCAACGGGTTGCCAATGTTGTCCTTGTTGGCCGGTAGGCAGAACAGCAAGTCATCGCCCTGACGGCTGCACTGGATGCCGATCAGGCCGGCATAGGGAATCAGCGCCAGCAGAGGCTGGTAATTGCCCTCGGCATGGGCCTGGCGCAGCTGCTGGTGGACTTCTGGCGGAATCATTGCGTGCGCCCCTTGAGACTGTTACCGAAATTCAGGCCGCCCTTGATCCCCTTGCCCAGGCGCATGAAGGTGCCCACCACCTGGGCGATAGGCTGCTCGGGGTCATCCTGGTAGGCCATGCCGCGGGTAAAGATCACATCCCGGGTCACCCGGTAGCACTGGGCGTAGCCATAGATGTCCTGGCCGGCCTTGGCCGGGTGCATGTAGTCGATGCGCAGGTCCAGGGTCGGGCAGACTTCGAACTCCGTCAGCGCGCAGAGGGTGGCCATGCCGCAGGTGGTATCCATCAATGTGGTCAACGCGCCGCCATGAATGGCACCGGTCTGCGGGTTGCCGACGATCTTCGCCGAATAGGGCAATAGCAGGGTCATGCCCTGCGCATCAACATGATGAACACGCATCTGCAATAACTGGCAATGGGGTAATGCACAAAGAAACCGTTGCGCCATTGCCTGCAAAGAAGTCTCGCTCATATCACTAACGCCTTCGTGGTTATCAAGGCAATGCACAAGCCCGGGAAAAAGTCCATATAGATCCGGCAGTTATATATCTTTAACAACCGTGGAACTTCTCTTGGCTACTTGTGTTCAAAGGTACAAGTAACTTATTTCCACGAGGAGAAACACCCCATGCGTAAACCTTTTGCCTTTGCCGTAATGCTGGCCGCCGCCCTGGGTCTTGCTGCTTGCGATAAAGCCAGCGAAGACAAAGCCCAGGATGCAGCGCAACACACCGAGAACGCCCAGCAGAAGATGGACGAAGCTCAGGATAAAGTGAACGAGGCTGCAAAAGAAAACGCCGAAGCCGCCAAAGACAGTGCTGAAGCGCAACAGAAAGCCGCTGAAGAAGCCGCGCCTGCTGTACCGGCCGCTCCAGCTGCTCCGGCCGAGCCTGCCAAGTAAGCTCGCTGCCTGGAATGAAAAAACCCGACTTCGGTCGGGTTTTTTTATGGCTGTTAACAACAGATTAAACGATTCAGTTAATAACACCTTCTTTAGTGCTGTCTGCCACCGGCGCCTCGGTGGGGGTAAATACCATCACATCGAGTACATCGGAGTGGAACTCGCGGCGGTACAGCACCAGCACCACCCCGGTACTCATCAGCATGAACAACCACGGGCCGATAAACCAACTGAGCATGGCCATGCCGAAGTAATACGAACGCAGGCCGAAGTTGAACTGGTTGGCTGCCATGGAAATCACCCGGGCGGCGCGCTGGGCGAAGGCCTTGCGCTCCAGTTCGCTGACGTGGCGCTCGCCGATCATCGGTGCCGACCCCACCAGTACGGCGGCAAAGTTGTACTGGCGCATACACCAGCTGAAGGTGAAAAAGGCGTAGACAAACACCGTGGCCAGGCACAGCAGCTTGATTTCCGACATACCCTGGGAGGCCTGCTGCACCAGCGGCAGGTCAGCCAACAGCGAAACAGCCCGATCCGAGGCACCGAGCACGGTGAGGATACCGGCGAGGATAATCAGCGTGCTGGAGGCAAAGAACGACGCGTTGCGCTCCAGGTTGCCGATCACACTGGCATCGGCAATACGGTTGTCGCGCATCAGCATGCGCCGCATCCAGTCTTCGCGGTACAGGTGCAACACACTGGCCAGGCATGCGGTGTCGCGGCCCTTCCAGGTGGCATAGCGGGTATAGCCGCCCCAGCAGATAACGAACCAGCAGGCCGCCAGCAGATGTATCAGATTGCTTTGTACGAAGCTCATTCAAGGTTCCGATAAAGGGTTGCGTGCACAGTAAAGCGCTTTGACCGGCTTTCGACGCTTAGCAGCAGAAAAAGACACGTCTGAACCCGATAAACGAAAAAGCCCCGCATCCTTTCGGACACGGGGCTTGGAATCTGTCCTGCCCGGCATGCTATGGCTTGTGGCCCATGCCAGGTCGGGACCTATTCTCAGGCCAGCGCTTCGCGCGGCTTGCCCAGCATGCGGTCACAGACCACGGCCGCAGCCAGGGTCAGCACCGAAGGGATCAGCCAGGCCAGGCCCTGGTCGCTCAACGGCAGGTGCGACAAGATGTCAGGCAGCATGGCCGCAAGACTGGTGCCTTTGATGGCGTCGATTATGCCGAACAGCAGCGACACCAGCATCACCGGTGCCAGGATGCGTGTCTGGGAGTTCCACAGCTCTTTGACGAAGCTCAGGCCTACCACCACGATGCAAGGCGGATAGATCGCGGTCAGGACCGGAATCGAGAACATGATCAGCTTGGTCAGGCCCAGGTTGGAGATCAGCAGCGAGAACGCGGCCAGGATCACCACCAGGGTGCGGTAGGACAACGGCAGCACCTGGCTGAAGTACTCGGCGCAGGCGCAGGTCAGGCCCACGGCGGTGACCAGGCACGCCAGGGCGATCAGTACGGCGAGGAAGCCGCTGCCCAGCGAACCGAAGGTGTGCTGCACATAGGCGTGCAGTACCGCCGCGCCGTTGGTGGCACCGGCAGCGATTTCATGGCTGCCCGCGCCCAGGCGGAACAGGCTGATGTACACCAGCGCCAGACCGACTCCGGCGATCAGGCCGGCGATGATGGCGTAGCGGGTGATCAGCTGCGGCGACTCGACACCACGGGAGCGGATGGCGTTGACGATGACGATACCGAACACCAGCGCGCCCAGGGTATCCATGGTCAGGTAGCCATTGATGAAGCCCTGGGAGAACGCCGAAGCCTCATAGGCCGGCTGCGCTTCACCCATGGTGCCGGCTGGCAGCATGAAGGCAGCGATGCCCAGGGCCGCCAGGGCGATGATCTTCAGTGGCGCCAGGAAGCGGCCAACGGTATCGAGCAGCTTGCCGGGGTACATGGACACGGCCAGCACCACCAGGAAGTACACCAGGCTGTAGATGAACAACGCAGTCGGGCTTTCACCGGTCAGCGGGGCCACACCGACTTCGAAGGAGACCGTTGCCGTACGCGGGGTGGCGAACAGCGGGCCGACCGACAGGTAGCACACGGCGGCCAGCAAGCCACCGGCAACTTTGCCGATCGGGCTGCTCAGCGCATCCATGCCACCGCCGACCTTGGCCAGGGCGACCACGGTGATGACCGGCAGGCCGACTGCGGTGATCAAGAAGCCCAGCGCCGCCATCCAGACATGAGGACCGGACTGCAAGCCGACGATAGGTGGGAAGATAATATTGCCCGCTCCGACGAACAACGCGAACGTCATAAAACCAAGCGCCAGGATGTCCTGGCCTTTCAACACTTTCATTAAGGAAATACCACACTTCTGAAATCGGGATTTAGAGAGGGATTTCCCCTTGGGTGAGGGAAATGCTGCCTGGCTGGATGAGCCAAGCCCGTTTAGCGTGTCGTTCCCTTTTGGGGTCCGGGCACAAAATGAACGCATAGGGTAACGAAATTGGCGGGGAAACGCGATGCTAGAGCGGTGCTTGTCCGATGAGCGAATATGCGTGTCGCCTGGGTGAACGGATCGCGGGGCAAGCCCGCTCCCACAGGGACCGAGCAAACCTGCAGAAGGCAGAAAGCACAAAGGCCACCCGAAGGTGGCCTTTGTGGCTAAAAAGCGAAGGTCAGCCGAAGCTTACTTCTTCACTTCCCAGCCAGTCAGCTCGGCCAGGGCCTTGCCGATGTCTGCCAGCGAACGCACGGTTTTCACACCAGCGTCTTGCAGGGCAGCGAACTTCTCGTCTGCAGTGCCTTTGCCGCCGGAGATGATGGCGCCAGCGTGGCCCATACGCTTGCCCGCAGGAGCGGTAACACCAGCGATGTAGGAAACCACAGGCTTGGTGACGTTGGCCTTGATGTAGGCAGCTGCTTCTTCTTCAGCCGAACCGCCGATCTCACCGATCATGACGATCGCTTCGGTCTTCGGGTCTTCCTGGAACAGTTTCAGGATGTCGATGAAGTTGGAGCCCGGGATCGGGTCGCCACCGATACCAACGCAGGTGGACTGACCGAAACCGGCGTCAGTGGTCTGCTTGACCGCTTCATAGGTCAGGGTGCCGGAACGGGAAACGATACCGACCTTGCCTGGCAGGTGGATGTGACCTGGCATGATGCCGATCTTGCACTCGCCTGGAGTGATGACGCCTGGGCAGTTAGGGCCGATCAGGGTAACACCCAGTTCGTCGCACTTGACCTTGGCGTCCAGCATGTCCAGGGTAGGAATGCCTTCGGTGATGCAGACGATCAGCTTGATGCCGCCGAACGCTGCTTCCAGGATCGAGTCCTTGCAGAAAGGAGCCGGAACGTAGATGACCGAAGCGTCAGCACCGGTCGCCGCAACGGCTTCCTTGACGGTGTTGAACACTGGCAGGCCCAGGTGAGTGGTGCCGCCCTTGCCTGGAGTCACGCCGCCAACCATCTTGGTGCCGTAGGCGATGGCTTGTTCGGAGTGGAAAGTACCCTGCGAGCCGGTGAAGCCCTGGCAGATGACTTTGGTGTCTTTATTGATCAGGACGCTCATTACTTGCCCTCCGCAGCTTTGACAACTTGTTGAGCAGCGTCGGTCAGGCTGGTTGCCGCAATGATGTTCAAACCGCTTTCTGCCAGTACTTTAGCACCCAGTTCAGCGTTGTTACCTTCCAGGCGAACAACAACCGGTACTTTAACGCCGACTTCTTTCACCGCGCCGATGATGCCTTCGGCAATCATGTCGCAGCGAACGATGCCGCCGAAGATGTTGACCAGAACGGCCGCGACATTGCTGTCGGACAGAATGATCTTGAAGGCTTCGGTAACGCGCTCTTTGGTAGCACCACCACCTACGTCGAGGAAGTTGGCTGGCTTGCCGCCGTGCAGGTTGACGATGTCCATGGTACCCATGGCCAGGCCGGCACCGTTGACCATGCAGCCGATGTTGCCTTCCAGGGCCACGTAGTTCAGCTCGAAGCTGGCAGCGTGGGCTTCACGAGGATCGTCCTGGGACGGGTCGTGGAAGGTTTTCAGCTTGGGCTGACGGTACATGGCGTTGGCGTCGATGTTGATCTTGGCATCCAGGCAATGCAGATCGCCGTCAGCCTTGATCACCAGCGGGTTGACTTCCAGCAGGGCCAGGTCGTGGTCCTGGAACAGCTTGGCCAGGCCGACGAAAATCTTGGCGAACTGAGCAACTTGCTTGCCTTCCAGACCCAGCTGGAAAGCCAGTTCACGACCCTGGAACGGCTGAGCGCCGACCAGTGGATCGATAGTAGCCTTGATGATCTTCTCAGGAGTGTCGTGAGCGACTTTCTCGATGTCCACGCCACCTTCGGTGGAAGCCATGAACACGATGCGACGGCTCGAACGGTCGACTACAGCGCCCAGGTACAGCTCTTTGGCGATGTCAGTGCAGGATTCGACCAGGATCTTGGAAACCGGCTGACCGTTGGCGTCAGTCTGGTAGGTGACCAGACGCTTGCCCAACCATTGCGCAGCGAACGCCTTGGCGTCTTCCTTGCTGCGAACCAGCTTGACGCCGCCCGCTTTACCGCGACCACCGGCGTGGACCTGGGCTTTGACAACCCACTCGGTACCGCCGATTTTTTCGCAGGCTTCTGCTGCAGCTTCAGGGGTGTCGACTGCGAAACCCTTGGAAACTGGCAGGCCGTATTCAGCGAACAGCTGCTTACCCTGATACTCGTGAAGATTCATGCTTTTTACCGTCTTCGTTAGGTACTGCGCTTCGGCGCTGCGCCCCGGAGGGGTGCCGCGCCACCTGTGACCACTTGCCCCCGGTATGCTCCGGGAGTTCGAGTCCGGCGGACGTTCCGCGGTGAGCCATGCACGCAAGACTCACGACGGGCTGTCCGCCGTGGTTTCTTATTGTTTAACGCTTCTTACGGTTGGCAACGTGAATGGCACCGCCATTCACAGCCAGCGCGGCTTCATGCAGCGCTTCGGACAGGGTCGGATGGGAGAAAACCATCATGCCCAGGTCTTCGGCGCTGGTGCCGAATTCCATTGCGATTGCACCCTGCTGCACAAGTTCCGCAGCCGATGGGCCAATCACATGCACACCCAGGACGCGGTCGGTCTTGGCATCGGCGATGACCTTGACGAAACCACCGGTGTCGTTGGCCGCCATCGCACGGCCGCTGGCCGCGAACGGGAAGGTGCCCACGTTAACCTCAACGCCCTCGGCCTTCAAGGCCTGTTCGGTTTTACCGACCCATGCGATTTCCGGGTGGGTGTAGATAACCGACGGGATCAGGTCGTAGTTCATCTGGGCTTTGTGGCCCTTGATGCGCTCGACGACCATGATGCCCTCTTCCGAGGCCTTGTGCGCCAGCATCATGCCGCGAACCACGTCACCGATGGCGTAGACGCCCGGTACGCTGGTAGCGCAGTGATCGTCGACGAAGATGAAACCACGCTCGTCGATGGTCACGCCGCTGTCGGCAGCCAGCAGATCGGTGGTCACCGGACGACGACCGACCGCAACGATCAGCTTGTCGAAGGTGATCTTCTGCTCGCCGTTGGCGTCGGTGTAGGTCACTTCGACTTCAGCGCCGTTGACCTTGGAGCCGGTCACGCGAGCGCCCAGCTTGATGTCCAGACCTTGCTTGGTCAGGGTCTTGAGGGCTTCCTTGGAGACGGCGGTGTCAGCAGCCATCAGGAAGGTGTCCAGGGCTTCCAGGACGGTGACTTCGGCACCCAGGCGAGCCCAGACCGAGCCCAGCTCCAGACCGATGACGCCGGCACCGATGACGCCCAGGCGCTTCGGCACGGCCTGGAATTCCAGGGCGCCGGTGGAGTCGACGATGACATTCTGGTCGACCGGAGCCGGTGGAATGTCGATCGGACGCGAACCGGAGGCCAGGATCACGTTCTCGGCTTCGATGATTTCGGTGGTGCCATCAGCCTTGGTGACTTCGACTTTCTTGCCGGCCAGCAGCTTGCCGTGGCCCTGGATCGAAGTAACGCCGTTGGCCTTGAACAGGGTGGCAACACCGCCGGTCAGGTTCTTGACGATGCCAGCCTTGCGGCCAACCATCGCAGCGACGTCCATCTTGACTTCGCCGGTGGAGATACCGTGAACGTTGAAGCTCTCTTTGGCTTCCTTGTACTTCCAGGAGCTGTCCAGCAGCGCCTTGGATGGAATGCAACCCACGTTCAGGCAGGTACCGCCGAGGGCCAGTTTGCCTTCGCCATCAGTGTACTTCTCGATACAGGCAGTGCTCAGACCGAGTTGGGCGGCCTTGATTGCAGCTACATAGCCGCCAGGACCTGCACCAATCACTACCACGTCGAATTTCTGGGTCATAAAAGATTCCTTTTAGCTTCAAGCCACAAGCTGCAAGCTGCAAGACGACCCGCTTCTACCCGAAGCTTGTCGCTTGCACCTCGCAGCTGTTTTTTTAGATGTCCAGCAGCAGACGAGCCGGGTCTTCCAGCAGGTTCTTGATGGTCACCAGGAAGGTCACGGCTTCTTTACCGTCGATCAGGCGGTGATCGTAGGACAGTGCCAGGTACATCATCGGGCGAATAACGACCTGGCCGTTGATGGCCATAGGACGCTGGATGATGTTGTGCATGCCCAGGATAGCGGCCTGAGGCGGGTTGACGATCGGGGTCGACATCATCGAACCGAAGGTACCGCCGTTGGTGATGGTGAAAGTACCGCCGGTCATTTCGTCGATCGACAGTTTGCCGTCACGGGCTTTCTTGCCGAAAGTGGCGATGCCGTTCTCGATTTCAGCCAGGCTCATCAGCTCGGCGTTACGCAGTACAGGCACAACCAGGCCACGGTCGCTGGAAACGGCAACGCCGATGTCCGCGTAGCCGTGGTAGACGATGTCGGAGCCGTCGATCGAGGCGTTGACAGCCGGGAAGCGCTTCAGCGCCTCGGTGGCAGCCTTGACGAAGAACGACATGAAGCCCAGGCGCACGCCGTTGTGGGTCTTCTCGAACAGGTCCTTGTACTTCGAACGCAGGGCCATGACTTCGGTCATGTCGACTTCGTTGAAGGTGGTCAGCATGGCCATGTTCGACTGGGCTTCGACCAGACGCTTGGCCACGGTGGCACGAACGCGGGTCATCGGCACGCGCTTCTCGGTGCGATCGCCAGCGGCGACAACCGGAGCAGCAGCGGCAGCGGCTGGCTTGGCGGCAGGTGCGGCAGCCGGAGCGGATTTCTTCGCTTCGATGGCAGCAACCACGTCTTCCTTGGTGATGCGACCGTCTTTACCGGTGCCCTTGATGCTGTTCAGGGCGATGCCGTTCTCTTCGGCCAGCTTGCGGGCAGCTGGCGCGCCGATGGCGTCTTCGTCCAAAGCAGCGGCTGCAGGTGCAGCAGCGGCAGCTGGAGCGGCGGCAGCGGCAGGCGCAGCGGCAGCAGCGCCACCCTCTACGATCGAGCCCAGGACTTCGTCGGACAGGACGGTGTCGCCCTCGCCCTTGACGATTGCACCCAGTACGCCGTCGGCGGTAGCCAGTACTTCCAGCACGACCTTGTCGGTCTCGATGTCGACGATCAGCTCGTCACGCTTGACGGCTTCGCCCGGTTGCTTGTGCCAGGTGGCAACGGTGCCATCGGCAACCGATTCCGGGAAAGTAGGGGCTTTGATCTCGATAGCCATTATCAGTGGTTCCTTAAATTCGGTTTCTGGTGCGCGATGGCATTAAACAGTGAAGGCATCTTGCAGCAGTTTTTCCTGCTGCTCGGCGTGCATCGAAGCGTAACCACAGGCTGGCGCTGCCGAAGCATCACGACCGGCGTATTCCAGGACCAGCTCTTTATTGTGGCGGGTCAGGATACGACGCATGTGGTGCTGGCTGCTGTACCAGGCGCCCTGGTTCATCGGCTCTTCCTGGCACCACACCACATCCTTGAGATTGGTGTACGGCGCGAGGATCTCGACCAGATCGTCCTCAGGGAATGGATACAGTTGCTCGATACGCACGATGGCGATGTCTTCGCGGCCTTCGGCACGACGTTTTTCCAGCAGATCGTAGTAGACCTTGCCCGAGCACAGGACCAGGCGAGTGACCTTTTTCGGATCGAGGGTATCGATTTCCGGGATCACAGTCTGGAACGAGCCTTCGGCCAGTTCTTCCAGGGTCGAGATGGCCAGCTTGTGGCGCAGCAGCGACTTCGGTGTCAGTACGATCAGCGGCTTACGCAGCGGACGGATGACCTGGCGACGCAGCAGGTGGTAGATCTGAGCCGGCGTGGTCGGTACGCAGACCTGGACGTTGTGCTCGGCGCACAGCTGCAGGTAACGCTCCAGACGTGCCGAGGAGTGCTCAGGCCCCTGCCCTTCATAACCGTGTGGCAGCAGCATGGTCAGACCGCACAGACGGCCCCACTTGTGCTCGCCGCTGGTGATGAACTGGTCGACAACCACCTGGGCGCCGTTGGCGAAGTCGCCGAACTGGGCTTCCCAGATCACCAGCGCGTTCGGCGTGGTGGTGGAGTAGCCGTATTCGAAGGCCAGTACCGCTTCTTCCGAGAGGAAGGAGTCGTACAGGTCGAACTTTGGCTGACCGTCGAACAGGTTCTTCAGTGGCAGGTAGGTGCTGGCGTCCTTCTGGTTGTGCAACACCGCATGGCGGTGGGAGAAGGTGCCGCGACCGATATCCTGGCCGGTCATGCGGATCGGGTGGCCTTCGAACAGCAAGGTCGCGTAGGCCATGGTTTCGGCGTAGCCCCAGTTGATCGGCAAGCCACCGGCCTGCATCTTCTGGCGGTCTTCGTAGATCTTCGAAACCTGGCGCTGAACCACGAAGCCTTCCGGCAGTTCCAGCAGCTTGGCCGACAGTTCCTGCAGGGTCTTCAGATCGAAGCGGGTATCGTGACGCGCGGTCCAGGCATGGCCCAGGTACGGACGCCAGTCGACGAACAGCTCTTTGTTCGGCTCCTTGACCAGGCTCTTGACCACGTGCAGACCGTTGTCCAGCGCATTACGGTACTCGTCGATCTTGGCCTGGACGCGCTCGGCATCCAGACGGCCGGCCTTGATCAGGCTGTCGGCGTACAGTTCACGGGTGGTGCGCTGCTTGGTGATCTGCTGGTACATCAGCGGCTGGGTGCCGTTCGGCTCGTCGGCCTCGTTGTGGCCGCGGCGACGGTAGCAGACCAGGTCGATGACCACGTCACGCTTGAACTGCATGCGGTAGTCGACCGCCAGCTGGGTCACGAACAGCACCGCTTCCGGATCGTCACCGTTGACGTGCAGGATCGGCGCCTGAATCATCTTGGCGACGTCGGTGCAGTACTCGGTGGAACGCGAGTCCAGCGGGTTGCTGATGGTGAAACCAACCTGGTTGTTGATCACGATGTGCACGGTACCGCCGGTCTTGAAACCGCGGGTCTGCGACATCTGGAAGGTTTCCATGACCACGCCTTGACCGGCGAATGCCGCGTCACCGTGGATGGAAATCGGCAGAACCTTGTCACCGACGGTGTCGTTGCGGCGATCCTGACGGGCGCGAACCGAACCTTCCACCACTGGCGAGACGATTTCCAGGTGGGAGGGGTTGAACGCCATGGCCAGGTGAACTTCACCGCCACTGGTCATCACGTTGGACGAGAAGCCCTGGTGGTATTTAACGTCACCGGAGCCCAGCTCGACCTTCTTCTTGCCTTCGAACTCGTCGAACAGGTCGCGCGGGTTCTTGCCGAAGGTGTTGACCAGCACGTTGAGACGGCCACGGTGGGCCATGCCGATGACAACTTCCTTGGTGCCATAGGAACCGGAACGTTGAATCAGCTCGTCCAGCATTGGAATCAGGCTCTCGCCGCCTTCCAGGCCGAAACGCTTGGTGCCCGGGTATTTGGTACCCAGGTATTTTTCCAGACCTTCAGCAGCGGTCACGCGCTCGAGCAGGTGACTCTGCACGTCTGCCGAGACGGTCGGACGCCCACGGACGCTCTCCAGACGCTGCTGGAACCAGCTGCGCTGCTCGGAGTCGACGATGTGGGTGAACTCGGCGCCAATGGTGCGGCAATATGTCTGCTGCAAAGCGTCGAAAATTTCGCGTAGGCTCGCTTCCTCTTTGCCGATGAACAGGTCGCCGGCACGGAAGGTCGTATCAAGATCGGCATTGGTCAAGCCGTAGTGATTGATCGACAGGTCTACGGGCGCAGGGCGCTGCCACAACCCCAGGGGGTCGAGCTTAGCGGCTTGGTGGCCGCGCATACGGTAGGCCTGGATCAGTCGCAGTACTTCAACCTGCTTCTTCTCGTGTTCACTGCTCACGCTCCCGGCGGAAACCGGTTGGGCGCGGCGCTGGTTCTTTGCCAGCAGTACGAAATGGTCGCGGATTGTCGAGTGCGATACATCGGTAGCGGTGCTGCCTTCGGCGGGCAACTTCTGGAAGTAAGTGCGCCACTCTTCTGGCACAGCGTTAGGGTCGTGCAGGTAGAGCTCATAAAGCTCTTCCACATATGCAGCGTTACCACCTGAAAGGTGGGCGCTTTCCCACATGCGCTGCATCACGCTTTCTTGCATGCTTGGTCACCCTCGGTTAGGGGACGGATCGGCGAGAGCCATAGCAAGCCTGGAAAAGTCCTGATGCAGCGACCGAACCAAGCCACCAAGGATCCCACAGATTTTCCGGGTACCAGCCCGGAAGCCCCTGCTGGTCTCATATCTTCATAGGTAAAAGCTCAGGCATTGTGCGCCTTCGCTCGGGTTGCACCTTGGTGCGGGCAAGGGCCCGCACCTCGGCGTACTACGGGTACAACACTTTTAAAATCAGGTACCGCTTTGCAGCAGCATGTTACGTACGTGACCGATTGCCTTGGTCGGGTTCAGACCTTTAGGGCAAACGTTCACGCAGTTCATGATTCCGCGGCAACGGAATACGCTGAACGGGTCATCCAGTGCAGCCAGACGCTCCTGGGTCTTGGTGTCACGGCTGTCGGCCAGGAAACGATAGGCCTGCAGCAGTGCAGCTGGACCGAGGAACTTGTCAGGGTTCCACCAGAACGACGGGCAAGAAGTCGAGCAGCAAGCGCACAGGATGCACTCGTACAGACCGTCCAGCTTGTCACGTTCTTCCGGCGACTGCAGACGCTCGATGGCCGGAGCCGGCGTGTCGTTCTGCAGGAAGGGTTTCACCTTCTCGTACTGTTTGTAGAAGATGCTCATATCGACGACCAGGTCACGAATGACCGGCAATCCAGGCAACGGGCGAATGATCAGCTTGTTGCGCTTGACCACTGCCGACAGCGGCGTGATGCACGCCAGGCCGTTCTTGCCATTGATGTTCATGCCGTCGGAGCCACAAACGCCCTCGCGGCAGGAACGACGATACGAGAAACCTTCATCCTGTTCTTTGATCAGTGCCAATACATCCAGCACCATCAGGTCTTTGCCACCGGTATCGACCTGGAACGTCTGCATCTTCGGCGCAGAGTCGGTATCGGGGTTGTAACGATAGACTTCGACTTGCAACATAGCGACCACCCCTTAGTAAGTCCGGACTTTTGGCTCGAACGCCGGTACGGTTTTCGGCGCGAAGTTGACAGCGCGCTTGGCAACGCGTTTTTCGCCCGGGAAGTACAGGGTGTGGCACAGCCAGTTTTCGTCGTCACGGTCTTCGAAGTCTTCACGGGCGTGAGCACCGCGGGACTCTTTACGAACTTCTGCAGCGATTGCAGTGGCTTCAGCGACTTCCAGCAGGTTCTGCAGCTCCAGCGCTTCGATACGCGCGGTGTTGAAGGCCTGGGACTTGTCGTTGATCTTGACGTTGGCGATACGCTCACGCAGCTGAGCCAGCTGCTCGATACCCTTCTGCATGTATTCGCCAGTACGGAACACACCGAAGTAGTTCTGCATGCAGCTTTGCAGCTCGCGACGCAGGGTGGCGACGTCTTCGCCGGTGTTGCGCTCGTTGAGCTTGTTCAGGCGGCTCAGGGCAACATCGATGTCGGTGTCGCTGGCGTCGAGGTATTCGATACCGTCGGACAGCGCTTTTTCCAGGTGCAGGCCGGCAGCGCGACCGAAGACAACCAGGTCGAGCAGCGAGTTACCGCCCAGGCGGTTGGCACCGTGAACCGATACGCAGGCCACTTCACCTACCGCGAACAGACCCGGGATGACCTGATCTACGCCGTCGGCGTCCTGGGTCATTGCCTGGCCATGGATGTTGGTGGCAACGCCGCCCATCATGTAGTGGCAGGTTGGAACGACTGGAACCGGCGCAACCACAGGGTCGACGTGAGCGAAGGTCTTGGACAGCTCACAGATGCCTGGCAGGCGGCTGTGCAGTACTTCTTCACCCAGGTGATCGAGCTTGAGCATCACGTGGTCGCCGTTAGGGCCACAGCCGTTGCCGGCGATGATCTCTTTAACCATGGAACGGGCCACAACGTCACGACCTGCGAGGTCCTTGGCGTTTGGCGCGTAACGCTCCATGAAACGCTCGCCGTGCTTGTTGATGAGGTAACCACCCTCACCACGGCAGCCTTCGGTAACCAGTACACCGGCGCCGGCGATGCCGGTCGGGTGGAACTGCCACATCTCGATGTCCTGGACCGGAACGCCTGCACGCAGGGCCATGCCGATACCGTCACCGGTGTTGATCAGGGCGTTGGTGGTGGACGAGTAGATACGACCTGCACCGCCAGTGGCCAATACGGTGGCCTTGGCTTTGATGTACAGGGTTTCGCCGGTTTCGATGCAGATCGCGATCACACCGACGAACGCGCCTTCCTGGTTTTTCACCAGGTCTACGGCGTAGTACTCGTTCAGGAAGGTGGTACCTGCCTTCAGGTTGCCCTGGTACAGGGTGTGCAGCAGCGCGTGACCGGTACGGTCGGAAGCGGCGCAGGTACGGGCAGCCTGGCCACCTTTACCGTAGTCCTTGGACTGACCACCGAACGGACGCTGGTAGATACGGCCGGTTTCGGTACGCGAGAACGGCAGACCCATGTGGTCCAGCTCGAAGACCGCAGCCGGACCTTCCTGACACATGTACTCGATAGCGTCCTGGTCACCGATGTAGTCGGAACCTTTGACGGTATCGTACATGTGCCAGCGCCAGTCATCGTTCGGGTCGGCCGAAGCGATGGCGCAGGTGATGCCACCCTGGGCCGATACAGTGTGCGAACGGGTCGGGAAGACCTTGGTGATCACGGCAGTCTTGTGACCGCCCTGGGCCAGCTGCAGCGCAGCGCGCATGCCGGCACCGCCGCCACCAATGATGATGGCGTCGAAAGTAATCGTAGGAATGTTAGCCATGAATCAGATACCCCAGAGAATCTGCACACCCCAGACGAAGTACGCGAACATCGCGACACCACATACCGCCTGGAACAGGAAACGTACGGCAGTCGCCGACTTGCCCAGCGCCATCGGCGTCAGGTAGTCAGTGGCAATGGTCCACATGCCGACCCAGGCGTGAGCGCCCAGGGCAACGAGGGCCAGCAGACTGAAGATACGCATCGCGTTGTTGGAGAACAGAGCGTGCCACTGGGCAAACTCGATGCCCGGGTGCGCGACCAGGTATCCGATCAGGAAAATGAAATAAGCCGCGAGAACGACCGCAGAAACGCGCTGCGCCATCCAGTCATAGAGGCCCGAACGCGAGAGGTTCGTGACGTTGGTTACCATATCCAAACTCCTGCCAGCACAATCACCACCACGGAGACGGCGATGATAATTTTCGAGCCCAGTCGGCCGCCTTCCAGCGTTTCACCGATGCCCATATCCATGATCAAGTGGCGCACACCGGCTACCAGGTGATACAGCAAGGCGGACAGGAGGCCCCATGCCACGAACTTGGCCAGCGGACTGGTCAAGCATGCCTTCACCTCGGCAAAACCTTCCTCGGAACCCAGGGATTTGCCCAATGCATAAAGCATGAAGCCAAGGCCCAGGAAGAGGATGATGCCGGAAACACGGTGAAGAAATGACGTAACGCCGGTAATGGGGAGTTTGATGGTCCTTAGGTCTAGGTTTACAGGTCGTTGGCTTTTCACGGCTTTTTTCACACTGAAGAGCCCCTAGCAAGCAGGGCAAAGTTGTTGGTAAGTGTACTGGTCAGGTACCCACCACCCAGGGAGTGACGACCCCAGCAACACGGGCTTGTAAGCCCCTGGCGGTCGGGGGCCGATTATAGACAGTTAGGCTACTAATGACAACGCAAGCCCCTAGCCCAAATAGCGCATTGCCTTTAGCGCATAAAAGGCGTAAATGGCCGTCAATTTCGCGGAAAAATGGCGCCCAAAGCCCATTACAACCGTGCTTTAGGCAAATTGACATTCGAATTTATCTCACTATAGTGGTGCGGGCCCTGCGTGGGGGGTCTGTCTGATGATTTCAAGCATTAATAGGAGGCCACATGGCTGACAAAAAAGCGCAGTTGGTCATCGAGGGCGCAGCCCCCGTCGAGCTGCCCATTTTAACCGGCACCGTTGGTCCCGATGTTATCGACGTTAGAGGGTTGGGGGCCACGGGTCACTTCACTTTCGACCCTGGTTTCATGGCGACCGCATCCTGCGAGTCGAAGATCACCTATATTGATGGCGACAAGGGCATCCTGCTGCATCGCGGTTACCCGATCGAGCAACTCGCCGAGAAATCCGACTACCTCGAGACCTGCTACCTGCTGCTCAACGGCGAACTGCCGAACGCCGAGCAGAAGGCCCAGTTCGTCAGCACCGTGAAGAACCACACCATGGTGCACGAGCAGTTGAAGTCCTTCTTCAACGGCTTCCGCCGCGACGCCCACCCGATGGCCGTCATGTGCGGCGTGGTCGGCGCCCTGTCGGCGTTCTACCACGACTCGCTGGACATCAATAACCCGCAGCACCGTGAAATCTCCGCGGTCCGCCTGGTCGCCAAGATGCCGACCCTGGCAGCGATGGTGTACAAGTACTCCATGGGTCAACCCATGATGTACCCGCGCAACGACCTGTCGTACGCGGAAAACTTCCTGCACATGATGTTCAACACCCCGTGCGAGATCAAACCGATCAGCCCGGTACTGGCCAAGGCAATGGACCGGATCTTCATCCTCCACGCCGACCATGAGCAGAACGCATCGACTTCCACCGTCCGTCTGGCAGGTTCCTCGGGCGCCAACCCGTTCGCCTGTATCGCCGCCGGCATCGCTGCACTGTGGGGCCCTGCCCACGGCGGCGCCAACGAAGCGGTACTGACCATGCTCGATGAAATCGGCGATGTCTCGAACATCGACAAGTTCATCGCCAAGGCCAAGGACAAGAACGATCCGTTCAAGCTGATGGGCTTCGGTCACCGCGTCTACAAGAACCGCGACCCACGCGCCACCGTGATGAAGCAGACCTGCGACGAAGTCCTGCGCGAGCTGGGCATCAAGAACGACCCGCAGCTGGAACTGGCCATGCGCCTGGAAGAAATCGCCCTGACCGATCCGTACTTCATCGAGCGCTCGCTGTACCCGAACGTCGACTTCTACTCGGGGATCATCCTCAAGGCGATCGGCATTCCAACCAGCATGTTCACCGTGATCTTCGCCCTGGCGCGGACCGTCGGCTGGATCTCGCACTGGAAGGAAATGCTCTCCAGCCCGTACAAGATCGGCCGCCCTCGCCAGCTGTACACCGGCTACGAGTCGCGCGACATCACCAAGCTGGAAGACCGCAAGTAAGCCATTGTGCCGAACGCAAAAAGGCTGCCCTCGGGCAGCCTTTTTTGTTTCTGTATCCCAGCCTGACTGGAAGGTTTCCGTAGCCGCTGCCGCCAGGCTGCGATCGACTGCGCAGCAGTCGCAATCCTGCCACCTCGGTGGCACTCCCTTCTACGACCGCTTCGCGGCCGATCGCAGCCTGGCGGCAGCGGCTACATTGGGTACGCCGGCAGCACCCTCAAAGCTCAACAGTTATCAGCCAGCACCGAAAAGCTGGAACTGTTACCCTCGGACTATGGCTTCTGCGCCTTCGCCCTCAACCCCTTCAAGGTATTGAACGGCGCATCGACGACGAACTTGTTGGCCACCATCGACGGCACGCTGCCACCTGGCTCGGTGTGCACCTGGTAGGTCACTTCAGTCGTGTCGCCTTTAGGCACCAGCTTCCAGAATCCCTCCACCTTCGCCACCCGCACAAAGCCCTTCTCTTCAGGCAGGTACTTGGGCACACCCTCGAGCTTGCGGGTCAGGCTGCCGTCGGCATCCTGGGTGGTGGTCACGTGCAGGATCGAATCACGCGCGGTCACCGGCCATGGCGCGTTGAACTGGGTATAGGTCCAGACCTGATCACCTTCCTGCTTGAGCAGCTTCTGCGTCTTGCACTCATGAATCCAGGCGCAGGCGCCCGCGATGTCTTCCTGCAAGGCCTTGACCCTGGCCAGTGGCGCCTTGATGACCGTCACGCCGCGGTAGGCCTTGTAATCCGACCCCTCGACGTCGGCCAGGGAAATCTTGATCCCCTCCTCGTCCTTGGCCACCTTCCAGTCCTCGGCATGCGCCACTTGCGCCAGTACGGCACTCAGGCCAACCACCATTGCCACCTGCTTAAACGATCCCATTCTCTTGTTCCTTATTATCGAAGACCACGTTTCAAGCTGCCGTCACTTGCTCCAGCCACCCCAGGATCCTGATCGCTTCATCGCGGTCACTGCCACACACCTCCACATCCGCCTTGAAACCGCCACACACCGCCGGGCGCTCGGGCTGGCCGAACAGCTCACAGAGATTGGCAGGCGACAAATGCAGGCAGCGCTCGCCTGCCGGCTTGCCCTTGGGCATGCGCGGCATGGGTGAGCTGATGGAGGGCGCAATGCAGCAGGCGCCACAACCTTCACGGCAATTCATGACAACAGGATCCTCGGTACAGCAAATGATGAATGAACCCGGATAGTAACCGGTTAAACAGTCGTTTGAAATTGCCAGCAGACTGAAAACCGCTACACCCGGCAATGACCGACAAGTCAGCCCCGACTACTGCTTGAACTCGAAATCGATGGCGGCGCCCTCGACCTCCTGGCGAGCATCGTTACGCAATTGCAGCTGCATCTCGTTGCTCAGCAACCGGCCATTGAGCTGGAATGGGCTGTCAGCCGGCGGCTTCTCGCCAAACAGGTAAGGCAACAGGGGTTTGGGCGTGGGAACCGGATCCTGGGAGGCCGGTTTGAGGTCCTTGACCATATCGGTCGGCAAGCTCAGGTCCAGCTTCGCCTTGGGCAAGGGCTCGGGGGCAGCCTTGGCCGGCTTGCGCGCCTTGTTGCGCACTGCCTTGGCGGCGGGCTTTTTCTTCTCGGCGACAGCCTTGTCCTGCTTTTGCCTGACAACCGGCTTAGCCTTGGCTGCCGGCTGGGCCTGCCTTGCCGGCGACGGATGGGTCGTCGGTGCCGTTTGAGCCATGAGATTGCCCGCAGCCGCCGAAAACCCCAGCAGACAGAGAAACAAGCCAACCCGACGCAAGGCTTTCATGGACACCGACAATCATCCGCAAATAGGTCTATGCTCCCCGTTCCAGAGAGGGCTGGCAAGTCTAGAAAAAGCTTGCCGAACCCGACTCCTGGCACAACTGGCTGGCCAGCATCCCCAGGGTCATCAGGGCGCGCTCCGCCTCACGGTTCCAGGGGATGCCGCAGTTCAGGCGAATACAGTGGTTGAACTGCTCGGTGTTACTGAAAATCAGTCCCGGTGCAATGCTGATGCCTTGCTGCAGTGCACGCACATGCAGCTCCTGGGTGTTGACCCGCCCAGGCAGGCTCACCCACAGGATGAAGCCACCGGTCGGCCGGGTCATCTGCGTCCCCGCCGGAAAGTGCTGCTGCACAGCCAACTGGTAGGCACTGAGATTCTTCCGGTATTCCTGCCGGATATAGCGCAAATGCCGGTCGTAGCCACCATTCTCCAGGTAGGAGGCGACCCCCATCTGGGTCACGCTACACGCCGAATGGGTGGTGAAGGTCTGCAGGCGCTGGATTTCCGCCTGGTACTTGCCGGCGATCATCCAGCCAATGCGCACACCCGGCGACAATGTCTTGGAAAAACTCGAACAGTAGATCACCCGCCCCAGCCGGTCGAAGGCCTTGAGCGCCTTGGTCTTGCCTTGCTCGAACATCAGTTCGCCATAGATATCGTCTTCGACGATCTGGATGTCGAAGTCGTTCGCCAGGCGCAGCAACTGTTTCTGCCGATCCTCAGGGATGGTACCGCCCAGCGGATTGCTCAAGCGCGCGGTCAGCACCAGCGCCTTGATCGGCCACTGGTTGGCCGCCAGTTGCAACGCTTCCAGGCTGATACCGGTGGAAGGATCACTGGGAATCTCGATGACCTTCAGCCCCAACAGGTCGGCCAGTTGCAGCAGGCCATAATAGGTGGGCGACTCGGCCGCGATCAGGTCGCCAGGCTTGGTCAGCACCCGCAACGACATCTGCAGCGCATCGACGCAACCATGGGTCACCACCAGCTCACTGGGATCCACCACCACCCCGGCATCGCGCATGCGGATGGCAATCTGCCGACGCAAAGGCTCGAAGCCCGGGCTGAACATATAGCTGAAGGCCCGCGGACTTTGAAAACGGGTGACCTTGGCCAACTGCTGGTGCAGGGCACGCACCGGCAGGTAATCCACATGCGGCACCGCCGCACCGAACGGAAACACGCCATCGCGCCGCGCTTCGGTCAGCACCTGCTGGATGATACTGCTGCGGGTGACCAGCCCGGGGCGCTCGACCCGGGCGATGTCCGGGGTCTGTGCGGTCAAGGCCGGCGTCTGGTGCACGTAGTAGCCAGACTGGGGCCGGGCGCGAATCAAGCCCTGGTCTTCCAGGTTGGCATAGGCCTGCAATACCGTGGCGTGGCTGACATTGAGCTGCGAGCTCATCTTGCGCACCGACGGCACTCGCTCACCCGGCTGGTAGACACCCCGGCGGATATCCTCGGCCAGTTGCTGGGCAATGCGCTGGTAGAGCAACAGGTTGGTCATGATCGGTTCTCGACACGCAGGCAATCTAATTGTTGTTGTACGACTCGATAATGGAGCCAGAATACCGGAACAGTTGCGAAGTGTACTGGGACAGATTGCAGAATAGTCGACAATACAGTTGCGTGACAGCCCCTGCTGCCCTGGCGATCAAACGCCCATAAAAAAACCCGGCAAGCCGCACTTGCCGGGTTTGTTCAGGATCGCCTCAGCGTGCTGCGCCGAGCTTGCCCTTTTCGTCGGAGAAGACGATCTCCACCCGACGGTTCTGCGCCCTGCCCCGCTCCGAGGCATTGGCCTCGACCGGATACTGGTCACCATAGCCTTCGACCTGGATGCGCTTTTCGTCGACTCCGAGGTCGACCAGCATGTCGGCCACTGCCTGGGCCCGGTCGCGGGACAACTTGAGGTTGTCTTCCGGCGTGCCGGTGCTGTCGGTGTAGCCCTCGATGCGTACGACGCGGCGAGGATTGAGCTGCAGGAACTGCACCAGCTTGAGCACGGTACGGCTGGCCGAGCTCTTCAACTCCGCCTGACCGGTATCGAACAGCACATCCCCCAGGGTCATCACCAGACCGCGATCGCCCTGATTGGTCGCCAGGCTGACGATCTGCGCCTCCAGCCACTGACCCTGCTGTTGCACACTGACCAACTTGGCTTCACGCAGTGCCAGTTGCAGACGCTGGCGCTCGAGCTCGAGCTTGGCCAGGCGCTCCTGACTGAGCATCAGGGTGCTGTGCTCGCGGGCGATGTCGCTGTAGCGCTGGCTCAGGTAGGCGTAATGACGCACATCGGCACCGGTGCCCAGGTAGCTGGACAGCCGCTCCGCACGGGCCAGGGATTCACCGGCACGGATGACGTCACGCGGCGCGCTGCGCAGCACGTCAGAGTCGTCCTTGACGGTCTGGAACTTGGCCGCTGCTTCATCCAGTGCCGACTCGCTGCGCTGGCTGGCACACCCCTGCAGGCCGACCAGGCCAACCAGCAGCAGGGCCGCCATAGGTTTGATCGAACTCACGGCTGCTCCCCCAACTGTTTGCGCAGGCGATTGACCCGCGATTGCAGCAGTTCAAGCTGCTCCTGGCTCTTGCTGGTCAGCACCCGCGCCTCGGCCAGGCGTGCATCGAGCTCGGCCTGTTCGGCGCGCATGCGGGCATCGCGGTAGTCTTGGGTGGCCATGTTGACCCGGGCCCGGGCCAGCTTGTCCTCGGCCATCTTCAACTCAGCCACCTCATCGGTCGCACCGACGGCCTTGGCCTGCTCCAGCGCCTGCTCGGACAGGCGCAGTTGTTCATTGGGCGCCGGATCATTGGCACATCCGGCCAGCGCCAGCAGCGCCAGGGCTGCGAATAGTGGTTGGATTCTCACACCATCTTCCTACTGTTTAGGGGCATCCAGCGGTGCCTGCATTTGCGCCTTCCAGCGCTCGACATTGCGTTGCAGCACCGCCTGGGACACGCCGGAGGCCGGCAATTCTGTCAGCTTTTGAGCCAGTTGTCCGCGTATCCACGCGTCATTGCAGGCGGAATTATGCGACAGCGCCAGGTACAGGCCCGGGCGATCCAGCGGCAGGCCGCGGGCGACCAGTTCATTGCTCATGCCCAGACTCTGGGCCATGGCCATGCCCGAGTACCGTCCGGCCAGTACATATTCCACCTGCCCCAGCAGCAATTTCTGGAATGCCTGGGTCAGGTTCTGGGCCGGCGCGAGCTTGAGCTGGGTTTTGGCGAAGGCTTCGAAGTCGGGGGTCAGCCGGGCCTTTTCCGACAGGCTGCCCTGGCGCTGGTGCAAGTCGGCCAGCCCCTCATAGACCAGGGGCGAGTCATGACGGGTCCAGACCAGGTATTCATTGAGCATCAACGGCGGATGGACATAGTCCATGGCCGTAAGGTCGGCGGTGGTCAGCGGTGCATCGACCAGCATGTCGACACGCCCGCTTCGCACCTCTTCAACGGCATCGCTGCGCTTGCCGCTGTACAGGATCTCGACCTTCACCCCAAGCTGTGCCGCAACCTGGTTGAGCAAGTCGGCATTGGCGCCGATCAGGTGCCTGGGGTCTTTTGGATCGCGCCACAGATAGGGCGGCGCATCGGGGCTGCCGGTGGCCACCAGGCGCTCGCACTTGCCCACCGCCATCACCTGCGACGGCAGCAGCACCGCGGCGAACAACAGCGCCGAATTCACCCGGCCAAGCCATCCCATGCAAACGACTCCTTTTTTCAATAAAAAAGCCCGATCCACAGGCTGTGCAAGACTGGCTCGCACAACCCGCCCGGATCGGGCCCTTTATAAGTGAAGCAGCCGGATTAAACCAGCTTCTCCAGCTCAGGTACGGCTTCGAACAGGTCAGCGACCAGGCCGTAGTCGGCCACCTGGAAGATCGGCGCTTCTTCGTCCTTGTTGATCGCAACGATCACTTTGGAGTCCTTCATGCCGGCCAGGTGCTGGATCGCGCCGGAGATACCGACGGCGATGTACAGCTGTGGCGCAACGATCTTGCCGGTCTGGCCGACCTGCATGTCGTTCGGTACGAAGCCTGCGTCGACCGCAGCGCGGGAAGCACCGACGGCAGCGCCGAGCTTGTCGGCCAGGGCGTACAGGTGCTTGAAGTTGTCGCCGTTCTGCATACCACGACCGCCGGATACGACGATCTTGGCAGCGGTCAGCTCAGGACGGTCGGACTTGGCCAGCTCTTCACCAACGAAGGCCGACTTGCCGGCGTCGTGGGCAGCGGCAACGGCTTCGACAGCAGCCGAACCACCTTCGGCGGCAACGGCGTCGAAGCCGGTGGCGCGAACGGTGATGACCTTGATGGCAGCGCTCGATTGCACGGTGGCAATGGCGTTACCGGCATAGATCGGACGCTTGAAGGTGTCAGCCGATTCAACCGAGATGATCTCGGAGATCTGGTCGACGTCCAGCAGCGCGGCAACGCGTGGCAGCACGTTCTTGCCGTTGGAGGTGGCAGGTGCCAGCACATGGCTGTAACCCTTGCCCAGTTCGGCAACCAGCGGCGCTACGTTTTCTGGCAGGACGTGTGCGTAGGCAGCGTTGTCGGCGACCAGGACCTTGGCGACGCCAGCGATCTTGGCAGCAGCTTCAGCCACGCCACCGACGTTCTGGCCTGCGACCAGCACGTGGATGTCGCCACCGATCTTGGCGGCAGCAGCAACAGTGTTCAGGGTGGCCGGGGCAACGGCACCGTTTTCGTGTTCAGCGATAACCAGGATAGTCATTTAGATTACCTTCGCCTCGTTCTTCAGTTTCTCGACCAGTTCAGCAACCGACTTGACCTTGATACCGGCGCTGCGGGCAGCCGGCGCTTCGACTTTCAGGGTCTTGTTGGTGGAGGCGGTGGAAACGCCCAGCGCATCTGGAGTAACGGTTTCCAGTGGCTTCTTCTTGGCCTTCATGATGTTCGGCAGCGACGCGTAGCGTGGCTCGTTCAGGCGCAGGTCGGTGGTGACGATGGCTGGCAGGTTCAGCGCAACGGTCTGCAGGCCGCCGTCGATTTCACGGGTGACGTTAATCTTGTCGCCAGCGATTTCGACCTTGGAAGCGAAGGTGCCCTGGCCGAAACCGGTCAGTGCCGCCAGCATCTGGCCGGTCTGGTTGTTGTCGCTGTCGATGGCTTGCTTGCCAAGGATCACCAGCTGAGGCTGTTCCTTGTCGACCACGGCCTTGAGCAGCTTGGCCACGGCCAGGGAGTTCAGCTCGTCGGCGGACTCGACCAGCACCGCACGGTCGGCACCCAGTGCCAGGGCAGTACGCAATTGCTCCTGGGCAGTGGCCGGGCCGACGGTAACGACGACGATCTCGCTCGCGACACCCTTTTCTTTCAGGCGTACGGCTTCTTCTACGGCGATTTCGCAGAAGGGGTTCATGGACATCTTGACGTTAGCAAGGTCGACGCCGGAGTTGTCCGCTTTGACGCGAACCTTGACGTTATAGTCGACCACTCGTTTGACAGCTACAAGAACCTTCATGGATTCCTCGTTACTCTCCGGTGAAAAGAATGTCGCCTGGGGCAAACCCGGCGATTGCGCGTGGGTACAAGGGCACCTCTAAAAACGATTGCAGCCGATCCAATTTAACCCTGACCCAGCAGTCTCAATTTGACCTTGCAGAAGCAAAACCCGTGGTTCATTTTCTGTTGTGGTGTGTAAACTCCACTACAAAGCGGGTTATGGCCTTTCTGCCCTGCTTTTCGCCTGGTCTTTAGGGGTGCACCTGCATCCGGCGGTTAGCCTACGGCGAGCGCAAAACCGCTCGTATCTTGACCGTAACACCCAATCCGGTCAATACGGCAAACCGGTCAGCTTCAAGCCGCACTTCAGTGATTTTACTGGCCTGCGACAAATTCAAACAAACGTTTGTATTGGACCCCGAGAGTGGTGTAGATATAATGCGCCACCAAGAGAAAGCGGTGTAGTCCGTCATCACTCAGGCTACAGCACCAGCGTGTTGAAAATGACCGCCTGACACCCGCCAACAATGAAAAACCGATGAGCCTTGAGTAGGAGAGAACCTGTGGAACGCGAATACATGGAATTCGACGTGGTCATTGTCGGCGCTGGCCCGGCGGGCCTGTCCGCCGCCTGCCGACTGAAGCAGAAGGCCGCCGAAGCCGGTAACGAAATCAGCGTCTGCGTGGTTGAGAAAGGCTCGGAAGTCGGTGCCCACATCCTCTCCGGTGCAGTGTTCGAACCGCGCGCCCTGAACGAACTGTTCCCGGACTGGAAAGAGCTCGGCGCCCCGCTCAACACCGCCGTCAAACGCGACGACATCTACGTGCTCAAGGATGCTGGCAGCTCGGTCAAGGTCCCGGACCTGTTCGTGCCCAAGACCATGCACAACGAAGGCAACTACATCATCTCCCTGGGCAACCTGTGCCGCTGGCTGGCCCAGCAGGCCGAGAACCTGGGCGTGGAGATCTACCCGGGCTTCGCCGCCCAGGAAGCCCTGTTCGACGAAAACGGCGTGATCCGCGGGATCATCACCGGCGACCTGGGTGTCGACCGTGAAGGCAACCCGAAAGAAGGCCTGTACACCCCGGGCATGGAACTGCGCGGCAAGTACACCCTGTTCGCCGAAGGCTGCCGTGGCCATATCGGCAAGCAGTTGATCAAGCGCTTCAACCTCGACAGCGAAGCCGACGCCCAGCACTACGGCATCGGCCTCAAGGAAATCTGGGAAATCGACCCGGCCAAGCACGAGCAAGGCCTGGTGGTGCACACCGCCGGCTGGCCGCTGGACGTGATGAGCGCCGAGAACACCGGTGGCTCCTTCCTTTATCACCTGGAGAACAACCAGGTGGTGGTCGGCCTGATCGTCGACCTGTCCTACAGCAATGCCTACCTGTCGCCGTTCGACGAATTCCAGCGCCTCAAGCACCACCCGGTGATGAGCCAGTACCTCGAAGGCGGCAAGCGCATCAGCTACGGCGCCCGCGCCATCTGCAAGGGCGGCCTGAACTCGCTGCCGAAGATGGTCTTCAACGGCGGCGCCCTGATCGGTTGCGACCTGGGCACCCTGAACTTTGCCAAGATCAAGGGCAGCCACACCGCCATGAAGTCCGGCATGCTCGCCGCCGACGCGGTGGCCGATGCCCTGCTGGCCGGCAGCGAAGGCGGCGACCAGCTCAACAGCTATGTCGACGCCTTCAAGGCCAGCTGGTTGTATGAAGAACTGTTCGCCAGCCGCAACTTCGGCCCGGCCATGCACAAGTTCGGCCCGATGCTCGGCGCTGCGTTCAACTATATCGACCAGAACTGGTTCGGCGGCAAGCTGCCGTTCACCCTGCACGACACCAAGCCGGACTACGCCTGCCTGAAGCTGGCGGCCGACTCGAAAAAGATCGACTACCCCAAGCCCGATGGCAAACTGAGCTTCGACAAGCTGAGTTCGGTGTTCCTCTCCAGCACCAACCACGAGGAAGAACAGCCCTGCCACCTGAAACTGGCCGACGCTGGCATCCCGATCGGCACCAACCTGCCGCTGTACGACGAGCCGGCCCAGCGTTACTGCCCGGCGGGCGTTTACGAAGTGGTCACCCAGGAAGACGGCAGCAAGCGCTTCCAGATCAACGCCCAGAACTGCGTACACTGCAAGACCTGTGACATCAAGGACCCTTCGCAGAACATCACCTGGGTCACCCCGGAAGGTGCCGGCGGCCCGACTTACCCGAACATGTAAGCCGGCGGCCAGAAAAAGCCCCCTCGCCTTCACGGCCTGGGGGCTTTTTTTTTGGTTCTTCATGGCATCCCGGGGACAATGGTCCTTGGGTTGGGTTGGGTTGGGTTGGGTTGGTGTTGAGGCTGTGAGCTTATCCATTCCATGTGGCGAGGCTGCCGGCCCCTTCCGCCTTTACGGCGGCCTACTTTTTTCTTGGAAAAAGTAGGCAAAACCGCCTGCTCCTGCATACGGCCCTACGCTGCGCTTCGGGTCCCTTCGCTCCGGCGTCTTCCGGGGCCACGCGGCCTACGACTTGCTTCGCCAAGTCTACGGCTCGCGC
>NZ_JBIVXC010000016.1:0-141923 GCF_044769005.1 Pseudomonas sp. NPDC090755 | reverse complement strand
GGGTGTAGCGAGGGTACCCGCAGCGAAGCGAAGGGCCGGATGCAGGGACACGGGTTTTGCCCACTTTTGCCTTCAAAAGTGGGTCGCCGTAAAGGGCGAAACCAGCCGGCAGCGCCGCTGCAAGACATGGATATGCTCGTCGTCTTCAGCGCCAACGCTACGGTCCAGACATCGGAGCAATGTCCCAACGCCAAGGCATCAATAAATCACTCCACCGGCAACAACGCCGGCTTGCCAGTCTCCTTGAGCAGAAACACCACAAACTTCGCCGGCTTATCCTGGCTGGCATTACGCCCCACCGTGTGAATATCGGTCGGCCCCTCATGAAACACTTGCCCAGGCGTCAAGGTGACTTCCTTGCCGCCTTTGACCCCCATCACCACCGTTCCCTCCAGCACATAGACCACACCATGAGCATCGTGGCGATGCACCGGATCGGCGCCACCCGGCGGGTATTCCACTTCCAGCACCACGATCTCCTTGCCCGGGTAGTCGGGCAGCGCCTGTTTCATCACCGGTTTGACCGTGGGTGGCGGAGCACCGTTTGCCGGACTCTGGGCCAGCACCGCAGTGGCGCCCATCAAGGACGCAAGCACAAGTAACGAAGAAATACGCATGACACGCTCCTGATCCGGATCAACGTTGGACGGGGGTGTTTTTCAGCCAGGTCTGGAAGTGCATGCCACCCTTGATCGCATCATCGTCAGGGGTCAGCGAACGATCATTGATCGGCGCACCGAAATAGGTGGCCTGGGGATCGGTGATCACCTCACGGGCGTCCTGGTTGTGCTGCAGGTAGGCGCGCACGAACTCGACCAGCGGTTGGCGATCGGGCCCGGCGACTTCAAGGGTGCGATTGGCCGGCGGCTGTTCGACCAGATTGGCCAGGGTCTGGGCGACATCTGACGAGGCAATCGGTTGTAGGGCGGCGCTGGTCAGGCGCACGCAATTGCCCTCGGCGCCTGAATAGGCAATCGCCCCCATGAATTCGAAGAATTGCGTGGCACGCAGGATGGTGTAGGGCACACCGGCGTCCTTGATCAGTTTTTCCTGGGCCATCTTGGCGCGAAAGTAACCGCTCTCGAGCATGCGCTCGGTACCCACCACCGACAGCGCGATGTGATGGCGTACACCGGCATGCTTCTCGGCGGCGAACAGGTTGCGTCCGGAGGTTTCAAAGAACGACAGCACGGCTGCGTCTTCGAACGAGGGGGAGTTGGACACGTCCACCACCGCATCGGCGCCTTGCAGGGCGTGGTCCAGGCCTTCGCCGGTCAGGGCATCGACGCCGGTCCTCGGCGAGGCGGCCAGCGCCATGTGGCCCTTGGCGCGCAGGTTGTTGCACAGTTGGGTCCCGATCAAGCCAGTACCACCGATAACGACGATTTTCATGGCTCAGACTCCCAGGGAATGGGGCGTTGTACTGCAACCTTCCATGCTACTCCGCCATTTCCGTTGGACATGCGGGGGCGGATCAGTGGTTGCAACGTAGCCGCTGCCGCCAGGCTGCGATCGGTGGGAGCGGCGGTCGATCGCAGGCTTCGCCAGCTCCCACAATGGACGGTGCATACCAGTGCACCCTGTGGGAGCCGGCAACGCCGGCGATGGTTTTTCGCTACACCGCATCGCTGGCATCGCCAGTTGCTCCCACACGGGAGCTCAGAAGCGCTCATCCGCCATGGCCGGCAAGGTCAGTTCCTTGACGAAGCTGGCCGAGGACAGGCTCAGGGCCATGCGCACCACCTGGACCACATCGTGCACCGGAATCAACTGGCCTTCACCGCGCAACGCCGCCACCTCGCGCGGGGTGGCGAGTGGATCGTCGGTGTTGAGGTAGCCCAGGTTCAGGCAGGTCACACCCAACCGGTGCTGGCGGTAACCCTCGCGCAGGGCATCGGCGATGCCACGCAGGGCGAACTTGGAGGCGCCGAAGCTGACCTCAGGGCGCCCGCTTTGGCTCAGGCCCGAGGTCGAGCCGGTGAGGATGATGCGTGGCCGCGGGCTTTGCAGCAGGGTCGGCAACAGACGCTTGATCACCAGCAGGGTCGCGGTGATGTTGCAGTTGACGATGGCTTGCACCTCGGCATCATCGTCAGCGAGAAAGTCGTATCCAGGCGCAAAGGCGCGGGTCTCCCAGATCCCCAGGTTGTAGACCAGGGTGTCCAGCCCCTGCCCGGCCACCGCCTGCTCCAGCCGCTGCGCGGCCTCCCGCGGCTGCGTCAGGTCGGCCTCGACCCACTGCAGGTCCACCCCTTCCCGCGCTTGCAGCCCCTGCGGCCGGCTGCGCGAGACACCCATGAGGGTATCGCCAGCCTCCCCCAAACCCTCGATCAGGGCCCGGCCCAGCCCCTTGCTTGCCCCTACCACCATGGTTTTCATCATCTGTCTCCTGACATGGCTTGCTGACTGAAGCGGGCATGCAAGCAAAGCGGTGATGCAGAGGCAAACGACAGTTGTATCCGGATGTGTGTCACCTACTTCAGGTAGCGCCTGAACCACTCCAGGGTCCGCTCCCAGGCAAGCTTGGCCGCCCCTTCGTCGTAACGCGGCGTGGTGTCGTTGTGAAAGCCGTGGTTGGCACCGGGATAGATATAGGCCTCGTAGGTTGTCCCCGCAGCCTTCAACGCCTGCTCATAGGCCGGCCAGCCTTCGTTGATGCGCGTGTCCAGTTCGCCGTAGTGCAACAGCAAGGGCGCCTTGATCTTCGGCACATCCTTGGCATCGGCCTGGCGCCCGTAGAACGGCACAGCCGCGGCCAGTTCGGGATAGGCCACCGCCGCCGCGTTGGCCACCCCGCCGCCGTAGCAGAAACCGACGATGCCGACCTTGCCGGTGGTGGCGTCGTTTTTCATCAGCCATTCGATGGCGGCGAAGAAGTCGTTCATCAGCTTCTGCGGGTCGATCCCGGCCTGCAGTTCCTTGCCCTTCTCGTCATCACCGGGATAGCCGCCTTTGGAACTCAGGCCATCAGGTGCCAGGGCGATGAAGCCGGCTTTGGCCAGGCGCCGGGCCACGTCTTCGATGTAAGGGTTCAGACCACGGTTCTCGTGCACCACCACCACGGCGGGCAACTTACCCTGGACCTTGGCCGGTCGCACCAGGTAGCCACGCACCTGGCCATGGCCCTTGGGCGAGGGATAGGTGATGTACTCGGCGTGGATATCCGGATCGGAGGCCGGCACTTGCTCGGCCAGTGCGTAGTTCGGGCTCAGGGATGCGAGCAAGGCACTGGCGGTCATGCCGGCGAAGGTGAAGGCCGCTGCGCGGTCGAGGAACTCGCGGCGATTGATCCGTCCGTGGGCGTAGAAGTCGTAGAGTTCGAGCAGTTCGGGGGCGAAGTCTTTGGCGGTGAGACGGTCCATGGGCGGGCGCTCTCTTCAATGACGGGCAAATCCGTTTGACTCATTAAAGCAGGCTTGAGGCCTGGCGCTCATAGCAGCGCGAGCCCGTTGCGGGCTCGCTTCGTTTCAGGCCTTCAAGCGCTGAGCAGTTGACCACGGAACAGGCTGGCCAGGGTTTTCACGGTCAGCACCGCCAGGACGATAGTCAGCAGCACCAGGATCACCCAGGCCAGCCCTTGCAGTGCCACCCCGCCCTGGGCATGGGCATATTTGAACGCGGCATTGCTCAGTGCGGCCAGGGGGAAGCTGATGGCCCACCACGACGGGGCGAACGGCACATCGCGGCGAAACACCTTGAAGCTCAGCACCACGGCCAGGAACAGGCCGAAGTAGAACAGCATGCCGGCAAACCGGTCGACCTCGCCGAACAGGTTGGTGTAGGCCAGAAAGCCCACTTCAAACGGCGCCACCAGGATCATCAGCGAAGGCACCATGCCCTTGGCCAGGGCGTCCTGGTGCACCAGCCGCGGGAAGATGCTGGTGAAGAACACCAGGGCCAGGGCCGCGCCCACTGCCGTGGCCAACAGGTTCAGTTCGCCCGCCCAGGCCATGGGCATGTGCGCACCGGTCACGGTGATGTCGAGGGTGGCAACGCCTGGAATCAGCCAGGCCGGCACCGCGTGTTGCAGGTCCTGCTTGCCCTTGAGCAAGCGCGACAGCACCAGGCCACCCAGGGCCACGGCCAGCAGGCTGGCCACGCTCCACAGCACCTGGGCGAAGCCTTCGCTGTAGGGCGCTGCCACCACCGACAGCAGCAACAGGGCAATGACGATGGTGCCGAAGAAGTTGCCGGCGATCGGGTGCTTGAACTCGTTGACCACCGCCTGGCGATGGCGTACCAGTTTGGTGAGGTAGCCGGCGCCCACCACCACGAACACCAGGCCGGCGAACAGGGCGATGGCTTCGCCGATCAGCGGGCTGACGCCGAAGTACTGGTGCGCCAGGCGCCAGGCCAGGCCCAGACCAGCCAGGCCCATGACCGAGCCGAACAGGTTGACCGGCAGATGCTTGATCGAGACGCTGCTGGCAGCCTGGCTGCGGGCAGGCTCCAGGGCGGGAATGGTGGCAGTGTTCATGACGGCTGACTCCTGGCTTGATTTGTCGTTAGGGATAGTTTCTGCCATGATTGCCTTGGCTTAAATAGCCACATAACGACGTTTTCAGCCAACCTCTCGACCCCAACGGACAACCCCTATGCGCATCGCCCTCCTGGCTTTTCCTCGTGTGCAAATGCTGGATATCGTCGGCCCCGCCGATGTCTTCGCCGAAGCGGCCAAGCAACTGGGCAACCCGCGCGCCTACCGGGTCGAGGTGATCGGCACCCAGCCCGGCCTGATCAAGACCAGCAGCGGCCTGCGCCTGGCGGTGGACGCCACGGTCGAAACCCACAAGGCCAGGCTCGACACCCTCCTGGTAGCCGGCGGCCCGCAGATCGACGAAATCGTCGGCAACCCGGCCCTGCAGCATTGGCTGCAACGCCAGGCAGGCTCGGTGCGACGCATCGGCTCGGTGTGCACGGGTGCCTTCGCCCTGGCCGCCGCCGGCATCCTGCGCGGACGACGGGTGACCACCCACTGGAACAGCAGCGCGCGCCTGGCCAGGGAAAACCCCGACACCCAGGTCGAGGCCGACAGCATCTACGTCAAGGACGGCAGCCTGTACACCTCGGCGGGCGTGACGGCGGGCATGGACCTGGCCCTGGCCATGGTCGAGGAAGACCACGGCCGCGAGCTGGCCCTGCGGGTGGCGCGGGAAATGGTGATGTTCTTCAAGCGCCCCGGCGGGCAGTCGCAATTCAGCGCCCACCTGGCGGCGCAGACGGCGGAAAAATCGGCCATCAGTGCCGTGCAGGCCTACATTCTGGGCCACCTCAGGGACGACCTCAGCGTCCCGGCCCTGGCTGCCCGCGCCGGCATGAGCGAGCGCAATTTCGCCCGGGTGTTCAAGCTTGAGGCCGGCTCCACCCCGGCCGAATTCGTGGAACTGGCGCGCATCGACAGCGCCCGACGCCTGGTCGAAGAGTCGGACATTCCCTTGAAGCGCCTGGCCGACGCAGTGGGCTATGCCAATATCGACGGCTTTCGCCGGGCCTTCGTGCGTCGCCTGGGCGTCACGCCCAGCGACTACCGGGCACGCTTCACCCAGCCTCACCCTGCAACAGAAAATCGATCATCGCCCTGACCCGCAGCGGCACGTGCCGGGCATGGGGGTAGATGAGCATGAACGGTCGTGAAGTGCCGCCATAGTCGCCGAGCACCTCCACCAGCTGGCCGCTCTCCAGTTCCTGCTGCACGGTGAAGCGGTAGGCCTGCATCAGCCCGGCGCCATTTTTCACCAGGGTGGCGGTGGCGAGAAAATCTTCCAGGCAGGTGTAGCTGCCCGAGGTCTGCATTTCGACCAACCGACCGCCGACCTGGAACGACCAGGTCGTGGTACGCCCGGTGCTGGGCAGTTCGAACTGGATGCACTCATGCCCGAGCAGATCATCCGGCGTGGCCGGCACGCCTGCGCGACGCAGGTAGTCGGGGGTGGCGACCACCACCAGCTCCGCCTCCTCCAGTCGTCGGGCCACCAGCCGCGAGTCGGCCGGCGCGCGCCCGCGGATCGCCAGGTCGTAGCCTTCCTCGGCAAAGTCGATGTTGCGGTTGCTGACATGCACGTCGATGCGCACCTGTGGGTAGCGCTGGCGAAACTGCGGCAAGCGTGGCAGCAGGCGGTAGTGGGCATAGGGCGTGGGCAGGCTGATGCGCAGCAAACCGGCCGGCACCGCCTGGGCACCGCTGACCTCGCGCTCGGCGTCGATCAGTTGGGTCAGCGCCTGCCGGCAGTGTTCGTAGTAGCCACGCCCGCCCTCGGTCAGGCGCATCTGCCGGGTGGTGCGCACGAACAGGCGCACGCCCAGGCGCTCTTCCAGGCGCGCCACCGACCGGCTGACCGCCGCCGGCGTGACTCCGGCCTGGTTGGCGGCGGCGGTGAAGCTGCCGGTTTCGGCGGCCAGGCAGAACAGTTCGATGCTACCCAGTTGCAGATCGTCGAATACCCGGGTCATGACCACCTCATTGATTACACCAAGTATCAATTCAAATTACATTCACACCATTTTTCAAGGCCTGCTTGCCAATTAACCTGAGCTCCATCAGCCGGACCTGTCGACCGGCCCTACGGAGATTCGATCATGCACACAGCAAAAACCGTTATCGTCACCGGCGCTTCCAGCGGCCTGGGTTTCGCCATCGCCAAGGCCTACCTTGAGCGCGGCGACAATGTGGTGGGCAATGCCCGTACCCTGGCACGCCTGCAAGCGGCTGCGGCGTCCCTGGGCAACCCGGCCAACTTCCTCCTGGTCGAAGGCGACATCGCCCGGCCTGAGACTGCACGCAAGCTGTTCGACCAGGCCATCGAAGCCTTCGGCAAGGTGGACATCCTGATCAACAACGCCGGCATCTTCATCGCCAAGCCTGTGGCCGACTACACGCCGGGCGATATCGAGGCTATCGTCGATACCAACCTCAAGGGCTTCGTCTACCCGGCGCAGGTCGCCGCGCAGCACATGGCCGCCAACGGTGCCGGGCATATCGTCTCGATCACAGCGTCCATCGCCCTGCAACCGAACACCAAGGTGCCGGCGCTGCTGCCGGTGCTGATCAAGGGCGGCCTGAACCAGGCGGTGCGTGCCCTGGCGCTGGAACTGGCGTCTGCCCAGGTGCAGGTCAATGCCGTGGCCCCGGGGATCATCGACACCCCGCTGCATGGCGACGACCCGCAAACCCGCGAAGTGCTCAAGGCCCTGGCGCCCACCGGGCAGATCGGCACGCCCCAGGATGTGGTCGATGCGGTGCTGTACCTGACCGACTCGACGTTCGTTACCGGTACCGTGATCGCCGTGGATGGCGGTTCGGCCACCGGTGTCTGGTAAGCAAACGGAGGAAGACTGTCATGCCTTATGTTCACATTCAGGTTACCCAGGAAGGCGTCAGCGCCGAGCAAAAACGCGAGCTGATCGAAGGCGCTACCGAATTGCTGTACCGGGTACTGAACAAGCCGCCGGCCTCGACCTTCGTGGTGATCGAGGAAGTACCCACCGATAACTGGGGGGTCGGTGGCGAGACGGTGACGGCACTGCGCAAGCGTGAGCGATCGGGCTAAGGCAGCACCGGCGATCAACAACACCCCGTCATCGCCACCAACCCCTCGACCACCGCCAGCAACGCCCCCTGCGGCCGTTGCTGGCCTCGCTCATACACCGCCAGTTGCCAGTCGGCACTGGTACCCTCACGCAGAATCACTTCGGCCCGGTCAAAGCTGCGCTCACTGTCACAGGGCCCGGCGTCGAAGCGCTCCCGCGCCTGCGCCAGCCATTGCTGCGCACTGCACTGCCGCTCTCCCGCCAGACAGATGTAGTGCCCATGACGCCCATGGCGCATGGCCCGCCAGTAGTTCTGCCCGGCGATCCAGTACTGCTCACGGGTCAACGCAGCGTCCTGCGGGTGGTTCAGACAGTGCTCGACCATGCGCCGAAACAGGCCGGCGATGCACAACGCATCCTCAAGCCTGGGACAGGCATCGGCGATGCGCAGCTCCACCGTGGGGTAACGCCGCGATGGGCGAATGACCCACCAACAATCATTGCCTTCGCGCAGCGACCCGGTACGGCGTAGCAGCGTCAGGTAACGCTGGTAGGCCTGCCAGTCGCCGAGGCGTTCGGGCAGGCCCATGTGCGGCCACTCGCCACAGGCGACCTGGCGATAACTCTGGTAGCCGCTGGGCTCACCTTCCCAGAACGGCGATGAAGCGCTGAGCAGCAACAACAGGGGTGTCCAGGGCAGCAACTGGTTGATCAACCGCATCCGGTCAACCCCCTGCGCCACCCCGACGTGGACATGCAGGCCACACAACAGGCTACGGCGCGCGACCTGCTGATAGTCCTCGAACAGTTGCCGGTAATGCGCTTCGTCTGCCGGTCGTTGCTGGCGCCAGCCGCCCATGGGGTGGCTGCCCGCGGCGAACAGCCCGACGCCTTCGGCCGCCAGCCCCCTGGCCAGTTGCTGACGGTGGTGACGAAGAAAATCACCGGCCTGGGCCAAGCTGGTGAACACCGGCGAAGCCACTTCGATCTGACAGCGGAACATCTCCTGGGCAAAGTGCGCGCCCAGCACCTGGCGGCACAGCGCGATGATGCCGGCCCCGGGCCTGGCCACCACCCGGCCGCTGGCCAGTTCCACCAGCAGGTACTCCTCCTCGATGCCGAAGCTGCACGGCGGGCTCATCGCCGGGTAACACTCAGCACCACGGCGGCGATGCGCTCGACCTGCTGGTAGCCGGGCTCGAGCAACTGTTCGCCGAATACATCCGCGTCCAGTTCCTCGTAGCGCCAGGCCCAGCGCGGATCGGCCAAGGTGCCTTGCACCTGTGCCAGGAAAGGGTCACGCCCTTCGACCATGGCAACACCGGTGTACAGCAGCAAGGTGCCGCCCGGGGCCAGGCGCGGCAAGGCTTGCTCGACGATGCGCAGCGACAGCTGCTCACCCAGGGTGCCGCCGCCATGGCGATAGGTGCGTTCGCCGGCATCGAGCATGTAGGGCGGATTGGCGACGATCAGGTCAAACCGGCCGGTCACGCCATCGAGCACGTCGCTGTGCTCCACCGAGACATTGGCCAGTTGTGCCAGGGCGGCATTGATCGCGGTCAGGCGCAAGGCCCGGGGGTTGATGTCCAGGGCAAGGACCTGGGCATGACGCCGCGCCCGGGCGATCAGCACCGCGCCAATGCCGGCACCGCACCCGATATCCACGGCCTGTTCAAGGGCGGTCGTGCGCTCGCGCAGGTGGGCTTCGATCACCCGGGCGAAACGGTAACTGTCGGGACCGAAGAACACGGCATCGACGCTGTCGGTGGGGTAGCTTGAATGCACGAACAGCGACTCACCCAGGCTCGACCAGCGCACCCGGCTGCGCCACAACTCGCCCTGCTGCTCGACGATACCGGCCAGCTGCATCTGCACCTGTTCATCCGCCGACAGCAAGGCCGGGGTGAACGCCCGGTTCCAGCCGAAGATATCGCGCAGGGTCCGCGCCTGTTGGTTCCCGGCTCGAGCGTTGTTGCGGTGCTGGGTCAAGGGTGTCACGCAAGTGAAGCGGTAGCCGTCGGCCTGCAGTCGCCGCCCCAGTTGCAGCAGGGCCTGGTCGGCCTGGCGTTGAGCCTGGTCCAGTAGCATCGTGCGCTCCTTAACGGTGCAGGCCGGTCATCTGCGCGAACCGGCGCGTCGCCCACAAGCCACAGGGCAAGGCATGGCGGTTGCCGCCCATGTCCTTGATCAATTGCTCGATGCGGGCCTGAGGCGGTAGGTCCTGCAGCGTGACCTCCAGGGCCTGTTGCTGCTCGTCGTCGACCACTGGCTCGACGTTCAGCGCCGGCATGCGGGGTGGTTTGGCCAGGGGCTGCCACGTGCCAGCAATCCAGTCGTGCAGCAGCTGCTTCTCGTAAGGGTCGAAGACGCCGAACATTGCCGCGCCCGGTCCGTCGATCAAGTGCCAGAAACGGCTCTGGGTCGGGTCCCGGTCGCGCCTGATCCAGCCCTTGCGCTGCAGCACGGCGAAAAAGCCGCTGAGCAGGTTGGTCTGCGCCAGCCATTGATTGACCGTGCGGCCTTCGATGCGGCAGTAATCCGAATGCATGTGCTGGCCGAACTCGCGCTTGCGCTCCAGGGTGGCCAGCAACTCGGCTTCGAGGTCGAAGCTGTCGATGATCGCTTGCGCCCCGGGCCCCAGGTCGTTGAGCCGATAACCTCGGGCCACGCGCTGATAGAACGGCGTACCGCCCTGCTGTGGCCACAGCAGGCGCAGGGCCTGTAGCGCCTTGCAGGCGTGACCGCTGCTGGCGTTGTCGATGGTCACGTGCAGGCGAAAATAGTGCGGATCGATACCCAGTTCATCGAGCTCGTAGGCGGTGATCAACAAGTGCAAGGGCAACTGCTCATAGCCGAGGTTATAGCCGATCACCTCTGGCAAAAAGGCCTCGGTGTTCAAGCCCAGGGCCAGTTGCACCGTGCCTTGCAGGTAGTGCTCTTCACTCAGGGGCATGTCCTGGTGGCAGCCCTGTTCGCTGAGCAGGCGACGGTAGATCAGCACATGGTTACTGGCCGGGTCACCATCGCCCAGTTCCTCCAGGTAGGTGCGGATCAAGCCGTGAAAGCGCGGATCAGGCCAGTGGCGCAAGGTACCCTGCAGCCAGGCACCGTCCACCGTCTTGGTCGGCGCCACCTGCTGGAGAAAATACAGGGCATGGGCGCGGTTACTGAAGTAGCGCCGGGGCCCACCGGCCTTGCGCGTGGACAGGTAATCGGCATAGCGCCTGGCGACGTCGGCGGCCCGCTGCTTGCTCCAGCGCCCGAGGTCCGCAGGATTGGCCGGCAAGTCATCCGGCAAGGTCTCGGCGCGTTGCAACTGGGCCAGGAGCCATTCGTGGCTGTCGCCTGGGTCCCCCTGGAGCAGGGTCTGATAGCGCTGTTGCAGCGCAGATCGGGCATTCCATAGCACCGTACTTTGCACCGGTGATGCAATCGACACGCTCATGGCCGGGCTCCTGCGGTCAGTGGCCGGGTGGGCGAAATCGCCCTTGTAAACAAGTGAGGGCCGCCACCGACCGAAGTTCAGCGCAATTGCCCGGGCGCGAGATGGAAGGTCGCAAGCACGCAAGCACGCAGCCCTGTAGACTTGCACCCCAAGCCAAATCACCGGCCCTTTACTGTTCTGGAGTTGCCCCGATGCCCGCCCTCACCCATTTTGTCGCCCCGCCCGAGGAGTCGATCAAGAGCCAGATCCTGCAGATGGTGGTCGATTACCTGAGCGACATCAGCGCCATCGGCCTCCCCCCGAGCAACCCGCTGTACAGCCTCTACCAGTACGGCATCGGCTTTGAAGTGCATCGCTACCTGGACGCCATGAACGGCGACGGTGAGCTCAAGGTCGAGCTGATGGTCGCCTGTGATGTCGATGATCCGGACACCGTGATCGGCTTTCTCCTCTACCTGCCTTTGCAGGACGACCCAGCGGCTTGCACCGTCGCCTACCTGGCCGTGCACAGCCAGCACCGTCGCCAGGGTGTCGCCCGCGCCCTGCTGCAGCAAATGACCGCGCGCTACCCCCACGCCGAGCTAGCCTGTGCGGCGAGCAAGGTGGAGTGCTTCGAGGCCCTGGGCTTCCAGGTGATCGGAGCACGCGGGCCACAGGTGCTGATGAACACCCGCGATCACGCAAGCGAAGGCCGGGTGGCGGTGCTCGACGTGGCGCCGATCTATCGCACGCTGGAGGTGCAGCAGATCCATAGCTACCTGCTCAAGCAGCACGGCAAGCGGGCCATGGTCGATGCCGAGAAACAGCGCGACCGCCACCTCGACCAGTTGCAGCGCAAGGCCCAGGCCCTGGTCCTGGAGCGCCTGGGCGAAGGCCCGTGGCAGCCCGGCACCGCCATGCGCCTGGTTTAGCGGCCGGCCTGCAGCGCCAGCTCGACCAGCACCTGGAGCACGAAGCGGGTGCTCTGCTCGACCTGCCCTTCGCGGCTGGCAATGCCCAGGTGACGCCACAGCCCGGGCCGCAACGGGCGCATGCACAGACGCGGGTCGGGCTCCGGCGAGGTGGCTTCGTGGGGCAGCAAAGTAGCGCCGTAGCCGGCAGCCACCAGGCTCTTGATCGCATCGTTGTAGTTGAGCTGGATGCGCGCCTGCGGTTGCAGGCCGGCGGTGGCGAACCAGTCGCCGGTCACCCGCGACAATTGGGTGGTGTTGTCATTGAGGATCAAGGCGCGGCTGGCCAGCCAGGCCGGCGTGACCCGCGCCGGCGGTGCCCAGCTGGCGGGGATGAAGGCCATGATCGGGTCGCGGCGCCAGGGCTGGATCTGCACGCCCTTGACCGCGCCCTGGGGCAAGGCCACCAGGCCCAGGTCGAGGGTGCCGTCCTGCAGGCGCACCAGGGACTCGCGCGAGGTCAGCACCTGCACCTGCACATCGATGCCGGGATGGCGCACGCCGAGGATATCCAGTGCCTGGGGCAGCAGATGGGCGATGGCGCCGGTCGAAGCGCCCAGGCGCACGCGTCCGCCCAGGCCCTGGACCTGCCGCTGCACCTCGTCCAGCGCCTGCTCGGCATCGGCCAGCAGGCGGCGGGCGCGCTCGAGCAAGGTTTCGCCGATGACGGTGGGATGAATCTGCCCGCGCTTGCGCGACAACAAGGGCGCGCCGATGCGTGCTTCCAGGTCGGCAATGTGCAGGCTGACCGTGGGCGCCGCCAGGTTGAGCGCGCGGGCGGCCTGGGCGAAGGAACCGAGGTCGGCGATCACCACCAGGGTGCGCAGGCGGTCGAGGCTGATTTCACGCATGGGGTTTTATCGTTCAGAAAAGATGAATGTCTCCATCATGATATTCAAATTTTCTTTCGTCCAGATCGGCGCCAGCATAGGCACTCCCTGTACTGATTCGTCGAGAACACCATGCACCAGCCCCTTGTCTTTATCGATGGCGACCAAGGCACCACCGGCCTGCAGATCCACGGCCGCCTGCACGGGCGCACTGACCTGCGTCTGCTGACCCTGCCCGATGCCGAGCGCAAGGATCCGGCGCGCCGCGCCGAGGCGATCAACAGCGCGGATGTGGCGATCCTGTGCCTGCCGGACGCACCGGCACGGGAAGCGGTGGCCGCCATCGTCAACCCGGCCGTGCGGGTGATCGATGCCAGCTCCGCCCACCGCACCAGTGCCGGCTGGGTGTATGGCCTGCCGGAGCTGGACGATCAGCAGGCCGAGCGCATCGCCCGGGCCAAGCGGGTCAGCAACCCCGGCTGCTACCCCACCGGCGCCATCGCCTTGTTGCGCCCGCTGGTGAGCGCGGGGCTGGTGCAGGCGGACTACCCGCTGACCATCAATGCCGTGTCGGGCTATTCCGGTGGTGGCCGCGCCGCCGTCGAGCGGCATGAAGCGCCCGGCGCACAAGCGAGCCAGGGTGTGCTGGTGTATGGTCTGAACCTGGACCACAAGCACGTGCCGGAAATCCAGCAGCATGCCGGACTGACGCAACGACCGGTGTTCGTACCGAGCTATGGCAGCTACCGTCAGGGCATTGCCTTGACCATCGCCCTGCAGACCCGTCTGTTGCCCGCCGGGGTGACGGCTGGCCGCCTGCATGACGGCCTGCGCGAGCATTACCACGGCTCACGCTATGTGCAGGTGGCACCGCTGGAGCTCGGCGAGGCGCCGGCGCAGCTGGATCCGCAAGCCTTGAACGACAGCAACGACCTGCGCCTGGCGGTGTTTGCCAACGAGTCCCATGGGCAGGTGTTGCTGACCGCGGTGTTCGACAACCTGGGCAAGGGCGCCTCGGGGGCGGCGGTGCAAAACCTTGAGTTGATGCTGGCGGCGATGCGCTAAGGCATGGCGACCGCTTTGCGGTCGACCGCAGGCTCCCACACAAGAACCGGGGCACACCGGGAACCCTTGTGGGAGCCGGCAACGCCGGCGATACGTTACGTGCACGGTCTGGTCAGCCGCTTCTGCCAGGGTGAAAGCGGTTTCTACCGCACCTACTACCACGCTGTGGTCGAACCTCAATTAGCCCGCGCCAACCTGCGTTCGAACTGGCGCATCTTCCAGCACAAGACCGTCCCGCAGATCCTCGAGCTGATGCTCAAACGCCAGGGCATCACCCAGTTCGAACTGCATGCCAGCATGGACCATCAGGTCCGCGAGTTCTGCGTCCAGGCCGGCGAGACCGACCTCGACTTCATCGCCCGCCTGGCGGCCGAAGAAGGCTTCGTCTACCGCTTCGAACACAGCCCCGAGCAGCACAGGCTGCTCATCACCGACCGGTTGCTGTCCTTGGGGCTGATCAGCCGTGGCGTCATCAAGACCGAAGACGAAGACGAGGGCTTTGTCGAAGACGACGACCCGCCCGCCCCCGACACGGTGCTGTACCAGGCCAACAGCGGCGGCGACCCGGCAGTACCCTGCCTGCGGCGCTTGCGCTACAGCGAACAGGTGCGCACCGCACGCCAGGTGCAACGCGACTACACCTTCACCCACCCGGCCTACCGTCAGGAGCATAGCGCTGCGGGTCCCCACCTTGAGCACCAGTCCACGGACTACGAGCGCTTCGACTACCCGGGCCGTTACAAGCGCGATGCCGTTGGCAAGCCTTTCACCGAAAACCGCATCACCGCCCTGCGTCACGATGCGCGCATTGCCGAGGTCCAAGGTGACGATGTGCGCCTGCAGCCCGGGCTGAGCTTCACCCTCGCCGGCCACCCCCGCGATGACTTGAACGTGCACTGGCGGGTGAGCCACCTCTCCAGCCAGGACAACGCCTTTCCAATAGGTTAGAGCTCATAGCCAATGGAGCGGCATCGTCAACGCCGCCAATCAGGCGGATCAGCTTTGAACGCTGGTCCGTACCCGGATTTTTACGTAGCATCCCACCCTTTTGCCCCGACAGCCCTCCCCCCATGAAAACAACCTCCCTGCGCGCCGATGTCCTGGCAGGACTAACCACGTCCTTCGCCCTGGTCCCCGAGTGCATCGCCTTCGCCCTGGTGGCGCACCTCAACCCCCTGATGGGCCTCTACGGCGCCTTCATCATCTGCACCCTCACCGCTTTGTTCGGCGGCCGGCCGGGGATGATTTCCGGCGCGGCCGGTTCCATGGCCGTGGTGATCGTCGCCCTGGTGGTGCAACACGGGGTGCAGTACCTGCTGGCCACGGTGCTGCTCGGCGGGTTGATCATGATCGCCTTCGGCGTGCTGCGCCTGGGAAAGCTGGTGCGCATGGTGCCGTATCCGGTGATGCTCGGTTTCGTCAACGGCCTGGCCATCATCATCGCCCTGGCCCAGCTCGAACACTTCAAGCATGACGGGGCCTGGCTGAGCGGTCCGGCCCTGTACCTGATGGCCGGCCTGGTGGCGCTGACCATGGCCATCGTCTACCTGCTGCCGCGCCTGACCCGCAGCGTGCCACCTGCACTGGTCGCCATCCTCGGCGTCGGCATCGGGGTCTACCTGCTCGACCTGCCAACCCGCACCCTGGGCGACCTGGCCCATATCGCCGGCGGCTTGCCGCAACTGATGTGGCCGGACATTGCCTGGAACCTGGACACCCTGAAGATCATCGCCCCCTACGCGATCCTGATGGCCCTGGTGGGCCTGCTGGAAACCCTGCTGACCCTCAACCTCACCGACGAGATCACCGAAAGCCGTGGCCACCCCGACCGCGAGTGCGTGGCCCTGGGTGTGGCGAACATGACGTCCGGCCTGTTCGGTGGCATGGGAGGCTGCGCGATGATCGGCCAGACCGCGATCAACCTCAGCTCCGGCGGTCGCGGGCGGCTGTCCGGGGTGGTCGCCGGGGTGATGATCCTGCTGTTCATCCTGTTTCTCTCGCCGCTGATCGAGAAGATTCCACTGGCGGCGCTGGTCGGGGTGATGTTCGTGGTCGCACAGCAGACCTTTTCCTGGGCCTCGCTGCGGGTGCTGCACAAGGTGCCGGGCCACGATAGGCTGGCGATCGTCGCCGTGACCCTGGTGACCGTGTTCACCGACCTGGCGACGGCGGTGCTGATCGGCATCGTCATTGCCGCGCTCAACTTCGCCTGGCAACAGGCCCGCGAGCTGTACGCCGACAGCGACCAGCAAGCCGATGGCAGCAAGCTCTACCGGGTGCACGGCACCTTGTACTTCGCCTCGACCACGCCCTTTCTCAACCAGTTCGACCCGGCCAACGACCCGGCGCGGGTAACCCTCGATTGCCAGCACCTGAGGTTCGTCGACTACTCGGCCATTGCCGCGCTCAAGACCCTGCGCGAGCGCTACAGCAACAGCGGCAAGCACCTGCGCGTGGTGCACCTGTCCGAGCGCTGCAAGCAACTGCTCAAGCGCACCGACCTGCACCACGACTGAGCAGGCGCCCTACGGGGTGCCGAACATCGCGGTCCAGTAGATCCCGGCATCGCTCTTGGGGTCGACCGCATAGGCGGCGCCCAGCTCGCTGTACTGCGGGTTCATCAGGTTGGCGCAGTGGCCGGGGCTGGCCAGCCAGCCGTCGACCACCTTGCGGGCGGTGTCCTGGCCGGCGGCGATGTTCTCGCCGGACACCTGGCCGGCATAGCCCGCCAGTTCCGCGCGGTCGCCGGGGGTACGGCCATCGCGATCGACGTGATCGAGGAAGTTCTGGTTGGCCATGGCCCGCGTATGGGATTCGGCGGCACCGGCCAGGGTGGCGTTCCAGGTCAGCGGCGTGGTCGCGGCATAGGACTTGGCGCCGCACTGGCGCGGCTGGCTGCGGGCGTTGTTGATCATCGCCAGCAGCTGCTGGCCTTCAGCCTGCCAGTCGCCCAGCCGTCCGGCCAGCAACGGCCGCGCCAGGACGATGCGCCAATCGCGGCCTTGCTGGCTGACACCGATATCGACGAACTGCGGGTCGAGCACCACCTGGCAGAAGCTTTCCTGCACCGCCTTCATCGCCGCCTGGACATCCTGCGGGCCGTTGAGGGTGATGGCCTGGACACTCACCATCGGGTAGTTGGACTGGGCCAGCGCACCCTTGAGGTCGACGCGGCCGGTGGCCGGCAACACCAGGCGCGGATCGCTGGCCAGCGGCGGCAGCTCCAGCGAGGCCTGGCCGCCGCAACGCTGGGCCTGGCTACGGTAGCTGTTGATCGAATCGATCAGTTGCGACGGCTCGCTGGCCTGGACGGCGCCAGCCATCAGGGCCACTGCCAGGCCGGCAAGACGCGGAGCGGATAACAGGACGCGCATGCAAATCTCCCTTGAACGGACTGCGCCCATGATGCGCGAAGTCACCCGTCGTCGAACAGCTGGAATGTTTTGAGCGCGCTGCGGTCGACCCTGATAACGGGAAGGTGTGGCCTTCCTGCCACCCAGGGGTTCGAGCATGCGCCTGCTAACGATTGTAACCTGCCTTGTCGTGGCCCTCTGGGGCCCACTGACATTTGCCGCCGATTCCACGGCCAGGGTCGCCGAAGAAAAAGCCCAGGTACTGGAGCACAAAACGGTCGTGCAACCCGACGCCCCGCCGGCGCCCGGTTCCAAGGCCATCACCCGGACCGAGGCGCAGGCCGTGGACCCGGCAGGCGCAGCGGCGCTGGACGACGCCATTACCTGCCTGGCCCGCAGCATCTACTGGGAATCCAAGGGTGGCCAGTCGCGGGACATGGAAGCGGTGGCCAATGTGGTGATGAACCGCCTGGGCCATAGGGGCTTTCCCGACACGGTCTGCGGGGTGGTCAAGCAAGGTAAGGAAACCGGCAACTGCCAGTTTTCCTGGTGGTGTGACGGGCGCTCCGATTCGGTCCAGGAAGAGAACCGCTACGCCATCGCCAAGGAAATCGCGCGCAAGGCCCTGAACCGTCAACTCCAGGATCGCACCCATGGGGCGCTGTATTTCCATGACCGCAAGGTGTCGCCCGACTGGTCGCGGGTCTATGTGAAGACCACCGAAACCGGGGAATTCCTGTTCTACAAACCGCGCAACGGCACGGCTCGGTAGTCAGTCGGAAACATCCACCACCGGGATATCCCCGCCCGTCTTGCCCGCACGTCGTTCATTCATCCAGTCGGCCAGCTGGGTGGAAAACTCGGCCGGTGCCTTGCGCCCGACCCGGCGGGCGATATCCAGGATGGTCTGCTGGGCCAGCGCTTCTTCCATGCGCTTTTGCGCCGTGAGCATCACCGCGTGAATGGAGCAGGTGCCGTCCCTGGCCCAGTCCGGCGGCGAACCGTCGAACAGCGCGCAGCGATCGCGCACGTCCCGGCACTCGAAGATCATCTTGCGCCCGTCAATGGCCGTGACGATATCCAGCACGGTGATTTCATCGGCGGGGCGAGCCAGCCTGAAACCGCCGCGCACCCCTTCGGTGGCCACCACCAGCCCGGCCTTGGCCAGCTTGGTGAAGACCTTGGCCAGGTACTCCTGGGGCACCCCTTGTAACTCTGCCAGGTCGCGCACGCTGGCTTCACGGCTATCACCCAGTTCATCGACCAGGAAGGCCAGGCAGTGGATACCGTACTCCACCCCGGCGCTATACAGTGACATCACAATCTCCGACTAACTTTGTCGTAAATAATACCAGTGTTTTTTGCGCAAACGGGCTCCAGCCGTCCGCCACCACTACCGTACATCGGCTTCCAGCAGTCCGCAAAAGGTCATTTCCTGCGAGAAAACCCGGAAACAGAGCGGTTACCGGGCAAGGTTAACCGGATCGCCCCGGCGATCGGCAGAAAAAAACACTTGCGCCAACAAACTACGATCAATACAGTCGTAGTTGTTCGGCGGTGATGAGATTCACCCCACAACGATCTCACTCATGTGGAGCAGCAAAATGAAACAGCACATTCTGATTGTCGGCGCAGGTTTTGGTGGTGTCTGGAGCGCATTGAGCGCCGCCCGCCTGCTGGATCAACATGGCCGCAACGATGTCGCCATCAGCGTTCTCGCGCCGCAAGCCGAACTGCGCATTCGTCCGCGTTTCTACGAACCGGATGTCCACCAGATGAAAGCGCCCCTGGGCGACCTGTTCAACGCCGTAGGCGTGAACTTCATCCAGGGCGCCGCCGAGCAGATCGACGTGGCCGGCAAGCGCGTCAGCTACACCGATGCCCAAGGCCTGCGCACCGACATCAGCTACGACCGCCTGGTAATGGCCGCCGGCAGCGGTGTGTTCCGCCCTGCCATCGACGGCATCGACGAGCATGCCTTCGACGTCGACCAGATCGAATCGGCGGCGCGTCTGGAGCAGCACCTCAAGTCGCTGGCCAGCCAGCCTGAGTCGGCGGCACGCAACACCGTGGTGGTCGCCGGCGGCGGCTTCACCGGGATCGAGACCGCCACCGAAATGCCCGGCCGCCTGCGCGCCATCCTCGGCGACGACGCCAAGGTACGGGTGATCATCGTCGACCGTGGTGCCAAGATCGGTGCAGCCCTGGGTGAAGGCATCAGCCCGACAATCATCGAGGCCTGTGAAGCCCTGGGGGTGGAATGGAAGGTCAATGCCTCGGTGGCCGGCGTGGATGCTGGCGGCGTGACCCTGGCCGACGGCGAGCGCATCGAAGCCAGCACCGTGATCTGGACCGTGGGCGTGCGTGCCAGCTCGCTGACCGCGCAAGTGCCTGCCGAGCGTGACGCTCAAGGCCGCCTGCACGTGGACCGCAACCTCAAGGTCAAGGGCCAGGAGCATGTCTACGCCGCCGGTGACGTGGCCTACGCCGCCACCGACGACCTGGGCAACCACGCGGTCATGTCCTGCCAGCACGCCATCGTCCTGGGTCGCTACAGCGGCAACAACGTCGCCGCCGACCTGCTCGGTGTCGAGCCCACGGCCTACAGCCAGCCCAAGTACGTCACCTGCCTGGACCTGGGCGCCTGGGGGGCGGTGTTCACTGAAGGTTGGGACCGCCAGGTCAAGCTGCTGCGCAAGGAGGCCAAGGACCTCAAGACCCAGATCAACACCACCTGGATCTACCCGCCGGCGGCCGACCGCGCCACCGCACTGGCTGCCGCCGACCCACTGATCCCGATCGCCTGATGCACAACCCGAAGGGCCGCCGATGCGGCCCTTCACGCATGTGAGAGCACGGGAAACCTCCACTTCACCTCATCGGCACACACCGCACCCTGGCCATGGATGAACAGGGTCTCGTCGGTTTCCAGCCGGCGTGCCTTGAAGCCCCTGGTATCCTGCGGCGTGAAGCCCAACACCACCCGCCGTGTATCGGCAGTGCCCAGCTCGGCCATCAGCACATGCAGGTGCGGTGCTGACTTGCCAATCACCCCGTACAAGGTCATCACCCCGTCTTCAAACTCGACGATCGCATAGGCGTCATGCCGGGGCGAGTAGTAGACGCTGTCCTTGAACGAGGCCGTGCAATAAAACATCAAGAGCTGTGGGTTGTGCAGCATGGCCGGGCTGGCCGTCGGCGCACCGCTGTCGATGGCATGAACCAAACGCTGGCGCTCGAGCGGATCGCCCATGTCGACCTTGTGGAAGGAGCATGGCTGCGGCGAGGGCAACAGCTCGGCGACGTGCTCATGCTCCTGCACCCGTTGAAAACCGAACCTGGGGTAGAAATCCAACACCGAATCGTTGGCGAACAGGTAGATCAGTTCGCACTGTCCCTGCCACCTGTGCAACACCCGCTCCAGCAGGAAGCGCGCCAGCCCCCTGCCCCGAAACGCCGGGTCGACCATCGCCGTGCCGATCTGGATGGCGCGAAGTGATCTTCCATCGATGTCGAAGTGCATGTGGTTGACCGAGACATTGGCAACGATCTGGCCCTCATGCACCAGCGCACAGGGCTGGTACGCATCCCCCCAGTAACCGTCCCGGTACCACTGCTCGAAGTTGAAGTCGAAAGTCTGCTCGGTCAGTGCGTTGAACTGTGCGCGAGCGCGCTCGTCGTCCTTGAAGTGCTCAAGCACACTCAACCGTTGCTCATCCAGCCTCAGCGCCATCGTTCACTCCCTTGTCCGTGGTCCAGCGCTACGCTAGTGCCCTGCCCCGGGCACGTCCATCACCAAGCTGTAGGAAAATTGTAAAGCCCCCACGTATCCGCCGTAATAGCAACTGTCTTCATTGCCTGACGGTGTAGCCGCTGCCGCCAGGCTGCGATCGGTCGCGAAGCGACCGTAAAACCTGGCGCCTTCAGTCTGTCAGGTACACCGGGGTGACCGGGTTGCGACTGCTACGCAGTCGATCGCAGCCTCGTTCCTCGGCAGCGGCTACCCCTGTAGGAGCGGCGGAGAGTTACCCCCCGGCTTTGACGCCACCGCCTGGCCTTGCAGGCGCAACTGTCTTGAATGCCTGACGGTGTAGCCGCTGCCGCCAGGCTGCGATCGGTCGCGAAGCGACCGTAAAACCTGGCGACTTCAGTCTGTCAGGTACTCCGGGGGTGACCGGGTTGCGACTGCTGCGCAGTCGATCGCAGCCTCGTTCCTCGGCAGCGGCTACCCCTGTAGGAGCGGCGGAGAGTTCCCCCCCGGCTTTGACGCCACCGCCTGGCCTTGCAGGCGCAACTGTCTTTATTGCCTGATGGTGTAGCCGCTGCCGCCAGGCTGCGATCGGTCGCGAAGCGACCGTAAAACCTGGCGCCTTCAGTCTGTCTGGTACAACCAGGTGACCGGGTTGCGACTGCTGCGCAGTCGATCGCAGCCTCGTTCCTCGGCAGCGGCTACCTATGTGGGATCCAGCAACGGCCAATGCGCCAGCGGCCAGTACTGGCCCTTGCGCGATTCGAACAGGGTGAACTGCCGCGCCTTCAGGATGAAATCCGCGTCGGTCGCCATCTCTGGCACCGCACCGCGGTAATCACGGGCCAGCGTCAGGTGCGCACGGTAGTCGCGCGCCTCGACGAACCCCAGGGGCAACAGCGCCTGCTGCAGGGCGTAGACCAGTTGGCGCAAAGCAAGCGGCGTCTGGCTCGGCGCCAGCACCAGGGCCTTGGCCGAGCGCCACACCTCCAGGCGATCGAGCACCAGCGTCACGGCCTCACCCGGCACCTTGACCCCGTCAGCGGCGGCGAGGATGGACGGTAACTGCACCGTGTCCACGGAGCCTACGAACATCAGGGTCAGGTGGAAATTCGCCGAGGGCACCGGCCGCCCGATGTCAGAACCCAGGTCCCGACGCCATTGGGCGATCGCGCGGCGCTGCGCCGGCGCGCAGTCGAGGGCGAAGAACAACCGCTTGAATGGCGCCCCGGTTTCACGAATGCCCTGCTCCATGCCCTGCTCCCCTCTCGAGCTTCGATGGCCCAGTCTAACGCCTCGGCCAGGACACCGTCAGTCAGCTGTTTGATATTTTTATTTTCATAGATTTGATTTCTGAAATAAATCATGTCATTTCTATGCGCACCCCACCCACCGGAGTCAAGAATATGAACAAGACCGGACTTCTAGGCGCACTGGCCCTCTGTGCCGTCAGTGCATTCGCCCAGGCCGACCAGGGCAGCCTGCGCATCGGCATCGAGGCGGCCTACCCGCCCTTCTCCTACCGTACCCCGCAAGGCGAGCTCGCAGGCTTTGACTACGACATCGGCAACGCCCTGTGCGCGCAGATGCAGGTCAAGTGCCAGTGGGTCATCCAGGAATTCGACGGCATGATTCCGTCGCTCAAAGTGCGCAAGATCGACGCGGTGCTGTCATCGATGTCGATCACAGCCGATCGCCTGAAATCGGTGGACTTCAGCGACAAGTACTACCACACCCCCGGCAAGTTCGCGATGAAGGCCGGCAGCCGGATCAGCGACCCGGCCGTGGACCTCAAGGGCAAGAAACTCGGCGTGCAGCGCGCCTCCACCTATGACCGCTTCGCCACCGAGCAACTGCAGCAAGCAGGGGTCGAGGTGGTGCGCTACGCCTCGCAGAACGAAGCCTTCCTCGACCTTGCCTCCGGTCGCCTGGACGCCACCCTCGCCGACATCGTCAATACCGAGGAAAGCTTCATCAAGACGCCTGCAGGCCAGGGATTCGCCCTGGTCGGCCCCGACATCAACGACCCGCAGTACTTCGGCCGCGGCGCCGGCATCGCCGTGCGCAAGGGCGACAGCGCCAACCTTGCCAGGCTCAACGCCGCCATCGCCGCGATCCGCGCCAACGGCACCTACCAACAGGTGCAGGCCAAGTACTTTCCGTTCGATATCTACGGCCAGTAAAACCGGCTGGCGAGGACTTTCATCATGCTTCACGGCTACGGATCGAGCATTCTCGATGGCGCCTGGCTGACCCTCAACCTGGCCCTGCTGGCCATGGCCCTGGCGATCAGCCTGGGCCTGGTCGGTGCGGCCTGCCGGTTGTCGCCGGTGAAATGGCTGGCGACCCTGGGCGAGATCTACGCCACGGTGGTGCGCGGCATCCCCGACCTGGTGCTGATCCTGCTGGTGTTCTACGGCGGACAGGACCTGGTCAACCGCCTGGCACTGGCGTTGGGGTACGAGCAGTACATCGACATCAACCCCTTCATCGCCGGGGTCTGCACCATGGGCTTCATCTTCGGCGCCTACCTCTCGGAGACCTTTCGCGGCGCCTTCATGGCCATCCCCCGGGGCCAGGCCGAAGCGGGCGCGGCCTATGGCATGAGCGGGTTGCAGGTGTTCTGGCGGATCAGCGTGCCGCAGATGGTGCGCCTGGCGATTCCCGGCTTCACCAACAACTGGCTGGTGCTGACCAAATCCACCGCACTGATTTCGGTGATCGGCCTGCAGGACATGATGTTCAAGGCCAAGAACGCCGCCGATGCGACCCATCAGCCCTTCACCTTTTTCCTCGCCGTGGCTGCGCTGTACCTGCTGATGACCAGCCTGTCGCTGCTGCTCCTTCGGGGCGTGGAAAAACGCTACTCGGTCGGTTGCAAAACCGCCGACCTGTGAAAGGAACCTTGCGATGATGCTCGACTATTCCCTGATCTGGCAGAACCTGCCGTTGTACCTGGACGGCATCCTGCTGACCCTGAAAGTGCTGCTGATTTCCCTGGCCTGCGGCCTGGCACTGGCAGTTCCGCTGGCACTGATGCGGGTTTCGCGGGCGTGCCTGCTGCGCTACCCGGCCTGGCTGTACACCTACGTGATCCGTGGCACGCCGATGCTGGTGCAGCTGTTCCTGATCTACTACGGCCTGGCCCAGTTCGAGGCGGTGCGTGAGAGTGTGCTGTGGCCGTACCTGTCCAGCGCGACCTTCTGCACCTGCCTGGCCTTTGCCATCAACACCAGCGCCTACAGCGCCGAGTTGCTGGCCGGCAGCCTGCGCGCCACTCCCCGCGGCGAGATCGAGGCGGCCCGGGCCATGGGCATGTCACGCCTGACCCTGTACCGGCGCATCCTCCTGCCGTCGGCCCTGCGCCGGGCACTGCCGCAATACAGCAATGAGGTGCTGATGATGCTGCAGACCACCAGCCTGGCCTCGATCGTCACCCTGGTGGATATCACCGGCGCGGCAAAAACCTTCAATGCCCGTTACTACCTGCCCTTCGAGGCATTCATTACCGCAGGGCTGATCTACCTGGTCCTGACCTTCATGCTGGTGCGCCTGTTCAAGCTGGCCGAGCGCCGCTGGCTGGCCTATCTGGCCCCGCGCAAGCACTAAGGAGCTGTCATGCAACAGATTGACCATGTATTGCCCTGGAGTGCCTGCGGCACCCGCCGCACCCTGAGCGTGCTGCGCTTCGGCAGCGGCCCGCGCAAGGCTTACATCCAGGCCTCGTTGCACGCCGACGAACTACCGGGCATGCGCGTGGCGGTTGAACTGCGCCGCCGCCTGGCTGAGCTGGAAAGCCAGGGACGGCTGAGCGGCGTGATCGAACTGGTGCCGCTGGCCAACCCGATCGGTATCGGCCAGATGTTCCAGGCCACCCACCAGGGCCGTTTCGAGTTCAACAGTGGCAAGAACTTCAACCGCGATTTCCCGGCACTGACCGAGGCGCTGGTCGAGCGCCTGGAGGGACGCCTGGGCAATGACGGCGAGGCCAACGTGGCAACCATCCGCCGCGCCATGCTCGACAGCCTCGACGCGCTACCGCCTGCCCGGTCGGAGCTCGACGGCTTGCGCCAACTGCTGCTGCGCCAGGCCTGCGATGCCGACCTGGTGCTGGACCTGCACTGCGACTTCGAGTCGATCATGCTGCTCTACGCCCTGCCGCAGAACTGGCCGCGCCTGCGCTCACTGGCGGCACGCCTGCGTGCCGGCGCCGCCCTGCTGGCCGAAGACGCCGGTGGCAACGCCTTCGACGAGGCCTGCGCGGTGCCCTGGGTTCAGCTGGCCGAACGCTTCCCCGACGCCGAGATTCCCCTGGCCTGCATCGCCACCACCATCGAGTTGCGCGGCATGGCCGACACCGAGCGCGAACTGTGCCAGGCCAGCGCCGAACAGATCCTCGGCTACCTTGCCGACCAGGGCCTGATCAGCGGCGACTGGCCCGCTGCGCCAGCGCACTGCTGCCCCGCCACGCCCTTTGCCGGCGCCCAGTACGCCTACGCCGAACACCCCGGCGTGGTCAGCTTCCTGCAGCCCCTGGGGGCACAGGTGCAGGTCGGCGATCCGCTGTTCGAGGTCATCGACCCGGTCAGCGATCGCCACAGCGTGGTCCGCGCCACCACCGACGGCATCCTCTACGCCCGTGAACGCCTGCGTTTTGCCCAGCCCGGCCTATGGCTGGCCAAGGTCGCCGGCAGCACGCCCATTCGCCAGGGTCGCTTGCTCAGCGACTGACACCCACGAGTATCCACCGATGAACAAACTCGACATTCAGGACCTGCACAAAAGCTACGGCGACCACCAGGTGCTCAAGGGCGTCTCGCTGCACGCCAACGCCGGTGATGTGATCAGCATCATCGGCTCCAGCGGCTCGGGCAAGAGCACCTTCCTGCGCTGCATCAACCTGCTCGAACAACCCAATGCCGGGCAGATCCTGGTCAACGGCGAACAGCTCAAGCTGCGCACCTGCCCCCGTGGCGGGCTCAGGGCCGCCGACCCGCGCCAACTGCAACGGATGCGCTCGCGCCTGAGCATGGTCTTCCAGCATTTCAACCTGTGGTCGCACATGAGCACTCTGGACAACGTCATGGAAGCGCCAGTGCATGTGCTGGGCATGGACCGCAAGGAAGCCCGCGACAAGGCCGAGCACTACCTGGACAAGGTCGGTGTCGGCCATCGCCGTGCCGCTTACCCGGCACACATGTCCGGCGGCGAACAGCAGCGCGTGGCCATCGCCCGGGCCCTGGCCATGGAGCCGGAGGTGATGCTCTTCGACGAGCCGACCTCGGCACTGGACCCGGAGCTGGTGGGCGAAGTGCTCAAGGTCATGCAGGACCTGGCCGGCGAAGGCCGCACCATGGTGGTGGTAACCCACGAGATGGGCTTTGCCCGCGAGGTGTCCAACCAGTTGCTGTTCCTCCACCAGGGTATTGCCGAGGAACGCGGCCACCCCCGTGAAGTCCTGGCCCGGCCGCAGTCCGAGCGGTTGCGCCAGTTCCTCGCCGGCAGCCTCAAGTAAGCCCCCGGCGCCGCCTCCCCGGCTGCACGCCGGGGAGTGGCTTCGGATACACTAGGGCCCATCCAGAGAGGGAGCTTTGTGCGCATGTCCAGCAATTCGAAGAACACCACCGTCTACGCCTCGCCGGTCATGCGCAAACTGTCGGAGCAGCTTGGCGACCTGCAACCCTCGTTGCGCAAGGTGGCCGACTACATCCTGCGTCACCCGCTCAAGGCCGCGACCCTGACCATCGAAGAAATGGCCCAGGCCACCGCCACCTCGCCGGCGGCGGTCAACCGCCTGGCCAAGGCCCTGGACCTGGGCGGCTACAGCGGCATGAAAGCCGAGCTGGTGGCGACCCTGCAGCAGATGGTCTCGCCGGTGGACAAACTGCGCAACGAACTGGCCCAGCGCCCCGATGGCGACTTCGGCCTGCATGAACAGATCCAGAGCGCCAGCAGCAACCTGGCGACCACCGCCAGCATCAACCCGGCCGACACCTTCGAAGCCTTTGTCAGCTGCCTGATCGCGGCACGCAAGGTGTATGTGCTGGGCTTTGGCAACAGCGTCTACCTGGCGGGCCTGGCGGCCTCGACCCTGGTGCCGTTCTGCGCCGATGCCAGTGCCATCAGCATGGAAGGTGGCAACGAAAACGCCGCCTACCGCCTGGCGGCGATCACCGACCAGGATGTATTGCTGGCGATCTCCCTGCCGCGCTATTCCCAGGACACCCTGCAACTGTCGCGCTTTGCCCACGAGCGTGGTGCGACTGTACTGGCGATCACCGACTCGCCTGCCTCCCCATTGACGCCCATCGCCCGCCATGTGCTGTTCGCCCCTGCCGATCATCCGGTGCTGACCAGCTCCAACATCGCCGTTCTGGCGTTGATCGAGGGCCTGGTGGCGGCGGCCATGGCGCGAAACAAGGAAGCGGTGAAACTGGCGACCGAGCTGACCGAAAGCGTGATGTCCTACCTGCATGTGCCGGGCAGCAAATCGGCCCGCTAGGAATGACCCACGCCTATGCAGTAGCCGAATCAAATCCCCCCGACATCGAGCACGATCCTGGCAGCGCAAACCTTTGCTTCTGGGACTAATGTCGAGTCCCAACCGGTAACATTTTGTACAAACCCCGGTCATGATTGTTTATGCTGGCTTGCTTATGCCATGGCGCAACGCCACATAGACAAGTATTCGCCCATGAAAATCTTCATCGTTCTGCTGTTTGCCTGCTCGATCGCCTACGTCCATTTTCGCGGCAAGGTCAGGCACAAAATCTCCCGCCAACTGGGTGACCATTCCAGCTTCCTGGCGCCGGTAAACGTATTCCTCTACCTGTTCTCCAAACTGCCAGCCCGGCCCTACCTGCCCGTCGAGTCCTTCCCCGAACTCAAGCCGCTGCAGGACAACTGGCAGGAAATCCGTGCCGAAGCCCAGCAACTGCTGCACGTCGGCGAAATCAAGCGCTCGCAGAACTACGACGACGTCGGCTTCAACTCCTTCTTCAAGAGCGGCTGGAAGCGCTTCTACCTCAAGTGGTACGGCGAGAGCCACCCTTCGGCCATGAAGCTCTGCCCGCGCACCACCGAACTGCTGCAAGGCATCGGCACGGTCAAGGCGGCAATGTTCGCCACCCTGCCGCCGGGCTCCAAGCTGGTTCGCCATCGCGACCCCTACGCCGGCTCCTACCGCTACCACCTGGGCCTGGACACCCCGAACGATGACGCCTGCTACATCTGCGTGGACGGCGAAAACTACGCCTGGCGCGACGGCGAAGGCGTGGTCTTCGACGAGACCTACATCCACTACGCCAGCAACCAGACCGAACACAACCGTATCATCCTGTTCTGCGACGTCGAGCGCCCGCTCAAGTACCGCTGGGCCACCGCGTTCAACCGCTGGTTCAGCCGCCGCGTCATGGCCGCGGCGGCCGCGCCGAACGATGCCGGGGACAAGACCGGTGGCATCAACCGCCTGTTCACCCGCGTCTACAAGATCCGCGAACACGGCAAGGCCCTGAAGAAACGCAACCGCACTCTGTACTACCTGGAGAAATGGGCGGTGGTGGCGGCATTGGTGCTGCTGTTCATCTACATCTGAGCCCCGATTGTCGTAGCCGCTGCCGCCAGGCTGCGATCGACCGCAAAGCGGTCGTAAAACCAGGCGACCGAGGTGCCTGGAATGCGACTGCTACGCAGTCGATCGCAGCCTGGCGGCAGCGGCTACAACGCAATCATCCCCCCACCAAAGTACTAGCCTTCCCCACCCATCGACCAACGGCGCCCCGCCGGCAAAAAAACTAGCTTCACTGTTCAAGTTGCCAACCACACAAGAGGTGAAGACGATGAGCATGATGGACTGGGATGCCTACCGTAAGCAGTTGATGGCCGGCATCGGCGACCTCAAGCAACTGTCCCCCGACACGGTCAACGGCTACATGACCGCCAGCGGCGCCGGGGCCAAGACCAACCACCTGGACGCCAAGACCCGCGAGCTGATCTCCCTGGCCGTGGCCGTCACCACCCGCTGCGACGGCTGCATTGCCGTACACTCGGCCGAAGCGGTCAAGCACGGCGCCAGCCGCGAAGAAATCGCCGAAGCCCTGGGCGTGGCCGTGGCCATGAACGCAGGTGCCGCGCTGGTGTATTCGGCGCGAGCCATGGACGCCGTAGGCAAGGTCGACAGCTAAGCGGTGCACACCGGGTGCCGACGCCCAGCCACTGCCGGCTGGGCGTCGGCAGGGGCTTGGGCAGGCCCTGCATCCCTGCTCACAGCGTAGTGCGCCACCCGCCACTTTGCGTTTTCGCATAAGCTAGCGGGCGAACCGCTTTCCAGGACTTTCCATGATTCACATCCGCCCCATGACCCCTGCCGACTTCGAGCACTTCTGGCCCACCTTCCAGGCCGTTGTCAGTGCCCGGGAAACCTATGCCTTCGAGCCGGCCCTGAGCCAGGAGCAGGCGCGTCAGCTGTGGCTGGAGGCGCCGCTGCATACCCTGGTGGCTGAAGAAGACGGTGTGCTGCTCGGCTCCTACTACCTCAAGGCCAATGCCGCCGGCCCCGGCAGCCATGTGTGCAACTGCGGCTACATGGTCACCGAGGCCGCCCGTGGCCGCGGTGTGGCACGGCTGATGTGCGAACACTCCCAGCGCCTTGCGCGGGAACAGGGCTTTCTGGCCATGCAGTTCAACTCGGTGGTGGCGAGCAATGAAGTGGCGGTGGCCTTGTGGCACAAGCTCGGCTTCGAAACCGTCGGACGCCTGCCGCGTGCCTATCGCCATGCACGCCTGGGGCTGGTGGATTGCCTGGTGATGTACAAGTGGCTGGCCGAACCTGCCGAACCGCAACAGCCCAAGCTGATCGGGCGCAAGAACATCGAGGCGGTGGTGTCGCGCAAGCGCGGGCGTTGAGGGCTTCATCGACCTTATCGCGGGCTGCGCCCGCTCCCCCCTGTCATTTTTGTCAGTAGCGCGCCACGTCCAGCTGTACCAACATCGTCGTAGATCCAATGCCTTCAAGCGATGGAGACGATTGACGTGAAAGCACCGTCGGCAACGTACAAAAAGGAACTGGTCAACGCGCTGGTGAAGGGTGAACTGCACTTGCATCAGTTGCCCAGGGACCTGCCAACTGTCGAGGTTGCCAAGATTCGCCGCGAGGCATTGCAACAGCTGACCAATACCTCGCTGCACGCTACAGGTGACTACACGTTCGACCCGCAAAATGCCAAATGCGAGAATTTCGTCGGTGCCGTCCAGGTACCTGTCGGTGTGGTCGGGCCGGTGGTCGTCCATGGTCAACATGTAGGCGCCGGGGAAACGATCTACGCGCCGCTGGCAACCACCGAAGGTGCACTGATCGCCAGTGTCGCCAGAGGGTGCAGCGCCTTGCGCGAAGCCGCAGGCGCCATTGTCCGGGTCGAAGAGGTCGGCATCACGCGGGCACCGGTTTTTCGCACCAGCGGGATCGTGCAGACCCAGGCCTTTCTGGCCTGGATCAGCGAGCACTACCAGGACATCAAACGCAGTTGCGAAGCCAATAGCCGGTTCCTGGCGCTGCTGGACATCACCCCGGCGGTCGTCGGCACCACCATTTACCTGCGGTTCAGATTCAGCAGCGGCGATGCCATGGGCATGAACATGGCGACACTGGCCTGCGACCAGGCGGTCGCGCAGGTGATCGTGCCTGGTACCGGCGTGGCGTGCATTAGCATCTCAGGCAACTATTGCGTTGATAAAAAGCCTGCTGCCATCAACTTCATCAGTGGCCGCGGCAAACGTATTTTTGCCGAGGCCTGCCTTGGTGCCGACATCCTGCGCAACACCCTCAAGACCCAGGCCGACGCCCTGTGCGAGGTGCAATACCGAAAAACCTTGCTGGGTTCCATCATGGCAGGGGCTTACGGCTGCAATGCGCATCACGCCAATATCCTTGCCGCCTTCTTTCTGGCCACCGGCCAGGACCTGGCCCATACCGCCGAGGGTGGCATGGGCATCACCTGTATCGAACCCCGTGAGCAGGGGGCCGTGTACATTTCCGTCTCGCTGCCCGATGTACCGCTGGCGACGATCGGCGGTGGCACGGGGCTGTCCACGCAGCGTGAAGCGCTGGCACTGATGGGAGTCCGGCCGGGTAGCCGTCCCCCCGGCGTTGATACCCTGCGTCTGGCGGAAATTCTCGGTGCCCTGGTGCTGGCCGGAGAACTCTCGATCCTCTCGGCCCAGGCCGCCCACCACCTGGCCCAGGCGCACAAGCGCCTGGGGCGTTGACCCGATGAACCAGGGCAGCATCAGCGCAGTGGCGCCCGGGAAAATCATATTGATGGGCGAGCACGCCGTGGCGCATCACAGCCCTGCTGTCGTTGCCACGCTCGGCCTTTATTGCAAGGTAGGGGTACAACCGAAAACGGCGCAGTTGATCGAGCTGTACTTGCCGGACCTGGGCATACATCGGTGCTATTCACGCCAATCGGTGCTGGATTACGCCCTGCAGGCACGCCAGGCCTGGCAGGCCTATCGGTGCCGCCCTGACGCGCATACGTTTCGCGCCTTGAGAGGTCAGGCAGGTGACCATCTGGTCAAATGCGCAGTCGGTGAAACCCTGCTGCACCTGGGGCACGGATTCAACCAGGGCATGAAGATCGGCGTGCGCTCGCAGATTCCCATCGGCGCGGGCATGGGCAGCTCGGCCGCCTTGGCGGTCTCCATACCGGCAGCGATCATCAGTCACTTCACACGCCAAGCCGAAGTCGCGCAGGTGCAGCATCTGGCCCGCCAGATCGAGCAACGCCAGCATGGCCTGCCATCCGGCGTCGACCATCGGACCATTGTCCACGGCGGCGTAGCGAGCTTCATGCCCGCAGCAGGCGATGACTTGCAGCTCTGTCCCCTTCGCGACGCGGGTGCCGTGTTGAACGAGCTGCGGCTCTATAACACCGGTACCGCCAACGAAAGTACCGGGGCTGTAGTGACTGCCGTGAGCAAAACCCTGCAGGACGAACACAACCCCCTGCTTCAATCGATGCGCCAGACCACCCTGGCGTTCATGGCGCTGCTGCAGGCTCCGCGCGTTGATCGCGCTCGTTTGTGTGCACTCATTCGTGACTATCAACGTGCCCTTGAAGCCCTCGGCGTCGTGCCTGGCCCCGTTCAGGCGTTGATCAGGGAAATCGAAAAAACCGGTGGCGCGGCGAAGATCTCCGGTGCCGGTGCGCTTTCAGGATCGAGCGCAGGCCTGCTGCTGGTGCTCGCCCCCCTCACTGCCGCCCCGCTGCTCAAGGGCCTGAGCGCAATCGAGGCCCCCCTCGCGGTCGAGGGCCTCTGTGTGCAACGACCATGAGCAAGATCAGTGTGTCCTCTCCCAGCAACATTGCCTTGATCAAGTATTGGGGCATGAGCGACGCCAAACGCACACTGCCCGCCAACAGGTCGCTGTCGATGACCCTGAGCCGCTGTGTCAGCCTCTGCACCCTGGAAACCCTGGGCGATTCGAGCCCTGACGAAATCTACTGGTGCGGTGCAGACGGCATACTCGAACCCGCTGACCCAATCATGCGCCTGGGCATCGAGCAGCATGTGCGACGACTTCGACAGTGCAGTGATTTCTGGCAACCGCTGCGTATCGCGACCACCAACACCTTTCCAACCAGCGCGGGGATCGCCTCCTCCGCTTCGGGGTTCTCTGCGTTGGCATTGGCGTTTGCCTCGCTGTCCGGTCAGCTACCGTCAACCGACCGGCTCAGCGGGCTGGCGCGCCTTTCCGGCTCAGGATCCGCGGCCCGATCGGTACTCGGCGGTTTCGTCACATGGCCCGGTGATGCCGACGATCCACAGAGCGCGGCCCGGCAACTGGCATCCGCCGCTCATTGGCCACTGCACGACATCATTGCGGTAGTCGACGGCTCAGCGAAAACAACCAGCTCGAGGATCGGTCATCAGCGCGCCGTGAGCAGCCCTTTCTACCAGAGGCGCCAGCAACTGCTGGTGGAACGCTTCAGAAACCTCCAGCACGCCATCCTGGCCCGTGATTTTGCGCGTGTTGCCGACATTGTCGAGTGCGAGGCCATCGAGCTTCACCTGATCGCCATGTCATCCGTCCCGCCGCTGTTCTATTGGCAACCGGCAACCCTCTCGGTGTTCTACCGGGTTCAACAACTTCGACGTGACGGCCTCGATGCCTGTACGACCTTCGATGCCGGCCCGAACGCCCATGTGCTCTGCACGCCCGAGCATTATCCCGAGGTCCTTGCGGCAATTAGGGAGCTCGATGGCGTGCAACACATCATCCAGGATCGGATCGGCGAAGGCCCGCAGGTACTGACCCAGGCGCTTTTCTGACCCCTGGGCCTGCGCCGCAACATTCTCCCAAGTCGTTGACTGCAAAGACATTCGGTGGTCAGATGCGCGCCAGTTTCAGGTGTCCTGCGCCGCCGTGCGCAGGGTGAAACGGGAAGCCGGTGCGTCACATCAAGTGATCAGTCCGGCGCTGCCCCCGCAACGGTAAGCGAGCGAAGCCTTCGAAACACCACTGTGCCGCGGCATGGGAAGGTGAAGGCCTTCACGACCCTCGCAAGCCCGGAGACCGGCCTGAAGCTTCGTTTGGCAACCCCGCGGTGGGCGGGCGCAGGCCGGTTTGCGCTCGCCTGTGCGCGCGCGATTCCTCCATGCGTTGTTCCCTCCGGGATTCATTTCTTCCTGTTCAATGTGGAACGACATGTCCCGTAACTCCAAGCTTCACACCCTGGCAGCCAATGCCCTGGCGCCTTGCCTTGCATTGTCCCTGCCGACCTTCGCCCAAGACAGCGAGCCGACGCCCCTGGCCCTGCCCTCGACGGCCATCACCAGCAGCAGCGACACCTCGCCGATCAACCTGGCCACGCCCCTGCCGGCCGGCTCGCGCCTGAACCTCAGCGCCCTGGACACCCCGGCCAGTACCAGCAGCCTCAGCGCCGAGGTCATCGAAGGCCGCAACAACCTCACCGTGCAGGACGCCGTCAGCCGCTCGCCGGGCATTACCTCGATCGCCACGCCGGGCAACGGCAACACCGCCCTGTCGGCACGCGGCTTTACCGGACACGACTCGGTGATGACCCTGTTCGACGGCTCGCGGATGTACACCGGCGCCGGCACCCAGACCTTCCCGGTGGACCCGTGGATGGTCGAGCGCATCGACATCATCCGGGGACCGGCCTCGGTGCTCTACGGCGAAGGCGCCACCGGTGCGGTGGTCAACGTGATCCCGAAAAAGCCCTTCGCCGGCGAGATCAGCAACCACCTGCGCCTGGGCTACGGCAGCTACGATCGCCAGCAACTGGGCCTGGACAGCGGCGGTTCGCTGAGCGAGCGACTGAGCTACCGGCTGACCCTCGACCGCCAGCAAGGCAACGGCTGGGTTGACCGCGGCGACTCGCAGAACCTGGCCATGAGCGCCGCCCTGCGCTTCGATGCCAGCGACACGTTGAGCTTCACCCTGGCCCACGAACGCGGCGATGCCGAGCCGATGAACTACTTCGGCACGCCCTTGATCGACGGCCATTACCGCGACAGCGTGCGCAAGAAGAACTACAACGTGCGCAACGACGTGCAGCGCTACCACGACGAGTGGACGCGCCTGACCAGCGACTGGACCCTGAGCGATTCGCTCAGCGCCAGCAACCAGCTCTACTACATCAAGAGCCGCCGCCACTGGCGCAATGCCGAGGATTACACCTGGGACCCTGGGCAGGGCCTGCTCGAACGCGGCAGCTATCTTGAGATCAAGCACCACCAGGAACAGCTCGGCGACCGCCAGAGCTTCACCTTCGACCACTCGCTGTTCGGCCTTGCCAGCAAGACCGTGGTGGGTGCCGAGTACAACCGCATCCGCTTTGGCATCGACAGCAACTCGCCCTACACCGACATCGGTGGCGACTTCGTCGACCCGTGGAACCCGGCGCCTGGCGACTTCCACAGCCAGGACCCGACCCGCCCGCAAACCCACAGCACCACCCGTACCTTCGCCCTGTTCGCCGAGAACCGCACACAGCTGTCGCAGCGCTGGTCACTGGTGACCGGCATCCGCCGCGATCAGAACCACATCGACCGCACCGACCTGATCAATGACTCCCGCACCGACCGCAGCCTCGGCGGCGGCAACTGGCGCGCCGGGCTGGTGTTCGCGGTCACCGACGAGCTGTCGTTGTACGGCCAGTATTCCACCAGCGAAGACGGCGTCAGCGACCTGATCACCCTCAGCCCCGCCCAGCAGAATTTCGACCTGACCGAAGCGAAGCAGACCGAGTTCGGCCTCAAGCAGCTGTTCTGGGAGGGTCGTGGCGAATGGACCCTGGCGGCCTATCACATCGTCAAGAAGAAACTGCTGGTCGACAACCCCGTCACCCACCAGAAGGAGCAGGCCGGGCAACAGACCTCCGACGGCCTGGAAGCGACCCTGGAACTGGCCCTGGCCAACCAGTGGCAGGTCTCGGCCAACGCCTCGGTGGTGCGTGCCAGATACGACGACTTCGAGCAGACGGTGGGTGGTGAGTCGGTCTCCCGCGCCGGCAACCGGCCGAGCAACGTGCCACGGCGCACCGCCAACCTGTGGGTGAACAAGGGCCTGGGCCATGGCCTGGAGGCCGGCATGGGCCTGCGTTATGTCGATGAGCGTTATGCCGACACGGCCAATACCCAGACAGTGCCGGGCTTTACCGTGGTCGACGCCAACCTGGGCTGGCAGGTGCTACCTGATGTGCGGTTGGGGTTGCAGTTGAACAACCTGCTGGATCGCCGATATGCAGCGACGGCGCACAGTGGCGAGCAGTGGATCATGGGCGAGCCGCGGTCGTATCTTGCGACGCTGGATTACAGCTTCTGAAGTGATTGAGGGCTGCGTTGCAGTCATCGCCGGCGATGCCGGCTCCCACAGGATGGCGGCGTTTCTGTGGGAGCTGGCATCGCCAGCGATGAGGTCAGCCCAGATCCGGCAGACTGTACCGTTCGGCAAAGTACTGCCGGAAAAACTCCACCGCCACCCGCACCTTGGCCGAACTCGCCAGCGGCGAGGTGTACACCGCCCAGATATCCGCCGGCTGGTGATAGTCGCCCAGCACCTGGACCAGGCGCCCGTCTGCCAGGCTGTCGTGCACATCCCACCACGAGCGCAGCAAGATCCCGCGCCCATCCAGGCACCACTGGTGCGCCACTTCGCCGTGGTTGCTCGACAGGCTGCCGGTGACCCGCACGCTTTCCTCCCCCGCCGGGCCTTCCAGTTGCCAGACGCCGAAGGGGTGGTCGCGCTCCTTGATCACCAGGCAATCATGGCTGGCCAGGTCCGCCAGTACCTTGGGCGTGCCGCGCCGGGCCAGGTAGGCCGGCGCGGCGCACAGCACCCGGCGGTTGCGGGCCAGCGGCTTGGCGATCAGGTTCGAGGCGATGATGTTGCCCACGCGGATATCGAGGTCGACCCCTTCCTCGATCAGGTCCACCAGCCGGTCATGCACGTCCAGGCGAATATCCAGGCGCGGATACCGCTCGGCCAGCTCCGACAGCGCCGGGGCAACGAAGCGCCGCCCCAGCCCCAGGCTGCTGGCGATGCGCAGCTGCCCGGCCGGCTCGCGGTGCTGGGCGCTGATGTCGTCGCCCATGCGCTGCACCGCATCGAAGATCTGCTGGGCCCACTGATAGACCCGCTCGCCCTCCTCGCTCACCGTCACCCGTCGGGTGGTGCGGTGCAGCAGGCGCACGTCGAGGGTTTCTTCGAGCACGCGGATGCGCTTGCTGATAAAGGCCGCCGACATGCCCAGCTCGTCGGCCACGGCAGCGAAGCTGGCGCGCTTGGCCACCTGGATAAAGATATTGAGGTCGTCGAGGCTCGGTAGATTATTCACGGTTCGTGCACTAAGAATCTATGAATGGCGAGATTATCTCTGAATCAAGCCCTTATAGCATGGTCCGCACCTGTTCCCTAGACAACGAGTGCGCCCCCATGAGCAAGACTTTCAGAATCGCCGCCATCCCCGGAGACGGTATCGGCAACGAAGTGCTTCCCGAAGGTATCCGCGTGGTCGAGGCCGCCGCGCGCAAACATGGCCTGGACATCAGCTTCGAATTCTTCGAGTGGGCCAGCTGCGACTACTACCTGGCCCACGGCAAGATGATGCCCGACGACTGGTTCGAGCAGCTCAAGGACTTCGACGCCCTGTATTTCGGCGCGGTCGGCTGGCCGGACAAGGTCCCGGACCACATCTCCCTGTGGGGCTCGCTGCTCAAGTTCCGCCGCGACTTCGACCAGTACGTGAACATCCGCCCGGTACGCCTGTTCCCCGGCGTGCCATGCCCGCTGGCCGGCCGCGAGCCGGGCGACATCGACTTCGTGGTGATCCGCGAGAACACCGAAGGCGAATACTCGTCCCTGGGCGGGCGCATGTTCGAAGGCACCGATAACGAGTTCGTCCTGCAGGAGTCGGTATTCACCCGTCGTGGTGTCGACCGCATCCTCAAGTACGCCTTCGACGTGGCCCAGACCCGTGAGCGCAAGCACGTGACCTCGGCGACCAAGTCCAACGGCATGGCCGTGAGCATGCCCTACTGGGACGAGCGCACCGCCGCCATGGCTGCCAATTATCCGGAAATCAGCTGGGACAAGCAGCACATTGATATCCTCTGCGCCCGCTTCGTGCTGCAGCCGGACCGCTTCGACGTGGTGGTGGCCTCCAACCTGTTCGGCGACATCCTCTCGGACCTGGGCCCTGCCTGCGCCGGCACCATCGGCATCGCGCCGTCGGCCAACCTCAACCCGGAGCGCAAGTTCCCGTCGCTGTTCGAACCGGTCCACGGCTCGGCCCCGGACATCTACGGCAAGAACATCGCCAACCCGATCGCCATGATCTGGTCCGGCGCGCTGATGCTCGACTTCCTCGGCGACGACGGCGCCGACCCACGCTACCGCGCCGCCCACGACGACATCCTCAAGGCCATCGAGCAAGTCATCGCCGCAGGGCAGACCACCCGCGACATGGGTGGCCAGCAGTCCACCCAGCAAGTCGGCCAGGCGATCACCGCCCTGATCGAAGGTTGATGCCACGGGGCCGATTATCAGAATTGTCTGACAAATCGGCCCCGTCCCTCTTGCGAGCGGGTTGGATTGTATGCAAAATCTGTTAACCCAAAGATTCACGTTAACTAAAAGTTAACAGCCAAGGAAGGAGCAGTACCGCAACACCCCGGTTTGCCTGCCGGGTATAGATAAGTACGCCAACGTCCAGGAGACGATGATGTCGCACAAGAATAAAAAGATTGATGTGTTCCTGATCACCGTGAGCCTGATAGCCGTGCTGCTCACCGTGATCGGCCTTGCAGTGTTCCCGGCCCAGGCCGAAAACGCGGCCAACCAGTTGTTCGAACTGTCCACCCGTACCTTCGGCACCAGCGTCCAGGTGCTGGTGTTCGGCAGCTCCCTGGCCGTGCTGTACCTGGCATTGAGCAAATACGGCAACATCCGCCTGGGCAGTGGCAAACCCGAATACGCCACCGCCACCTGGGTGTTCATGTTCATCTGCGCCGGCATGGGTTCCTCGACCCTCTACTGGGGCGTGATGGAATGGGCCTACTACTACCAGACCCCGGGCCTGAACATCGCCGCCGCCACCCCCAAGGCGCTCGAGTACAGCGTCGGCTACTCGTTCTTCCACTGGGGCGTCAGCGCCTGGTCGATCTATGCCCTGGCTTCGCTGGCCATGGCCTACCACTTCCATGTCCGCAAGAAGAGCGGCCTGAACCTGGCTTCGATCGTCGAAGCGGTCACCGGCTTCAAGGCCACCGGCCCGGTTGGCCGTACGGTCGACTTGATCTTCCTGCTGACCATGATGGGCGCCCTGACCGTTTCCCTGGCCCTCACCGCCTCGACCCTGACCCGCGGCCTGCATGACCTGACCGGTACACCCGACACCTTCACCGTGCAACTGATGGTGATTGGCGCGGTGGCGATCATGTTCTCGCTCAGCTCCTACATCGGCATCGATGGCGGCCTGCAGCGCCTGAGCAAGATGGTCTGCATCGGCGCGCTGGTGTTTGCCGCCGTGGTACTGCTGGTCGGTCCGACCCAGTTCACCATCAACAACACCGCCAACTCCATTGGCCTGATGATCCAGAACTACGTGCACATGAGCCTGTTCACCGACCCGGCCGGCGACGGTGCCTTCACCCGCAACTGGACGGTGTTCTACTGGCTGTGGTGGGTTTCCTACGCACCGGGCGTGGCCATGTTCGTGACCCGCGTGTCGCGTGGCCGCCAGATCAAGGAAGTGGTGTTCGCCCTGCTGATGGGCGGCAGCTTCGGGTGCTGGTTCTTCTTCGGCGCCCTGGAAAGCTACAGCATGCACCAGTTCATCACCGGCGCGGTCGATGTGCCGAAGATGCTCAGCGAGCAAGGCGGCGAATCGGCGGTGACCCACCTGCTGCTGGCCCTGCCATGGGGTCAGGTGTTCCTTGGCGTGTACCTGTTCATCATGGCGATCTTCTGCGCCTCGCACATGGATGCCGCGGCCTATGCCGTCGCCGCCACCAGCACCCGCAATCTGAGTGAAGGCGACGACCCGACGCCGACCCACCGCCTGTTCTGGTGCGTGGTGCTGACCCTGGTGCCGCTGGCCATGCTGTTCGCCAAGGCCTCGCTGTCGACCATGAAAACCGCCGTGGTGCTGACCGCCATTCCGTTCATGGTGATCCTGCTGGTGAAGATCTACGGCTTCTTCAAATGGATGCTGCAGGATTACGGCCAGGTGCCGGCCTACAAGATCGAGGAAGAAGCGGCGCGACTGGCCGGGGAAGAACCGCAACACCAGGTGCCACGCAGCGCTGCCGCCGTGCACTGATAAGACTGCAGGAGCGGCCTTGTGCCGCGATGAAGCCGGCCAGTCTGGCCTCATCGCGGGGCAAGCCCGCTCCTACAGCAAGGCCAAATTTTTTTGCCTGATTTGTTAACTGATAGATACGCGTTAACCAACAAATAAAACCGAGCTTGTGAGAGAACCGATCATGAATGACTTCAAACGCCTGCCCGCCGACTTCTGCGCCAACGCCGACGAGGCGTTCACCATCCCGGCCAGCTTCTACACCCAGGCCTCGGTGTTCGAGCACGAGAAGGAAGCCATCTTCGCCCGCAGCTGGATCTGTGTCGGCCACCGCAGTGAAGTGGCCGAGAACAACGCCTACATCACCCGTGAAGTGATCGGCGAAAGCATCATCGTCGTGCGTGGCCGCGACAGCGTGCTGCGCGCCTTCTACAACGTCTGCCCGCACCGTGGCCACCAGCTGCTCGAAGGCAGCGGCAAGGCCAAGAACGTCATCACCTGCCCGTACCACGCCTGGACCTTCAAGCTCGATGGCGACCTGGCCCACGCCCGTAACTGCGACAACGTGGTGAACTTCGACAAGGAAAACTCCTCGCTGGTGCAACTGCGCGTCGAAGAGTACGCAGGCTTCATCTTCATCAACATGGACAGGGATGCCGGCTCCGTCGAAGACCAGCTGCCAGGCCTGCAAAAGCGCATGCGCGAAGCCTGCGCGGTGATCGACGACCTGCACCTGGCCGCGCGTTTTGTCAGCGACACCCCGGCCAACTGGAAGTCGATCGTCGACAACTACCTGGAGTGCTACCACTGCGCCCCGGCCCACCCGGGCTTCTCCGACTCGGTGGACGTCGGCCAGTACAGCCACAGCACCTACGGCAACTGGACCCTGCAATACGGTCTGGCCAAGCCGTCGGAGCAGTCGTTCAAATTCGATGAAAGCGTCAAGGACCCGTCCTTCGCCGGTTTCTGGGCCTGGCCTTGCACCATGTTCAACGTGCCGCCAGGAGGCAACTTCATGACCGTGATCTACGAGTTCCCGGTCGATGCCGAAACCACCCTGCAGCACTACGACATCTACTTCCTCAACAAGGACATCACCGAAGAGCAGCAGAAGTTGATCGACTGGTACCGCGAAGTGTTCCGCCCGGAAGACCTGCGTCTGGTCGAAAGCGTGCAGAAGGGTCTGAAGTCCCGCGGCTACCGTGGCCAGGGCCGGATCATGGCCGACCGTCAACGCAGCGGCATGAGCGAGCACGGCATCGCCCACTTCCACAACCTGATCGCCGTCGCCCACCTCGACGACTGATAACCCCCGCCGCAGGCCCACACGCCTGTGGCGGTCTTCGGAGTGCCTTGCATGCAACTCAATGACAATACCCTGCTGCGCCAGCAAGCCTACATCGACGGGCGCTGGTGCGATGCCGACGACGGCCGCAGCCTTGCAGTGACCGATCCGGCCAATGGCACGCTGCTGGGCCATGTGCCGCTGATGGGCGGCGCTGAAGCCGAACGCGCCATCGAAGCCGCCGAAGCGGCCCTGGCCGACTGGCGGGCGCGCACCGCCAAGGACCGCGCCCAGGTCCTGCGCCGCTGGTTCGAACTACTGCTCGAACACGAGCAGGACCTGGCCCGGCTGATGACCTTCGAACAGGGCAAGCCGCTGCACGAAGCCCTGGGCGAAATCCGCTATGCCGCCTCCTTCGTCGAGTGGTTCGCCGAGGAAGGCAAGCGCGTCTACGGCGATGTGATCCCCAGCCCCGCCAACGACAAGCGCTTGCTGGTGATCAAGCAAGGCATCGGCGTGTGCACCGCGATCACCCCGTGGAACTTCCCGGCGGCGATGATCACCCGCAAGGTCGCCCCGGCCCTGGCCGCCGGCTGCACCATGGTGGTCAAGCCAGCCAACGAAACCCCCTTCTGCGCCCTGGCCCTGGCCGAGCTTGCCGAACGTGCCGGCGTACCGGCCGGTGTGTTCAGCGTGGTCACCGGCGATGCGCCGGCCATCGGCGCGGTGTTCACCGCCCACCCGTCGGTGCGCAAGCTGAGCTTCACCGGCTCCACCCCGGTCGGCCGCCTGCTGATGGGCCAGTGCGCCAGCACCATCAAGAAGGTCAGCCTGGAACTGGGCGGCAACGCGCCGTTCATTGTCTTCGCCGACGCCGACATCGACGCCGCCGTGGAAGGCGCGCTGATCGCCAAGTACCGCAACGCCGGACAGACCTGCGTGTGCGTCAACCGCTTCTACATCCATGACAGCGTCTACGCCCGGTTCAGCGAACGCTTCGTCGAGCGCGTACGCGAGCTCGGCGTCGGCCATGGCAGCGCCGACGGCACGCAGATCGGCCCGCTGATCACCGACAAGGCCGTGGCCAAGGTGCGCAGCCTGATCGACGACGCCGTGGGCAAAGGCGCCGAGCTGGTGCTCGGCGGCCAGGCCCACGCCCTGGGCGGCAACTTCTTCGAGCCGACCGTGCTGGCCAATGTCGGCCCGGGCATGGAACTGCTGGACGAAGAGATCTTCGGCCCGGTGGCGGCGCTGGTGCGCTTTACCCGTGACGAAGAAGTCATCGCCCTGGCCAACGCCACCCAGTACGGTCTGGCGGCCTACTTCTACAGCCGCGATATCGCCCGGGTGTTCAAGGTCGCCGAGCAGCTGGAGTACGGCATGGTCGGCATCAACACCGGGCTGATCTCCAACGAGGTCGCGCCGTTCGGTGGCATCAAACAATCGGGCCTGGGCCGTGAAGGCTCCAAGTACGGCATCGAGGACTATCTGGAAATCAAATACCTGTGCCTTGCCGTCTGATCGAGCGCCAGGTTCCGGGACGCGGCAGGGCCTGCCGCGCGCCCTTGTAGTCGAGGTGAAACATGGCCAACAAATATGAAATGTTCAACGTGCGCGTCACCGACGTGCAACAGGCCACGCCGCTGATCAAGCGCTTTACCCTGGCCCGCGAAGATGGTGCGCCAATGCCCGCCTTCACCGGCGGCAGCCATGTGATCGTGCAGATGCAGGGCGCCGACGGCAGCCAGTTCAGCAACGCCTACTCGTTGATGAGCGACCCGCGCGACACCCGCAGCTACCAGGTCGGCGTGCGCCTGGAAGAGCAGTCCAAGGGCGGCTCGGCGTTCATGCACCAGCAGGTGGACGTGGGCACGCAACTGACCATCTCGACGCCGAACAACCTGTTCGCCCTGGACCCGAGTGCCGGTCGCCATGTACTGATCGCTGGCGGTATCGGCATCACCCCGTTCATGGCCCAGTTGCACGAGCTTGAAAACGGCACGACCGATTACGAGCTGCACTATGCCTTCCGAGCCCCGGAGCACGGCGCGTTCCAGGACCAACTGCAAAGCGGCCCCCATGCCGGCAACACCCGTTTCTACATCGACAGCCTCGACCGCAAGCTCGACCTCACCGCCCTGTGCGCAGGCCTGGCTGACGATGCCCACCTGTACGTCTGCGGTCCCAAGCCGCTGATCGACGCCGTGATCGCCACCGCCGCCCAGGCCGGCATTGCCGAGCAGCGCGTGCATTGGGAACAGTTCGCCGCCGCGCCCGTGACCGGCGCCGCGTTCACCGTGGTACTGGCGCGCTCAGGCACCGAGCTGCAGGTCGAAGAAGGCATGACCATTCTCCAGGCCATCGAGAAATCCAAGGCTGCCAAGGTCGAGTGCCTGTGCCGCGAAGGCGTGTGTGGCACCTGCGAGACAGCGATTCTCGAAGGCGAGGCCGAGCACTTTGACCAGTACCTGAGCGATGACGAGAAAGCGGCGCAGCAGAGCATGATGCTCTGTGTATCGCGGGCGCGTTCGGCGCGTCTGGTGTTGGATCTGTAACGGCCTCATCGCCGGCTCTGCCGGCTCCCACAGGGTGTGTGTGTGTGTAGGAGCTGGCGAAGCCTGCGATGGGCCGCACCGCGGCCCCAGGTTTTTACCGTCAACCCAAAGTTAACGGGTTATGTATACTGGCAGGCTCTTGGCCCCGATCAGGACACCCTGCCCCATGACGGAAAACAGCTTCGCCTTTCGCCTCAAGGAACTGCTCGAACATCACAAGCTGACCCTGCAAGCCGTGGGCACGGCCCTGGGCATCTCGCGTACGGCCGTGCACAAATGGACCCGGGGCGGTGAGATCGATTACGACAACCTGCGCAAGCTGGCCGAGTTCCTCAAGGTCAACTGGATCTGGCTGCGTTATGGCGAAGAGGCGCTGCAGAACGTCCAGCAGCACCAGGTGGTCGAGCTGCCGATGACCGACCTGCGCCGGCGCTACACCGCCGAAATCATGGAAAGCGAAGCCCGCATGAAGCTGGCCCAGGAAGGCGCACGCATCGTCACCTGGGAGTGGAACCTGATCAGCGACGAGGTCACCTACTCGCCCAACGTCGAGCAGGTCTACGGCTGGCCTGTGGCCCGCAACGAAGACTTCTGGGTGCACCTGCGCGAAGAAGACGTCAAGCACATGCAGCAGCTGTATGCCCAGGCCATCGCCGAAGGCACCGGTTGCGAATGCGACTTTCGCATCACCCGCCCCGATGGCCAGCAGCGCTGGATCGCCTCGCGCGCCACGGTGGTACGCGACAGCGTCGGGCGTCCGGTGAAGATGGTCGGCATCAGCATGGACAACACCGAGCGCATGGTCGCCGAGGCCGAACTGCGCATCAGCGAGGAACGCTTTCGCGCCATCTTCGAACTGGCTTGGGGCGCCCTGGCCTATATCGATCCCGATGGCAGCTGGCAGCGGGTCAACAGCAGCCTGTGCGAGCTGTTGGGCTACAGCGCCGAAGAACTGTACGGCATGACCTTCCAGCAACTGACCCACCCCGATGACCTGGGCGCCAACCTGAAGCTGCTCGAACGCCTGCTGGCAGGAGAAATCCCCCGCTACGAGGTGGAAAAACGCGTGCGTCACAAGGACGGTCGCTATATCTGGGTACGCGCCCGCACCGCCCTGCAGCGCCGCCACGACGGCGAGCCGGAGCACCTGATCAGCGTGTTCGAAGACATCGGTGCCGAACGCAGCGAACATGAGCGTCTGCAAGTGCACATCGCCGGGCTCGAAGCGCGCCTGGCCCAGCAGAACGCCTAGTATCACCTCACCCTTGCGGAGGAATACGGATGCTTCCGGCAACCTCGACTCGTTCGGACAGAGCCTTGCAGGTCGCAAGGCTACGCGGCAAGGTCGGCCTGTACTTTGTCGCCGCCCTGTCGGTGCTGGCCGGCATGACCGACGCCATCGGCTTCATGGCCACCGGCGATTTCGTCTCGTTCATGAGCGGCAACACCACGCGCCTGGCGGTATCGCTGGGCCAGGGCGAGCTCGGCCTGGTGCTGCGCATCGGCGCCGTGCTGCTGGCGTTCGTGGTGGGCAATGCCCTGGGTGTGCTGATCGCCCGCAAAAGTGGCCGGCGACCCTGGCCGCTGCTGTCGATCATCGCCGCCCTGCTGGCCCTGGCCGGCCTGTTGCCGAGCGCCTGGCAACTGCCTGCCTTGATCGCGGCGGTCACCGCCATGGGCATGATCAACGCCGTGGTCGAAGAAGTGAATGGCCTGCCGATCGGCCTGACCTACGTCACCGGCGCGCTGTCGCGCTTCGGTAGAGGGCTGGGCCGGGCGCTTTTGGGCGAGCGCCGGCACGGCTGGCGGGTGCAGCTGATTCCCTGGACCGGGATGTTCGTCGGCGCCATTGCCGGGGTGCTGCTGGAACAGGCCTTCGACTTGGCCGCCCTGCTGTTCAGCGCCTTGCTGGCCCTGGCGCTGGGGGTGGTCTCGTTGAAGATCCCCCGGCGCTGGCAATTGCGCTACATGCCGCGCTGACGCCTTACAGGCAGGTCGCCAGTGCCGCCATGCGCCGCAGCGCGACACTGTCGTTCTTCTGCGCATAGTAGCTGACAGCCGTGCTCGCCCCTTGCGGCTGGATATCGGCGAAGGATTCGGCTTCGCGGGTGTAGACGGTAAAACCGCCCTGCTTGTTTGGCTCCAGGTAGCCGCTGGCGTCGACGCCGAACACGTCTTCCTCCTCCCAGCCGAACTGGATGCACTGGGCGACACGGTCGGCCGGCTTGCTCGACGTGAAGCTTTTGGTCGGCGCCTTGGCCCGGGCCGCCTCCATGGCCGAAGAAGCACAACCGGCCAACAACGCTGCAGCGACCACCGCCATTACTACCCGCATGACACACCCTCGTCGGAAAAAACGCCGACTGTAGCATTGCCGGGGCGTCAACACCCGCCTCTCACGTTTGACGACCTCAAGGATCCCTGCGCGGGATCACAGCTGTCGCCCCAGGGCATTCAGCGTTCTGAGCACCAGGGCGCAGCCGCGACGGGTGTCCGGTTCGCGCAACAGCGTCAGCAGACCGTACATACCGGGAGGCTCGCTGTCCTGACGGGTCTGGGCCGCGGCCTGGCGAATGGCATTGCCCAGGTTCCAGCTCAGGGCCGAGGCTTGCTCGAACTGCACCGAGAGTTTTTCGACCATGGCCGCATCGAGCAGATCGACCAGGTCCGACAGCAGCGATGCCAGGTCGACCAGGTTGTCCAGCCGCCCGCCATCGAGCAAGGGTTGCAGTTTGTTCAAGAAGGCTTCCAGACCCGGGTTTTCGCCCTGCACGGCGAGTGCTTCGGTCGCGTCCATGTTCATCAGCTCCTCCCGGGATCAAGTCACAGCATGCCGCGGGCAACGGCCCAGTACAGGCCACGGTTGAATCCATTCCTGAGCAGGCCGCCGAGCTTGGTCGGCGGCGTGGGCAGCACATCGTGACGGTAGTCGTAGGTCAGTGGCATGCCGGCGTTCAGGCCCATCTGCGCGGCGGCCTGGACCTTGCCGTCATACACCGCCACCGTTTTGCCCAGGCGGATTTCGCCTGCAATGTTGTCGGCGATCACCGGCGCCTGGTTGTGACAGGCGCCTCCGGCCTTGCTGATCGGCAGGTCGACGGTATCACCGATCACGTACACCCCCTCCAGGCCATAGACCTGCAAGGTTTCATGGTTGGTCGGCAGCCAGCCCTCCTGGTTCGCGGCCTGGGACACGCCGCTTTCGAGCACCGCGTCCACCGCACGGATGGGCGGTGTGGCCATGAGGATGTCGTAGGGTTGCGCATCACCCTCCTCGGAATAGGCGATACGCTGGTCGGGATCGACCTTGCCCAGGGTGAAGCCGCGCTGAAAGCGGATGTTCTTCTGGGCGAAGAGGCCCGGCAGGATCTCACCGGTGGGACGCTGCAGGAACAGGCAGTTGCGCAGCAACTGGGCAGTGGTCGGATAGGTGTAGATGATCTCCACCTTGTCCCGCACCCCACGGCGACGCAGGTAGTCGTCGAGCATCAGGGTGGTCTCTACCGGCGCGATGCCGCACTGATGCGGTACGTTCGGCGTTTGCGGAAAGGTCACGGTAATGAAGATCCGCCCCTGCTCGATGCTCGCCAGACGCCGGGCCAGCTGGCGCGCCGGTTCGTACTGGTAGAAGTGATCACCGCCCTGGGCCAGCCCTTCGATGCGTTCGGGAGCCGGCACGCAGCCGGTGGCGATCACCAGGAAGTCATAGCCCAAGCGCTTGCCGCTGCGGGTGTGCACGGTCTGCCCGGTGAAGTCGAAGCGGGTGACTTCCTGCACCTGAAAGTCTATTTCCGGGCGCAGCAAAGAGCGTTCGGGGCGCTTGAGCTCCTCCTGGAAGAACAGGTCGAAGGCCACGTACATGAACGCCGGCTTGTAGTAGTGATCGGGCGAGTTGGACAGCAGCGTGATTCGCACCTGATCGCGCAAGATCTCCGGATAAAGCTTGCCGACCAGTTGATTGGCGAGCATGGTGCCGCCGACGCCACCACCCACGATAAGAATCTGCTTTGCCATGAGTACGCTTCCCTGCGAACGAATCCCCACCTCTTCGCGGGCTATAGTCAGAGAAGCTTCAACAGCGCGCCAATAACCCTTGGCTATAGGGGTTACTTCCATGTGCGGAAGACTCAGCCAGTACCACGGCATCCATGACTTCGTCGACGCCCTGAGCATGCCGGGCGCCTTGGTCAACACTGTGGGTGAGCAGCCGCTTGCCCATTACAACGTGGCGCCCAGCACCCAGGTTGCCGTCATCACGGCGCAGGAGGCCCGCTGGTTGCGCTGGGGCTGGCGCCCGCACTGGGCCCGCGACCGGGCGGCACCGATCAATGCGCGGGTGGAGAAAGTCGCCCATTCGCCGTACTTCCGGGCGATCTGGGGGCACCGGTTGATCGTGCCGGTGGATGGCTGGTTCGAATGGGTCGATGAAGGCGGGCCGAAAAAGCAGCCCTGGTACATCCATCGCCGCGACGGCCTGCCGGTGTTCTGTGCCGGGATTGGCCAGTGGGGGGTGGGCGAGGATGACGGCTTTGTCATCGTGACCGCCGACAGCGCCGGCGGCATGGTCGATATCCATGACCGGCGACCGGTCGCCCTGGCCCCGGACCTGGCCAGGGCATGGTTGAACCCCGACTGCGACAAGGCCCAGGCCGAGCAGATGCTGCTCAACCTGGGCGAACCGGCCGAGGCGTTCGACTGGTATCGGGTCGACAAGGCGGTAGGCAATGTGCGTAACCAGGGTGCCGAGTTGCTTAGAGCATCCCTGTAGGGGGAGAGGTTGCGACCGCTGCGCGGTCGATCGCAGGCTTCGCCAGCTCCTACAATGGCCTGTGTACACCGAATCACTGTGGGAGCCGGCAGCCCCTAGGTTGTGTCCATATCAATAAACCACCCTGCACTTTCTGCCAGACTCTCGAGCGTGTACGTATCAGGAAGATCGCATGAACCACGAATTGCTCTGGGTGCTGGGCCTGCTGTTGACCAGCGTCGCCCTGTTCATCATCAACCGGCCACGCATGGATGTGGTCGCCCTGCTGATGATCGTGGCCCTGCCGCTGACCGGCATCCTCAGCGTCCAGGAAGCCCTGGCCGGTTTCAGCGACCCCAACGTGGTGCTGATCGCTGCGTTGTTCGTCATCGGCGAAGGCCTGGTGCGCACCGGCATCGCCTACCGCATCGGTGAGTGGATGGCCGACCGCGCCGGCAACAGCGAGGTGCGCCTGCTGGTGCTGCTGATGGTCTGCGTCGCCGGGCTCGGCTCGGTGATGAGTTCCACCGGCGTGGTCGCCATTTTCATCCCGGTGGTGCTCAGCATCGCCGCGCGCATGAAGGTCTCGCCCAGCCGCCTGATGATGCCGCTGAGCTTTGCCGGGCTGATCAGCGGCATGCTCAGCCTGGTGGCCACGCCACCGAACGTGGTGGTGCACAGTGAGCTGGTGCGTCACGGCGTAAGCGGATTCGGTTTTTTCAGCTTCACCCCCTTCGGCCTGGTGATCCTCGCCCTAGGCGTCGGCTACATGCTGCTGACCCGCCACTGGCTCAGCGGCGAGGTGCGCAAGGATGGCAGCCCGCAAACCCGCCGCACCCTGCTCGACCTTGTCATCGACTACAAGCTGGCCGGCCGTGAACGCCGCCTGCGGGTGCGCCCGGACTCCCCCCTGATCGGTCACAGCCTGAGCGAACTGAAGCTGCGCACCGTGCACGGCGCCAACGTGGTCGGTATCGAACGCCAGCACAAGTTCACCACCCGGGTGATCAGCCCCGACTCCAGCACCACGGTGCACGAGGGCGATGTGCTGCTGCTCGACCTGTTCGCCCCACGCGACGACCTGCGCAGCCTGTGCCAGACCATGAAGCTCGAACCGCTGCACTTCAAGGCCGCCTATTTCATCGACCAGTCCCACGCCGTCGGCATGGCCGAGGTGGCGGTGGTGCCCGGCTCGCAACTGATCGGCAAAAGCGTGCTGGAGCTGAATTTCCGCAGCCGCTGGGACCTCAACGTGGTGGGCCTGCGCCGCGGCCAGAACGCCATCGAAGAACAGCTGGTGGAAGAGAAACTCAAGCTCGGCGACACCCTGCTGGTGATCGGTCCGTGGAAAGCGGTGCGCCAGTTACAAGCCCAGCCCAAGGACTTCCTGGTCCTGAGCCTGCCGGCGGAAGTGGACAACGTCGCCCCCGCCCTGAACCAGGCGCCCTATGCGCTGGTCAGCCTGGCAGTGATGGTCGGCCTGATGATCAGCGGCGTGGTGCCCAATGTCATCGCCGCCCTGATCGGCTGCCTGTTGATGGGCGCCGGACGCTGCATCGACATGAACAGCGCCTACCGGGCGATCCACTGGCAGAGCCTGGTGCTGATCGTCGGCATGTTGCCCTTTGCCCTGGCCTTGCAGAAGACCGGCGGCATCGCCCTGGCGGTGAACGCGCTGGTACAGGTACTGGGCAGCGCCGGCCCCTACATGATTCTGGCCAGCCTGTTCGCCATCACCGCGATCATCGGCCTGTTCATCTCCAACACCGCCACCGCCGTGCTGATGGCACCGGTGGCAATCAGTACCGCCGAGCAACTCGGTGCCTCGCCCTATCCCTTTGCGATGATCGTCGCCCTGGCCGCCTCGGCGGCGTTCATGACGCCGGTGTCCTCACCGGTGAACACCCTGGTGCTGGGCCCGGGGCAGTACCGCTTTGCCGACTTCGTCAAGGTCGGGGTGCCCTTCACCCTGCTGGTGATGGTGGTCAGCGTGTTCATGGTGCCGTGGATTTTTGCCCTTTGAGTGCAGCGAATTTCTGCTGCTGGATGGACTCGGCAGCCTGGCGCCAGTCCTGCGCCCAGCCGTCGAGCACCACCTTGAGGTTGTCGGCGGTCATCACCTGATCGTCGTTCTCCAGCGGCAGGCCGGTGCCCTTGCGCACCACTTCGGCGACCACGGCGCGGCTGCCGCCATCGAGGAAGGCCGCTTCGGTGGCGATCACGCTGTCCAGGTCGCGAATGCCGATGGCGCTGCTGACCCCGGCGGCCACCAGGGTCACCGGCAGCCATTCGTAATAATGCAGCGCCTGGGTGTGGGCGCCGACCGAGGTGATTGCCGGACGCACGATCAGGGTGTTGGGGCCCGGTTGCTCGACCAGGGTCAGGACCTTGCCCAGTTCACGCTTGAGCGCAGCGTCGTAGTAGGTGGTCACCGCCTTCAGGGTCGACTCGGGGATCCGCGTACTGGCCTGGGGCACGGGGTAGAACTGGCTCGGTGCGATGTACACCTGGTTGTAGCGCTCCATGTGCAGATCGGGGCTCAGCCAGCGCAACACCGAATCACCCGAGGCGGTCTTGTGCTCGCTCAACTGGTCATAGTTGCGCAGAAAGCCCGAATACTCCTTGGGCGTGACCCGGTTGTGGCTGCAGCCGGTCATCATCAGCGACAGGCACAGCACCGGCGCGATCATCTGCTTACGCATGACAGGCACCCCCACCGTGTTGCCTGACAGGCTTGGGCGCCGTGCCGGAGCGTTCGACATGCAGATGGCCGTTGCCCATGATCCAGTGCACCAGCTCGGTCACCGGCACCTTGTAGCTGTACTCCATCCATTGGCTGCTGGTGGGGTTGTAGCGTTCGAAGTAGTGGCTGAGGATCATATGCGTACCGTCCTCACACAGACTCAGGCGCGAATCCTGGTAGCTGAGCAGCGCATTGCGCCACAGGTCCCGGGTGCGCAGGTCGAGGGTCAGCGCTTGACTGCAGTCGAGGCCATCGATCGGAGGTTGTGCCGGCATGGAGTATTCCCTTGGTTTGGACTGCCCTCAGGATGACGTCGGCGCTTTGCTGGCAGATGTCCGCTTTGTGTCGCGACCGAAGGATTGTTACTCGATTGAAATATATGACCGGCGGCCCAGAATGGTTTTAGATACGCACTTTTCAGGCCCCACTGGACCCCAACGTGAGCAGACTGCTGATTGTCGATGACGACGTGGAAATTTGTGCCCTGCTGAAGAAGTTCTTTGTCATGCACGGCTACGAGGTCGACCTGGCCGCCAATGGCACGGCCATGTGGGCGGCCATCGAACAGCAGCGCCCGGATACCATCATCCTCGACCTGATGCTGCCCGGCGAAAGCGGCCTGACCCTGTGCCAGAAGCTGCGCAGCACCACCGGCATCCCGATCATCATGCTCACCGCCATGGATGAGTTGAGTGACCGCATCGTTGGCCTGGAACTGGGCGCCGACGATTACCTGGGCAAGCCCTTCGACGCCCGCGAACTGCTGGCCCGCCTGCGCGCCGTGCAGCGCCGCGCCGGTGAGCAACTGCGTGCGCAGATCGAAGAGACCCGGCCCTTGATCCGCTTCGACGACTGGCAGCTGGATGTCACCCGCCGCGAGCTGCGCACCCCGCAAGGCGTCATGGTGCCGCTGTCGGCCGGCGAGTTCGACCTGCTGCTGGTGTTCCTCGAACACCCGCAGCGCATCCTCACCCGCGAGCAACTGATCGACCTGGCCCGCGGCCACGGCCATGAAGCCTACGACCGCAGCATCGACGTGCAGGTCAGCCGCCTGCGGCGCAAGATCGAGCCGGACAGCAAACGCCCGGCGCTGATTCGCACCGTGCGCAACGGTGGCTATATGTTCGACGCCAAGGTCAGTCGCTGATGATCCGTCTCGACCTTCGCCGCGACGGCATCAGCCGGCGCATCGCCCTGACCATCATCGCCGCCATGCTGATTTCGGTGCTGCTCAACTTCCTCTTCGTACAGGTGGCCGGGGTCTGGGCGCGCCCGCCCCTGAGCAAGACCGGCCTGCTCGAACAGATCGCCGTGACCGCCCGCATGCTCGAAGCGGCGCCCCGCGATCAGCGCGAGCGGTTGGCCAATGCCGCGAGCAACCCGCAGTTGCAGGTGCAGTGGAATCCGGAACGTGCGCCATTCGCCCTGCCCGGCCCCGGTGAAACGATCGAGATCGAGACGGTGCCGGAATTGCACGAGCTGCTGGCCACCCGCCCACGCCGGCTCGAAGGTTTCCAACCCGGCGACTGGCCCAAGGGCAGCCCCGATGCGCATTACAAGCTGATGATGCAGATGGCCGATGGCAGCTGGCTGGCCTTTACCCCGCCGTACCGCAGCTGGGGCCTGAGCACGGGGATGCGCCTGACCATCATCGGCCTCCTGGCGCTGGTCGCCGCCGTGCTGGTGGCCTGGGTCGGCACCCGCCAGCTGGCCGGCCCCCTGCAGCGCTTCGCCCGCGCCGCGCGGCGCTTTGGCAGCGACCTGCGCGCACCGCCCATTCGCCCGGAAGGCCCTCATGAGCTGCGCCAAGCCATCACCGCCTTCAACACCATGCAGGCGCAGATCCAGCACTTCATCGCCGAGCGTACGCAGATGCTCGCAGCGATTTCCCATGACCTGCGCGCGCCGCTGACGCGCATGCGCCTGCGCGGTGAATTCATCGAAGACCCCGAGCAGCAGCGCAAGCTGTTTCGCGATGTCGATGAAATGCAGCACATGATCAACGCCGCGCTGAGCTTCTTCCGCGACGAAACCCGCCTGGAAACCACCACACCGTTCGACCTTGCCGAGCTGCTGTGGACCCTGGTCGACGATTACCGCGACCAGCAGATCGAAGTGGCGTTCACGGGGCCGGCAAACCTGGTGTACCAGGGTCGGCCACTGGGTTTGAAACGTGCCGTAACAAATCTGATCGACAATGCCGTCAAGTATGCCGGCGCCCCCCAAATGCGCCTGATCAGCACGACCCATACCCTGCTCATCGAGGTCAGCGACCAGGGCCCGGGCATTCCCGACGCCGCGCTGGAAGAGGTGTTCGTGCCGTTCTTCCGCCTGGAAAGTTCACGCAACCGCAACACCGGTGGCGTCGGCCTGGGCCTGCCGTCGGCCCGCACCGCCATACGCGAACAGGGCGGCGAGCTGACCCTGCACAACCGGCCAGGTGGCGGCCTGCTGGCGCGCATCGAACTGCCACGGGTGAATGACTAGCCCGTTTTCTACCCCGGGCAGGTGTTAACGCCCACTTAACTGCACGTCGATACTGTTGGGCTCCTCTCCCTTCAGAAACGTCCTTTGGCCCACCTTGCGTGGGCCTTTTTTTGCCCGGCTGTCCAGCCCCGCCCCGGGGGCGGTGGGAAACAAAATTCTGAAATCGTGGTCAGAGCGTGTAACCTTCCCCCGCTGTGCGGATAAAGGATCCACAGTGCTGAAACACCTGACCCGCTTTGCCTTGATCGCCACGGTGCTGTCCACCGCCGGTTGCTACTACCACGATTACGACCGTGACGATCACCGCTATGACCGCGACCATCGCTATTCACGCGATTGGGATGACGACCGCGACCATCGCAAGTACGACAAGCGCTACCGCGATGACGACCGCTATCGCTACTACGACAACGACCGCCGTCGCGACCGTGACGATGACGACGACGATGACGATTGATCGCCCGCTGTACATTTTCCTGACTGACAACCGTTTTGCCTGAGGCTCACAACATGCGTTTTACAATTCCTGCTTTGACATTGGGTATCCTGCTATCCCAGGTCGCCATGGCCGACAGCGATGTCAATTCCGCCATCGGCGGTGGCCTGGGCGGTGCGCTGGGTAACGCAGTTGGCCAGCAGATCGGCGGCAGCACCGGCGCGGCCATTGGTGCCGGTGTGGGTGGTGCGGCCGGTAGTGCGGTCGGCGCCCGCAAGGGCAACCGCACCGAGGCGGCCATTGGCGGCGGCCTGGGCTCGGCCGGTGGCTCGGTGATCGGCAACCAGATCGGCGGCAAGACCGGCTCGACCATCGGCGCAGGCCTGGGTGGCGCTGCCGGCGGTGCCCTGGGTAACCACATCGCCGACAAGGATCGCCACGACTCCGGCAGCAACGACTACAAGCGCAAGCACAAGCATAAACACAAGCACAAACACGACTGAGCCTGATGTAGCCGCTGCCGCCAGGCTGCGATCGGGCGCGCAGCGGCCGTAAACCTGCGCCCGATCGCAGCCTCGTAACGTAGGAGCGGGCTTGTCCCGCGATGGCGGTGTGTCAGTCACATCGCATCGCGGGACAAGCCCGCTCCTACAGGCGCATCATCCTAGTAGTGCGCGCGGCCAGCCGAGGATCTGCTTGGGTCGTGGCTGGGCATAGGTGCGCACCTTCGAGGTGCTCAACTTCAAGCGCACCAGGGATTCGGCCAGCGCCACCGCCGCCGTCACACCATCGACCACCGGCACCCCGGTACGCGCCTGGATACGCTCATCCAGCCCGGCCATACCGCCACAGCCCAGGCAGATCACCTCGGCCTTGTCGACCCGCACCGCCTCCTCCGCTTCGCGCACCACCGACTCGATGGCCCGCTCCGGCTCTTCTTCCAGTTCCAGCACCGCCATGCCGCTGGCCCGCACTGACGCGCAGCGAGCCTCAAGGCCAGCCAGTTTCAGACGGTCTTCAATCAGCGGCACGGTGCGATCCAGGGTAGTGACCACCGAATATCGGTGACCCAGCAACATCGCGACGCTGGCAGCCGCCTCGGTGATGTCCACCACCGGCACGTTGAGCAGCTCCTGCAAACCTTCGCGGCCATGCTCGCCGTAGCCGGCCTGGATCACCGCGTCATAGGGCTGGTCGTAGCTCAGCACCCGCTCCATCACGGCAATGGCGGCCAGGTAGCTCTCGAAGTTGCCTTCCACCGACTCGGCGCCGAAGCGCGGGGTCAGGCCGACGATTTCGGTACCCGGCGAGGCCACGCTGCGTGCCTGGCGGGCAATGGCCTCGGTGATGGAGGCGGTGGTGTTGACGTTGACTACCAGTATTCTCATGGGTCGATTCCTTGTGCGTGACGCTCAGTGCTGGGCGCTGTCGACGGCAAAGTGCTCGCCGGAACAGTCCACATAGTGTTTTTTGCGATCGGAGATCAGGTAGTACACGCCGCCGGCAATGGCCGCGCCGAACAGCCAGGAGAACGGCGTCAGGTCGCTGAAGGCCGGTACCAGGGCCAGTATCACGGCGGCGATGGCCGAGGGCACCAGGGCGGCAATGGCCTTGTAGTTGACCCCGCGGGTGTAGTGATAGGTGCCGCTGGCTGCCTCGCTGTAGAGGTCCGGCACATGCACCTGGGCTTTGCGGATCAGCCAGTAGTCGACCATGATGATCCCGTACAGCGGGCCGAGCAGCGCGCCCAGGCCAGACAGGAAGTAGACGATCACCAGCGGGCTGTTGTAGAGGTTCCAGGGCAGGATCAGTACCGCCAGGGTGGCGCTGATCAGGCCGGCGCGGCGAAAGTTCAGGCGGCTAGGCGCAAGGCTCGACAGCACAAAGGCCGGGGCGACGAAGTTGGCCATGATGTTCACCGCCACGGTGACGATCAGGAACGCCAGGCAACCCAGCACCAGGAAGGTCTTGTCGGGAATCGCGGCGATGATCTGGGTCGGGCTGTCGATCACCGTGCCATCGATGCTGAACTGCGCCCCGGACAGCACGAAGCTGATCACCGCGAACACCAGGATGTTCACCGGCAGGCCCCAGAAGTTGCCGACACGGATGGTGCGGCGGCACGGCGAAGAGCGGGCGAAGTCGCAGAAGTTGAGGATCAGCGTGCCATAGATGGCCAGCCACAGCGCACCGCCTGCGAACACCTGGGTCCAGGCCTTGGCGCCGGTCAGCGGCTCGCCCACCGACCAGGCCAGGTTGCCGTCCACCCGCAGGTACATCCAGACCGCCAGCACCAGCACCGTCGAGAGGATCACGGGGCCGGCGAAGGATTCGTACTTGCGCACCATCTCCATGCCGAAGGTCAGGATCACCAACTGCACGAACCAGATGGCGACGAAGCTGGCCCAGCCCAGGCTCGAGAGCCCGAGAATGGCGTTGTGGTCGTAACTGGCCAGGCTCGGCCAGATCGCCACCAGCAGCACCCGCAGCACCACCGAGGCCAGGTAGGTCTGGATGCCGAACCAGGCGATGGCGATGACCGCACGGACGATCGCCGGCACTTGTGCGCCATAGATGCCGAAGCTCATGCGGCTGATCACCGGAAACGGCACCCCGGTCTTCTGCCCCATGTAGCCGGACAGGTTCATGAAGAAGTACACCAGCGCCGCCCCCACTGCCAGGGCGGCAAGCATCTGCCAGCCGGACAGGCCGAGGGCGAACAGGCCCATGGCGAAGGAGTAGTTGGCGATGTTGTGCACATCGTTGGTCCACAGGGCGAAGATGCTGTAGCCGCCCCAGCGCCGGCCGGCGGCCTTGGTCGGGGCGAGGTCGGCATTGTGCAGTCGCGGGCTCAGGCCACCGTGCCCCGGTCCCTGGGCTGAAACGGCAGCGTCGGGCTGCAGGTACGCGCTATCGAGCTGTTTGGAAGTATCCAATTGCATGTTCCCCGGGCTCCTGCTGCAGCACCGGTGGTGCTCCAGCACATTATTGTTGGATTTGAAGAGTTGGGACCGCCATTGGGCGCCTGGGCGCCGATGCATACAAAGATTGTATGCAATTTTCGTCTTACGATTTTCGAGGAACAATATGTGTGCCAGACGGTGGGCGAATGCATCACGACCGGATGACAGAAATTCACCTATCTTTTTGATTTTTATTGATTAAAAAATTTTGGAAAACGGAGATGAGAGTCATTTACCTGACCGAACGGTCAGCGCCTAAGATGGCAGAAATGTGAAAATGGGTAACGAATAGCGGAAACACGTATACACAATAGTGATACCTATGTGCACAAAATCGCTTCGCGGGGCAAGCCCGCTCCTACGGTGGGCGGTGTAGGAGCGGGCTTGCCCCGCGATGAGCGCCCTCATCAATTTCACCTTGAAACTTTTGGTCACCGCGCATTTACGGCATGCTTGTGCGGTCAAGGAACATCGGAGCTGGCAATGACGGAAAAACTCCCCGCATCGACCGTAGAACGCGTCTACCAGGGGGTCCACGAGGCGATCAGGAAACGCACCCTGCGCCCCGGCATGAAACTGGGCGAGTCTTCCCTTGCCGAACTGTTCAAGGTCAGCCGCACCTCGGTGCGCGCGGCGCTCAAGCAGCTCGAAGGCGACGGCCTGGTGTCCACCGAGCTGAACAAGGGCGCCTGGGTCTCGTTGCCCAGCGACGAGGACATCCGCTCGGTGTTCGAAACCCGCCGCCTGATCGAGATCGGCATCGTCACCGAACTGTGCCGCCGCGCCGACAAGCGCTTGCTGCAGCCCCTGCGCGAGCACGTGGCCGAAGAGGAAGCCGCCGCCGATGCCGGCGACCATGCCCGCTACGTCCACCTGCTGGGCGAATTCCACCTGCGCCTGGCCGAGGTGCTGGACAACCCGGTGCTGCTGGACTGGTTCCGCAAGCTGATCGAGCGCGGCTCGCTGTACGCCTCGACCCTCGATGACGAGCGCCACGAAGCCTGCCGCGGCAACGAGCACCTGCGCCTGATCGAGGCCCTCGAAGCCGGCGACCAGACCGCCGCCATCGAACTGGTGTGCACTCACCTGAGCGGGATCGAAGAAGCGATCCTCAAGGCCACCCACAACCTCAAGGCCGACTACCATCCGCTCAAGCACCTGATCGGCGGCTGAGATACCGGCATTCACGAATCCACTGCTATCGATCCCGATATTTAATTGGCCGATGGCCACCCACGTTTTGTAGGGTGGCGGCCTCTCCAACGAGGTCGTGAAATGTTTGATCGTGTATTCGTCAATGCCGTCGCTGCCGACGGCAGCCCCCTTTCCCTGGCCGTCGCCGAGGGCCGCATCGCTCGCCTGGGCGCAGACCTGGGCCCGCTCGACGGCGTCGAGCGCATCGACCTGGGTGGGCAGTTGCTGCTGCCCGGCTTTGTCGACGGCCATATCCACCTGGACAAGAGTTTTGTCGGCGACCGCTGGCACCCGCACCAGGCCGCCGGCAGCCTGCGTGAACGCCTGGCCGTGGAGAAGCGCGAGCTGGCCCTGGCGCCGCCGATCGTCGAACGCGCCGATGCCCTGATCCGCCAGGCCGTGTCTTTCGGCACCGTGGCCATGCGCAGCCATGTCGACGTCGACGCCACCACCGGCCTGACCAACCTGCATGCGGTGATGGAGGCCCGGGAGAAATGGCGCGGTATCGTCGATATCGAGCTGGTGGCCTTCCCCCAGGCCGGGGTGATGTCCTGCCCGGGCACCGCCGATGTGCTGGAAGCAGCAATCCAGGATGGCGCCGACGTCATCGGCGGCATCGACCCGACCACCCTCGACGGTGATGCCGAGGGCCAGTTGAACGTGGTGTTCGGGATTGCCGAGCGTCATGGCGTGAAAATCGACATCCACCTGCACGAGCCGGGCCTGCAAGGCATCGAACAACTGCGGTGTATCGCCGAGCGCACCTTTGCCGCAGGCTTGCAGGGCCGCGTCAGTGTCAGCCATGCCTACGCCCTGGGCCAGGTGCCAGACGATGAGGTCGAGCGCATTGCCGCCGACCTGGCCCGGGCGGGCGTGTCGATCCTCACCAACGCCCCGGGCGATCACGCCTTCCCGCCGATCCTGCGCCTGCGTGCGGCCGGGGTGAACGTGTTTGCCGGCAACGACAATATCCGTGATGCCTGGTGGCCCTACGGCAATGCCGACATGCTCCAGCGCGCCATGCTGATCGGCTACCGCTCGGGCTTCTACAGCGACGAAGACCTGAATGTGGCCCTGGCGATGGCGACCACGGCGGGCGCAGCCGTCATTCAGAAGCGCGACTACGGCCTGGCGGTGGGCAACGAAGCGACCTTTATCGTCCTCGAGGCGCCGAATGCCGCAGCCGCCGTTGCCGCCGTGCCTGCCCGGCGGCGGATGGTCCGCCGCGGGCAGCTGGTCGACAGCACCTGCTGAGGCGACACAGGTATCAGTATCCGTTGATCCAGGCTGGCCAGCCGCCCCCAGGGTTGCTGGCAAAGCCCCTGCTGCTCGGCTAGCATGCCCGCAGGAAACCGGCGCCGCCCGGTTGGCCGCAAGGCCGGATATGGAGAACGATACCCGTGCTGTTGAGCATCCCGACCCTGTTGCTGGTGGCCATTTTCATTCTTGGCCTGATGGGGTTGCTGACCCTGCATGCCTGGAGCCGTGGCGCGCGCGATCAGACCCTCGGTCACCTGGGCAGCATGCTGCTGCTCGCCGCCCTCGGCGTCGCGCTGGTCAGCATGCGCGCCATGGCGCCGGCCTTCGTCGCCCTGGTGCTGAGCAACATCGTGCTGCTGCTCAGCGCTGCGATGAACTGGACCGCCATGCGCGTGTTTGCAGGGCGCGCCCCGCACCTGCCGGGCATCTTCGCTGGCGCCCTGTTCTGGCTGCTGTGGAGCTTCATCCCAGGCTTCTATGACGACCTTGGGGTGCGGGTGACGGTGTACTCGCTGCTCGCCACAGGCTACGGCGCGCTGTCGGCGTTCGAACTCTGGCGCAACCGCCAGCACCTGGAGGCGGCCTACCTGCCCGCCCTGCTCCTGACCCTGTCGCACACCGGCTTCTATGCCGTGCGCACCGTCACCGACCATGGCGTGTCCCTCGAACAGGCAATGACCGGCAACGACACGGCGTTTTTCGCCTTCATGCTGTTCGAATCGATGCTCTACGCCATCGGCATCGCCTACGTCACCCTGGCCATGGTCCGCGAACGCACCGAACTGAAGCTCAAGGCCGCCGCCTATTCCGACCCGCTGACCGGTATCGGCAATCGCCGCGCCTTCCTGTCCCGGGGCGAAGCCCTGCTGGCCGGCTGCGCCCGGCGCGGCCAGCCGGTGGCCTTGCTGTTGTGCGACCTGGATCACTTCAAGCGGCTGAACGATATCCATGGCCACCAGACCGGCGACCAGGCCCTGATCGCCTTCAGCCAGGTCGCCCGCCAGAGCATTCGCCAGGAGGATGTGCTGGGCCGCATCGGCGGCGAAGAGTTTGCCTGCCTGCTGGCCAGCACCGACGCACAGGCCGCGGCGCAGGTTGCCCAACGGATTTGCGCAGGCTTCTACGGGTTGCCGTTGCTGGCGCCCGGTCAACTGAGCGTGAGTATCGGCATCGTCGACAGCGCAACGGGCGGCCATGACCTGTCGCGCCTGCTGTCGCTGGCCGACCACGCGCTGTATGCCGCCAAGGACCAGGGCCGCAACCGCGTGCAGCTGTACACCCCGCCTAGCCCTCCCGGGCCAGCCAGTCCAGCAGCCACAGCCCCGCGGGCCCGGGTGGACTGATCCGCGACCAGGCCGCGTCTACCGCAATGGGCCGCGGCCAGCCGCCCAGGCTCAGCTCCACCAGCCTGCCATGGCCGTACTGCTGCACCAGGCCATGGGGCAGCTCGGCCCAACCGAAGCCCTGCTCGGTCATCTCCAGCAGCAACAGATAGTCCGGCGCCGACCAGACCCGGCCCTGGGGTTTGTTCTCGCTGTCGGTGTAGGTGTTGAGGTACAGCTGCCGGTGGCTGGCCAGATGGGCCTGGGTCAGCGGTGACTGGCTCGCCAGCGGGTGCCCGCGGGCGACGAACAAGCCCATCTGTGCCTGATGGGGTAAACGCCGCGAGGCGATATCGGCAGGGTACTTCGCCTGCGCCGCCAGCAGCCCCAGGTGGGCGCGCCCGCTTTGCAGCAGATTCAGTACATCGCCAGCCTCGGCGATCATGCATTCGAGCTCGATGTCCTGAAAGCGCTGCTCGAACTGGCGCATCACCTGATTGTCGGGGCTGAGCTGGTACATGTCCGACAGCACCAGGGTCAGGCGCGGCTCGACGTTGTCGGCCAGGCGGATGCTCAGCTCGTCCAGCCGCTCGCTGGCGGCAAGGATTTCCTGCACATGGCCGAGCACCTTGCGCCCGGCCTCGGTCAGCATCGGGTGGCGGGCATGGCGGTCGAACAGGGTGACGCCCAGGTCCGCCTCAAGGTTGGCGATGGCGGCACTGACGGTGGACTGGCTCTTGCGCAACTTGCGCGCGGCCGCCGAGAACGACCCCAGGGCGACCGCTTCGACAAAGGCCAGGAGAGCTTCAGGGGAATAGCGCATGGGGCATCGCTTTTGTCGATGGGATGACTTCCTAGCATAAGTAAAAAAACGATGATCATCACCCTACCCCGCAGCGCGTGCATGAAGCGCACGGCCGTGGCCTACCATGGAGGGATAGCGCCGTATGTCCTGGCCGGAGGCACCATGCCTGAACCCGAATCGCACGCAGGCAAAACCGACCCGTGGGAAAAGCTCAAGGCGATCTCTTCGGTCGTCGCGGCGATCGTCATTCCGCTTGCGGTGGCCTGGGTGGGCAACGGCTTTTCGACGGCGCTCAAAGAGCGTGAGATCCAGGGCAAGTTTGTCGAGCTGGCGGTTCAGATCCTGCGGGAGGAGCCGAGCAAGCAGGCGGCCGGGTTGCGTGACTGGGCGACAGAAGTGCTCAACAAATATTCCGGTGTGCCGTTTTCGGCGGAAACGAAGAAGGCGTTGATTGAAAGCACGCCGTTGCCGTCGGGGTTTGAGCGCTATGAGGGGCGTAGTTCACTCGGTAACGTCAAGCCGGGTGATGGCGCGAAGTTTCGCGGGCGCGGCTATCTGTTAATTACAGGACGTGCCAACTACCAGCACTATGGAGCGGCATTGGGTATCGACCTGGTTGAGAACCCCGACAAGGCGGCGGAACCGGTGGTGGCTGCATCGATTTTGGTGCAGTTCTTCAAGGAGAGGGAGGACCAGTTTGTGCAGGCGCTTGCGCAGAACAACCTGACGCTTGTGCGGCGGTTAGTGAGCGGGGGGTTAATGCAAGTGCAACAGGTCAATGCGCGCTATGCCACCTATCTTGAGCTGCTCCAGAGCCCTGCCCCCGATCTGCACCAGGTGCCTGGCGTGGCCAATCCGGCATGGGCTTCCGAACACCTGCCCGCGCTGATTGCGGCGCTGGACAAGCAGCACATTACCGATCCGAGGCTGCGGGCGTATGTGCTCGCCACGGCTGACTTCGAGACGGCCCAAGGACGGGTGATGGTGGAGAAACCCTCCCGCTTTACGAAGGGGCCGGCGCCGGACACAAGCGCGGAGTAAGCAGCCCGTACCTGGAAGCCGCTGCCCCCTCATACCGCCCCGCTCACATGGCTTTCATTTCAGCAATATCACGCTCCACCTGATCTGCAGAGTGGTTGAACATCGCCTGCTCCTGCGTATCCAGAGGCAGCTCGATCACCCGCGCAATCCCCTCCTGCGCCAACACACAGGGGACACCCATGGCAATATCGGTTCGCCCGTACTCGCCCTCGAGAATCGCGACCGTCGGCAAGATACTGTTTCGCCCATTGGCGATAGCATCCACCATCTGTGCAATGGCCACGCCCGGCGCATCGCAGGCGCTCCCCACCTTCTTCAGCCCCAGGATCTCGCCGCCGCCCTGGCGGGTGCGCTCCACAATCCGCTCTATTTGCTGACTGGACAGAAAGTGGGACAGCGGCACCGCACCGACCGTGCAGTAGCGCATCAGCGGCACCATGCTATCGCCATGCCCTCCGAGCACCAGCGCCGAGATATCCCGGGCAGAAAACCCTGTTTCCTCGGCGATGAAACACTTCATGCGTGCTGTATCCAGCACCCCCGCCTGCCCGAACACCCTGTTGCGTCCCAGCCCACTGAGGCTACAAGCCCGATAGGTCAGCACGTCGACCGGGTTGGACACCACCAACACCGTCGCTGCCGGCGCATGACGATTAATATCCTGCATGATGCCATCGAGAATGGGCAGGTTGATGCTCAATACATCCTGACGCGACTGACCCGGCTTGCGGGGCACACCCGCGGTAATCACGACCAGGTCCGAACCCTGCAGCATTTCGGCATTGGACCCGCCGAGAACCCGGGTATCAGACCCTGACTCGACGGCCGCCTGCCAGACGTCCAGCGCCTTGCCCTGTGCCAACTCACCCTGCACATCAATCAACATCAACTCACGACAAAACTCTTCCCGGGCGATGATCTGAGCCGCCGCCTCGCCCACCATACCGGCACCCACAATGGATAATTTGTTCACCGAACACCTCCTCGCGGCTCGCACCACCAGCAGCACGCCCGCATGTACAGAGAAGTATTGCCCGCTACTGCTAAAAGACCACCCGAAGGTGGCCTGAGAGCGCTCATGGCTGTTTGCGATAGCGTTCGGTCAAGGACTGCACGAGGGTGACGTAGGATTGCGTCTCGGCGTAGGGAGGCACCCCGTTGTATTCGACCACCGACGCTTCGCCGGCGTTGTAACCTGCCAACGCCAGCGTCTGGTTGCCGTTGAAGCGCTTGAGCAGCCAGGCCAGGTAGCGAACGCCGCCATGGATGTTCTGTCGTGCGTCGAACGGATCGTCTACGGCAAAGCGCGCGGCGGTGGCGGGCATCAACTGCATCAGCCCCTGGGCACCGGCGTGGGAAATGGAGTTGGGGCGAAACGCTGATTCGGCATGAATCACGGCGCGGACCAGCGCCTTGTCGACACCGTATCGACCCGAAGCGGCCTCGATCTCCCGCCGATAGGAATGGGGATCCAGGCGCAGCGAGGCGACCTTGAAATCCTTCGCAACCCTACACAGATAGCAGCCCTTGATGTAATAGACCTCAAGGACATCGACCCGAGCGGAGATCCCGACGGGGCGACGGCTCACATATTGACGAACACCCCTGTGCATGAAGGTGAACACTCGGACCCGCACCGCGCCTGGGTCGTCGCCCCGCACAGCCCGTGGCCGGGCCATTGCCTTGGCGCCGCCACCCGCGCCCGCCATGTCACTGAGCCGAGTGCAGTGGGCGTTGGCGATGGCTTGGCGGGTGTAGCTGATGGCCCCGTCCCTGGTTTGGCACTTGAACATGGCACTGGCGCACAGTGGGGTGACCAGCAAGGCCAACCCGATGCTGCCAAAAAGGCTCTTGCGAGCCCATTGCCATGCTCTGGAACTCATTACATCGCTCCGCGCCGCAGGCCGCTTCTGGAGGGCCTGTTTGGGTGGCCCGCCTGTTGTTCTGGTAGTTATACCTCTTGTAACCGGGCTTGGAATTTACGTTGACGTACGGGCGCCGGCGTTCCCTGGCGAGGCGCAAACGAATGTCTCCTTCTGGCCGTTTTCTGCCTGTCACGACAGGCTGCTTCAGGTCAAAAACAGCCGATCGCGTAGGTCCGCTTTCGACCCAAAGCGGCCGGTAATCAGTCGCTGCTGCAAACGAATATGCCTTGCCAGAGTTCTTGATTGTTATCTGGGCCTTGGTCTTGGATCCGCTCTCAGACCGTCACCATCAGGAGAAATGTTGCTTTGATCAAAGTCCGCGTTAATCGCGGCATTAGCCATTGTTGCGGTATTCCTCTCAATCTGTCTGAGTAGCTGGTAGTTTGAGTGCATCAGTACCCACATCGCATAAAAAGGAACGACGAACAAAAACATCAGGATCAGCCCGACGAACCCGAACAATAGATAGGACCCTGGTGATGCAATCGAGATAGTTGTCGCGCCAAGCTCTAGGATTACACCGGAACCGGTATCAAAAACATGCGCGAGCAGAATGCCACCAGTGAGACCCAGCAACGTGTACAGCCAGATGTTCACGATCGCAATAAACTGCATCGTTTTGATGATTAGTGAGTTCATAGCATGCCCTTGTTGATCGCATTTGCACGAGCTCTTGACGGTTTAAACGCTGGACAGAGAATAAGCAAGGCCCACTCCTTAAACTAATCTTGGCCTTTCCTGTAAAAACTGGACACTGGGCACCGCCACCGGGCCCCGTACAGTATGGAGCACCGGCGTCTGAGCAACATAATTACTAAATCACCCCCGTATCAGTGGAGGCCCGATGACTGCTTCTGGCCGGCAGCAGCCCTTCGCGGAGGGCTGCTGTGGCTCGGATAGCGACGGTCTACCTCGACCGTCACTGTACGCTTTCAGACCTCCGTCTGCTCCGCCATCTCCAATGCGTCATCGACTTCAATACCTAGGTATCGCACCGTGCTTTCAAGCTTCGTATGGCCGAGCAGGAGCTGAACTGCTCTCAGGTTCTTTGTCCTGCGATAGATCAGTGATGCCTTCGTACGTCTCATCGTGTGGGTGCCGTACATAGCTGGGTCAAGGCCAATCGCTTTTATCCACGCTTTGACGATTCGGGCGTACTGCCGGGTGGAGAGATGCGCTGAGGCGTGTAGCCGGCTTGGAAAAAGGCAATCCTCGCTATGGAGATGGGCTTGATGTATCCAGGCCTCTAGGGCCAGCCGCGTTTGCTCTGCAATCTCAAACTGCACGGGCCGCTGCCCACACAGCCTGCGAATGTGATCGAGCAGCTGTTGCCGCATCAGTGGATAGCGACCTGACTCACACAAGGTAAGTTCGGCGAGCGCTTCACCGGGCTTCCTACTCAACAATCGGATTGAGTATTGCTGCTACCAAACCTAACGATTCGAGTGACAGGCTATAGACACCCATTATTCGCTCGGCGAATTAGGCTCGTGACCATTAACGATTTCACAAGCCACCTCCATTGCGTGAACCTTATGACGAAGTAAATCATCACCGTCAGAGGGTTTAAGTATGAAAGGTAAAGATTTCCTGGCCTCCGCCACACTCGCCGCTTCGCTTGTAACCTCCGCAGGCGCAATGGCAAGTGACGTCGTTTCCTTGAAGTTTAGCGATGGCCGCCCAGACGTCGTCGGCGTGGGCCAGGTGAACGCGATGCTGAAAGAAATCGGCGTGCACGTCGTTACTGTTGACGCACCTAAATCAGCTACTCCGATTCTGGCTGCCTCCTATGAGCGAGCGCTGACCGAAGAGGAAAAGCGAAGCCTGATTAAGGAATTTGAACTCACGATTCCGCAGCTGCTCGACTACGTAAAAATGGTCGGTCGGAAGCCAGCTGTAGCTGACGGTGGTGTGTACACCGAAGAAACAGGAACCGGCCCCTACCCGAAAGTGTACGACATGAAGGCCCTGGACAAGCCGACTCATAAATACGTACTAGAGAAATACGCTCGCATGCATATCAACTCCGCCGACGACGGAACCGACGTCGATGAAGTGATGACTGTCGTTTCCGGTGGCCCTTTCCGCTGGGCATTCACAATGAAGGATGGCTCGACCGTTCGCTTCCAGATTGAAAAGCTGAAGCTGGGCGACAAAGCGGTTCGTGTCAGCTACCACGGCTTGGGCATGCACGCAGGCATCATGGATCCTGAGCAAGGCTTGATCGTAGCTTACGGCCATGGCCCGAAAGAGTTCACCATGCGCTACAAGGGTGATGTACCTCACGCGCATCTGCTTGGTACGAATCCTTGGATGGACTTCAAAGGCGAGATGCCTAAAGCGCTGGACAAAGCTCAGTAATTCTCTCTGAGACATACCAACCAACGATCAGTAGGGGCCGCCTAGCCCTTATCTGATCGAGGAGACAATATGATTCCTTTCAAAGTGAAACATCTGGATCACGTCGTCTTGCGCGTTCAAGACATGGATCGCAGCCTGGCCTTTTACATCGAGATCCTTGGTTGCGAAGTGAAAAAGCGCCGTGATGATTTGGGCATGATCCACCTACGTGCAGGAACCTCGATGATCGACCTAGTGGACGTTACCGGCCCGCTTGGTCAACAAGCAGGAGGCCCTGCCGATCCACAACATCGAAATGTTGACCATTTCTGCCTGCTGATCACACCCTTCAATGAGACCGACATCCTTTCCCACCTACACAGCCAAGGTATACGGGCCGACAAGGCGGTGACGCGATATGGCGCTGAGGGTGATGGCCCATCAATCTACTGCTTCGATCCAGATGGTAACCAGGTGGAGCTCAAGGGGCCGTCTGAGGCATGACTGGTTTAGTGGGCCACGCCTGCTTCTCCATCAACCGCTTTGGGCTGATGGGCTTCGACAAAGCACTTTCGAAGCCAGCCCAAGGCAGGGTCACCATCTTTTCTCGCATGCCAAGCTTGCTGGTACGCGATTTTTGGCAACGTTAAGGGCGGTTCAAAGCGTCGCAGATTGGGAAACCTCCCCATTGAGCCAAGCGCTTTTTCGGCAATCGTAAGAATGAGATCTGTTCCTTCGATCAATTCAACTGCCGCAGTCCAGTGAGGAAGGGCCAGTACAATATTTCTACGCAGCCCCATAGCGCTGAGTGTTCTTTCGATCTCATCGTTTGCGTCTGGCCGTAGTGCCAACATCACATGCGGTCGGTGCAACCACTCCTCAAGAGACATCATTCCATCTGCCGGCAGGGCAGATTGGTCAGCCACACTTACAAACTGATCAGGGAATAGGTCTTCGACCATGATTTCTTCCGGTGTCTCCGGAAATATCCCCAGTGCAAGATCTAGCTCACCATCAATCAGTTGGGCGTGCATCGTCTCACGGCTTGCTTGGCTCACAGCCAATTCGATCCCTGGGGCCTCAGCCCTGACCCTCCGAACAACCGAGGGGAACACTGTTTTCGCGGCGTAATCTGAAAGCGACAACCGGAGCCTGGCTCTCGCGATTACAGGATCAAAGTCAGCCTCAGCGAGCAGGCTGTTGAGCCCCATCAGAGCAGCCTCCAATGGGCGTATAAGGGCCTGTGCTTTAGCCGTCAGCGCCATGTAGCCATCCCGTCGAATAAGTAGCTTATCGTTGAAATGAACCCGCAGTTGGGCAAGCGAGTGACTGACCGCAGGTTGGCTTTTATGCAGCCGCACCGCCGCTCGGGTCACATGACGTTCCGTCAGCAATGCATGCAAGGTCAACAGCAGGTTCAGGTCAATTCGACGGAGCTCGTCCATAGATACGTCCATTAAAGCGTGGCAGTCAGCTCAGGGCTAGCCAGTAGCACCAAGTCGGCACAGCTCCGACAATGAGCTAGAACTATCGAAGGTGAGCTGTAGCGCGGGAGTAGGCCGCGCTTGCAGAGCAGTGGCCACACGATACTGAGAATAGCCGGATAGGGCCATTGGGATGGATGATGATGGGCAGTTTCCAGAGTCCTCAATCCGAAGTGGTGATCGATGAATGCCACATATTTCAAGGTTAACAGCATCGACTGGAAGACTGAGCTTGGCTAGGTGAGTTGGCCGGACGGTTACCGAAAGCAGCCGGTCGCGACTGACCGTTTCAACCCAGAGCGGATGGTCGAATAGGCGGCAACGCCACGAGAGGGTACTCCCAGCACTGTCCAATGTTGATCCTGTATCCTGACGGCATGATTCAACTACCAAGGATTCAGGTATGTCACTTGGAGGAAACCACAGTGGATTCGACGACAGGGATAGCGTGTTCATGGGCTTGGCGCTGGAACAAGGAAGGCAGGCACTCCCAGGGTGTTTGCCTAACCCCCCAGTGGGCTGTGTCATCGTGCGCAAGGGAAGCGTCGTTGCCAACGGTTTTACGCAGCCGCCTGGAAAGCATCATGCAGAGGCGATGGCCCTTTCACAGCTGGAAAACGGGCTTGGTGACCTGACGGCTTACGTGACACTGGAGCCATGTTCATTCACAGGCCGAACACCTTCCTGTGCCCTTGCCTTGGTCAGCGCGGGCATCGCAAGCGTGCATGTTGCGATGCTAGACCCCGCCCCACGCAACGCCGGAGCAGGTATCGAAATCCTGCGCAAGGCCGGGCTCAAAGTGACGGTTGGTCTGCTTCAGGATCAGGCTCGATACGACCTGCTGCCTTATCTCTATGAGAAGCCCTGAATCCACAGTCGATTACTGCCGCTCGCGAGCGTCTGCCAGGGATTGAAAAGCGAATGTCTGGTTTCGAGCGTCGCAATGGATGATCAGACCTCCGTCTGCTCCGCCATTTCCAGGGCATCATCGACCTCGATTCCCAGATACCTGACGGAGCTTTCAAGCTTCGTATGACCAAGCATAAGCTGGACTGATCTCAGGTTCTTCGTCCTGCGATAGATAAGCGATACCTTGGTCATCCACTCTGACTCGGTCACAAGTGTTCATCCGCCGCACTGACCGCGATTCTCGCTTCCTGGGCGAAGCGGAACAGACCAACACCGAGGAAGAATGTGGCAACTACAAAAAGAAGGCCAGCACCATAGGCGTACTTGAAGCCCACGAACTCAGTTACAAAGATGTTAGCGAGAAGCAGGGTGGCACAAAGTCCTCCGCGTAAAGAAGCCAGGATGCCATCATTCAATAAGTAGGCCCGCCGCCTCAATCGCTCCACATCGGCCCTGAGGTGCGCACGCTTCTGGTCGTCTTCGGTGATCGCATTCAGTACCCGTATACGCTCGATGACAGCTGACAACCTCGAAGTCATTAACGAAACGAACGCAGCGATTGCACCGAGAAAAAACGTAGGGGCTGTTGCTTGTGAAAAGATTTGTGACAACCGCACAGCGTCAGGAATGAATTCGATCAATTTGGGAACCCCTGTAGGCCGAATAGTTGTAATTCTCCACTCTTGATCTCAAACACCAAGCAGAAGCGGTGGAGAACTCTCGCACCGTCCTGTTCGATAGGGGTGTCGATCGACCTGACTGCAACATCGTCAGCAAGTGTTTTTAGGATAGTCACTTCTGAGTGTTCAGGCGCCAAGTCGGAATCTCGCCGTTCCCTGTGGGCGTATTTTTAAGGTGAATCGAGGGGCCGCAATTGGCCGCTTTCTGCCCATCGTCACTATTGCCCGTACGGGGCAACTCCGTTCAGTTTCGCACCAGGGGCCCCGTCGTCACCGGTTGTACATCCAGTGCCTTGCCGAGCCAGCCCACCTGCCATACGATTCGACTGTTCCTCAGGCGGAGGAGTCATTGTGAAGCCGGTGATGCTCCTGACGCGCATCCTGGCGCCTGCCATCGCCCTGGCGCTGGCATCCGCCGGCCTGAATGCCGACGATTCGTTCGCGCCGTTGCGCGACGCCATGGTGCGGGAGATCGCCGACATGTCGTCCGTGACCCGCGACGAAACCGGCAGGGCCGAGTTTGCCGCGCCGGTGATGGCCGCGATGGCCAGGGTGCCACGCCACAGGTTCGTCCCACCCGACGAGGTGCGCTACGCCTACGAGAACCGGCCGCTGCCGATCGGCTACGGCCAGACCATTTCCCAGCCCTACATTGTCGCCCTGATGACCGACCTGGCGCAGGTCGGGCCCGACGACGTGGTACTCGAGATCGGCACCGGCTCGGGCTACCAGGCAGCGATCCTCGCCGAGTTGGCGCAGGCGGTCTACACCATGGAAATCATCGAGCCGCTGGCCGTGCAGGCCGGGGAGCGCCTGGGCCGGCTGGGGTATGCGAAGGTGCAAGCCCGGCTGGGCGATGGCTACCACGGCTGGCCCGAGCACGGGCCTTACGACGCCATCCTCGTCACTGCCGCCGCCAGCCATGTGCCGCCGCCACTGATCGCCCAGCTCAAGGCCGGCGGGCGGATGGTCATCCCGGTCAGCGCGCCGTTCATGATCCAGTACCTGCTGCTGATCGAGAAGGCCGGCGATGGCCGTGTGTCCACCCGGCAGGTGCTGCCCGTGCGCTTCGTGCCGCTGGTCGGGGGCGGCTGAGCATGCATGCTCCACCGTTGCTCGCCCTGGCGCTGCTGAGTGCCTGCGCGCTCGGCTATCAGGTGCTGCTGATGCGACTGCTTTCGATCATTCAGTGGCACCATTTCGCCTACATGATGATCAGCGTCGCACTGCTCGGCTATGGCGCAGCCGGCACCGCCGTGGCACTGGCGCGACCGGTGCTGGCGCCGCGCTTTCACGGCGTGTTCATCGGCGGCACGGTGCTGTTCGGGCTGAGCGCCATCGGCTGCTTCAGCCTGGCCCAGCACATTCCGTTCAATCCCCTCGAGATCCTCTGGGACCCGCGGCAGCCGGTGCGCCTGCTGGGGCTCTACCTGCTGCTGTTCGTGCCGTTCTTCTGCGCGGCGGTGTGCATCTGCCTGACCCTCACCTGCTTTCAGGCGCAGATTCACCGGATCTACGCCTTCGACATTCTTGGTGCCGGCGTGGGCAGCCTGGCGATCGTCGCCGCACTGTTCGCCCTGACGCCTGTCGATACGTTGCGGCTGCTGGGCGGCACCGGCATCGCCGCCGGGGCACTGGCCGCCATGGCGTGCACAAGGCAAAGGCACTGGTTGGTGCCGTTGCTGCTGGCGGCGGCGGTCGCGGTGCCGGCCGGCGTGCCCGGGCGCTGGATCGCCCTGTCGCCCTCCGAGTACAAGGAACTGAGCCAGACGCTGCAGATCAAGGATGCGCGCGCAATCGCCCAGACCTGGAGTCCGCTGGGCCTGCTCACGGTCGTCGACAGCCCGACCATTCCCCTGCGCCACGCGCCGGGCCTGAGCCTCAACGCGACGCAGGAACCGCCCGCGCAACTGGCCATCTTCACCGACGGCGACGGCCTTTCCGTGCTGAACCGCTATGACGGGCGCCGCGAGCCGCTCGCCTACCTGGACTACCTGACCTCGGCGCTGCCCTATCACTTGCTGCGCCAACCCCGCGTGTTGGTGCTGGGCAGCGGCGCGGGCGCCGAGGTGCTACAGGCGATCTACCACGGCGCCAGCGCGGTGGATGCCATCGAACTGAACCCGCAGGTGATCGATCTGGTCCAGCGCCGCTTCGCCGACTTCTCCGGCAAGCCCTACAGCGCGCCCAACGTCCGTGTGCTGATCGGTGAGGCACGCGGCCTGGTGGCTTCGCGCAGCGAGCCTTACGACCTGATCCAGATCGCCTTGCTGGACTCTTTCGGCGCCGCCTCGGGCGGCATGCATGCGCTGTCCGAGAACTACCTGTACACGGTGGATGCCTTCGCCGAGTACCTGCGCCATCTCGCGCCTGGCGGCCTGCTGGCCATCACCCGCTGGGTCACCCTGCCGCCGCGCGATGTGCCCAGGCTGCTGGCCACCGCGGCCGCGGCCATCGAGCACGAAGGGCAGGCCAGCGCGGCGAAGCGCATCGTCATGATCCGCGGCTGGAAGACCGCGACGCTGCTGGTCAGCAACAGGGATTTCGACGACGCCCGCATCGCCATGCTGCGGGCGTTCAGCCAGGCGCGCTCCTTCGACCTGGCCTACTACCCCGGGATGACCATGGCCGAGGCGAACCGCTACAACCTGCTCGACCGTCCCTGGTTCTTCGACGCGGCGCAGGCCCTGCTGTCCGGCGAGCGCGCGGCGTTCCTGGCGCGCTACAAGTTCGATGTGAGCCCGACCACGGATGACCGGCCGTATTTCTTCCACTTCTTCAAGTGGCGCTCGCTGCCGGAACTGCTGGCGCTCAAAGCGCAGGGCGGCCTGTCAATGCTGGAGTGGGGCTATCCGGTGCTGATCGCCACGCTACTGCAGTCCGGCGTGGCCGCCGTGCTGTTGATCCTGGCGCCGCTATGGGTGGCGCGGCGGCGCCAACGGCACGCTCGAAATGCGGCTGTGGCCAGGTTCGAACTTCGGGTCGTGTCTTACTTCGCCGCCATCGGCTGCGCCTTCATCTTCGTGGAAATCGCCTTCATCCAGAAGTTCACCCTGTTCCTCAGCCACCCGCTGTATTCGGTGGCGGTAACGCTCAGCGCGTTCCTGATCTTCGCCGGCCTGGGCAGCCATTACTCCGGCCGGCGGCGGGACATTGGGACGGGTGCGGGGTCTCGTCATCCGCTGGCGCGACCGGTCCTGGCGATCTGCGCGATCGCCCTGCTCTACCTGATCGCCCTGCCCCCGTTGTTCCAGCTGCTGGCCCCGGTGCAGACCCTCGCCAGGTTCGGCATCTGCGCCGCGTTGGTAGCGCCGCTGGCGTTCGCCATGGGCATGCCGTTTCCGCTCGGACTCAAGCGCGTCTCCGCGCGCGCCGAAGCACTGGTACCGATCGCCTGGGGCGTCAACGCCTGCGTATCGGTGGTGGCGGCCGTGCTGGCGACCCTGCTGGCGATTCACCTGGGCTTTACCGTGGTGTTGCTGCTGGCGTTGCTGATGTATCTCGCGGCGGCCTTCGCGTTTCCCTGATCACGGCGGTTCGGAGCGAAACATCAACTGTCCCTGGTGAGACAATGGGATATCTTGTCGAGCTGTCGAGCTATTCAACACGCCAAGGAAGCCAATGCTCAGTTCACTCGTATCAAATGGTCAATTACGAACGCCTGACCGATCAGAACTGTTGGTTCCTTGGTGGAGCTTTACCAAAACAGTCCTGGCAGCGACAGCCCTATCGTTGGTGCGTGATGGGCGGGTTGGATTGGACGACCCCATTGCGGGTCAGCCTTTCACGTTACGCCAGCTACTCCGGCATGAGGCAGGCCTCGCCGATTATGGCGAACTTGCGGAGTATCACGCCGCCGTTGCCAACAGTGAGTCAGCCTGGTCGGCAAATGAAATGATGCACCGCCTTGAGGGTGCTCGACTGCGATACAGCCCTGGAACCGATTGGCGCTACTCGAACGTTGGCTACATGCTCATCGGCAGGCTCATTGAGCGGCTAACTGACCTGGCGCTTGATGATGCAGTGAGTCAACGGGCACTCATTCCTCTGGGCCTGGTTAACGTTCGCTTCGCTAAAACGCGTGCAGACTTGCAATCGACCCACCTTGGAAGCACCTCAAACTATGACCCCGCCTGGGTCTATCATGGCTTGCTGATCGGCCCGATTTCACAAGCGGCACTATTGCTCGATCGACTCTTCTGCACAGACCTTCTCCCCACGGGCTTGCTACTGGAAATGCAGGCAGCGCGAACATTGGGCGGCCCGATTCCCGGACGCCCATGGATCACCCCGGGCTATGGCCTTGGAGTGATGCAGGGTTCGATTGACGGCGGAATTTCCCTCTGCGGACACACTGGGTGCGGACCTGGCAGTGTCATTGCCGTTTACCGTATCTGCAACGGCGACGCATCGGCGTGTTGCGCTGCTTTTGAAGCGGGCGCAAGTGAAGGTGCCGTCGAAACACAGGTTGCCGAACAGCTGATACAAGCCCTGCGGTAAGGGGGTGAAGGCGTCCAGGTCCCTTATGCGGCAGCGGACGTGTGCTAGTGTTCATCCTCACTCATCATTTCTCCCGAAGCATCCAGGTGCCACAGTTCATGCAGTTCGTAAAATACCACGCGGCTGGCAACGACTATCTCGTCTACCACGACACCACCCCATTCGATTGCTCGACCCAGGCTATCTCGCTGGTATGTGACCGACATAGGGGATTGGGCAGTGACGGCATCCTGGTTCCTCTCATCGCGCAGGGCGAGATGCTCTCGGTGCGTATCTTCAATACCGATGGCTCCGAGGCGGAGAAGAGTGGCAACGGCCTGCGTATCCTATGTCGTTACCTTTGGGATCGGGGCATCGTTGCGCACGAACCCTTCGAACTGGCAACCAAAGGCGGGATGGTGCATTGCCAAGTGCTCGACAACGGTCGACGCATTTCAATCGCTATGGGAAAGGCCGTATTTCCCAAGACAGAACGACATTCTGTGGAGATCGACGGCATGCAACTGCACCTTAACCCAGTGTCGATGGGAAACCCCCACTGTGTGTTGTTCGTCGATCAGGCGACCGAGACACTCGCACGTAGGTTCGGGCCGATCATTGAGCACTTGTCACTGTTCCCCAATAGAACCAACGTGCAGTTCGTGCGCGTTATTGATCGCCGAAACCTGATGGTGCAGATCTGGGAGCGTGGCGTGGGCTTCACCCAATCATCGGGCACCAGCAGTTGTGCCGCTGCGGCAGTTTCACGCCGGCTTGGGCTCGTTGACGATCAGGTGACCGTGCACATGCCGGGCGGTCAGATCACCATCGAACTCGATGACGAGAACAACGTCCTCATGCAGGGTCCGGTGTGCAAGGTAGGGCTTTACTCGTTGGATAAAGAGTGTCTGGCGCAGCTCGACGAAATGTTCTGACTCCAGCGGATTGGGCCTTCACCGTATGGGGTCCGGACTTACCTCTCGATAATTATTGGCGCGCCCGGGCATAGTGGCCAAAACCGCCTTTTTCGGATGCCCGCTAATGGTTAGCCCTTGACGAGCGTCCGCTATGGGTCGAAAGCGGCCATCAGAGAGCGACTGCTTTCGACTGTGGATTCAACCGGTGGATGCAACACACTAGATTCAGTGAAAGCCGAAGGAGTGTTGCTGAATGAACCACTTCAGTTTCCCGACACAACCTTGAGGCCGATAACGCCGGCCAGGATCATTAGAATGCAGAACACTCTCAATGGCGACATTGCGTCGCCCAATACCGCCATCCCGAGAACTGCGGTACCTGCTGCGCCGATACCGGTCCAGACTGCGTAGCCAGTCCCCACGGGCAATGTACGCAGCGACAGTGAAAGTAGAAACACGCTCGACAGGCCGGCAGCAACGGCAAACAGTCCAGGTACTAAACGTGTGAAACCCTCAGACCCCTTCAAGTAAAAGGCGAATGCGATTTCAAGAAGCCCGGCAAATCCCAATAGTGCCCAAGCCATGGTTGATACCTCCATATGATGTCTCGCCAGGTGATGTGCACCGGGCGAGGATTATTGAAGGGATTGCTTTGAAGGCTGTTTAAGCTCTATTAACGGCACTGGGGGTCGAGCGGAACGCAACACCGAATCGGTTAAAGGCGTTCATCAGGCCGATGGCGTAGGTCAGATCCGCCAGTTCCTTGTCGTTGAATTCGGCTGCCGCTTCAACATAGTCGTCATCGGGAACGCCGGTTTCGGCCACTCGGGTCACGGTTTCCGCCCACGCTAGCGCCGCGCGTTCCCGAGACGTGAACAACGCTCCGGCGTCACGCCATACCGAGACCAGTACCAGTCTTTCGACCGTCAGACCGAGCTTGACCAGATCACGCGAATGCATGTCGATGCAGAATGCGCAGCCATTAATTTGCGAAACCCGCAGGTACACCAGATCGATCAGTTCTTTAGGCAGACCACACTTTTGCAAGGTGACGTAGACGTCGCCGAATGCCTTGTAACCTTCGCTGGAAGCCGTGGAGTAGTTGAGGCGCTGAGTCATTTGAAATCCTTTATTGGTTGTTTGGAGGGCTCCATGGTGCGGCGACTTGGTCTATCGCTAAAGGTCCAAGAATTTGGCTACGTACTAGGCCATGTCGGCGATGGACATCGGTAACATGGCCTAATCTGAATAGGCACTCATGGCTCTTTAGCCTGGGTCGTGGCGTTTATAAGATGACGGGTGGTACCAAAGTAGGGATTCAGCCGTGAGAGAAGCCAAACGCCAGCGTGGCAACAGTTTTTCCCCGCTCGACCCAACCTCCAGCGAGCCGATTTACCGGCAGATCTACTGGCGCTTTCAGCGTGCAATCACTGACGGTGCGCTCAGTCCCGGGCAACGTATTCCAGCGGCCCGGGCTTTGGCCAAGGAGCTCGGGTTGGCACGCGGGACCGTCGATACCGCTTACTCATTGCTGACCGCCGAAGGCTACATCCAGTCTCGCGGCCAGGCAGGAACGGTCGTGACACCCGGGCTCAAGGTCAGAACGACGTCGGCCCATGTGCAACCGAGCGATGGTCCTGGTGCTATCGCTTCAATACGGCCCAAGGCATCGATTTTGCCGTTTCAGATGGCGCTGCCCGCACTGGACGTATTCCCGAGAAAAATCTGGGCGCAGCTGGGCGCGCGTTGCATACGCACGACTCGCATCCAGGACATGGCCAATCCGTCGGTGTATGGTCTGGATTCGTTGCGCTCTGCGATTGCCACCTACCTGCAGGTGGCGCGAGGGATTACCTGTCTGCCTGCGCAGGTGTTTGTCACGTCGGGCTACCGCAACACCTTGGCGCTGGTTAGCCATACCTTGCTTCAGCCGGGGGATCAGGTGCTGATTGAAGATCCCGGCTATCCGCCCACGCGCCAATTGCTGGATCATCTGCAAATGCAGATTGCTTGCGTCCCGGTTGATCAGGACGGGATGTTGGTAACCCAAGGCATCAACGACTGGCCCTACGCCCGTGCGGCCGTCGTAACGCCGGCCCATCAGAGTCCACTCAGTGTTTCGCTGTCGCTACCGCGACGCCTGGAACTATTGGAGTGGGCAGCCCGGCAACAGGCTTGGGTGATCGAGGACGACTACGACGGCGAATATCGCTATATCAGCCGGCCACTGCCCGCGCTCAAGAGCCTGGACCTGGATGGCCGGGTACTCTATACCGGCACATTCAGCAAGGTCCTGTTCCCCGGCATCCGCCTCTCGTACCTGGTGGTCCCAGCGGCCCAGGTCGAACGTTTCGAGCATGTTAGCCAGGCCTTCTTGGGCGGCTGCCCGGAACTGACGCAAGCTATCGTCGCGACCTTCATGACCGAAGGTCATTTCGCCCGTCACATCCAGCGTATGCGCAAGCTATACGGCGAACGCCGGGAAGCAGTTGCAAGGGGGCTCAAGCAAGCCCTGGGTGATCACATCAGCCTCGACGCGCAGCCAGGCGGCATGCATTTGATTTTGCGCCTCACGCAACCGCAGTCCGACCGCGCGCTGGTCGAACGCTTGCTGCAAGCTGGTCTATACGCCGAGGCCCTGAGCGATTGTTGCATCGCTTCCCAGAGCCATTCCGGGCTGATGCTCGGCTTCGCCAACATCGACTCGCAAGCCACCGCCGCACAGCTTGGAAAACGCATTCTGGCGTTGCTTTAGGCTGCCACCCCCACAGCTGATCATGGCCTGGTCTTGAAGACTTTTCTTGGCTCTTTGTAGCGGGTCCAAGCGGCTGCACCATACGGATCCTGTCCTCATCGACATTCAAGGATCACATGAAAATACTGCACGTGATTGCCAGCTCACGGGGGTTGTCTTCCGAAAGCTACAAACTCTCGCAAACCGTAATAAACCATCTGATGACCCTGAATCGCGGTAGCGGCATCAGGATCACCGAGCGTGGCGTGGGTGGCTTGGGCCATGTCGACGCCGACTATGCGCAGGCCGTCAGCAAGCGACGCGACCTGTGCGACAAAGAGGCCCTCCAGGGAACCTTGTTGCAGTCCGAGCAATTGATTCGCGAACTGGAAAGCGCCGATTGCCTGGTGATTGCCACGCCCATGCACAACCTGATGGTGCCTTCGGCGTTGAAATCCTGGCTCGACCATGTGATCCAGGCCGACCGCACGTTCCGCATCGGTGCCGGCGGCAAAGTCGGCCTGCTACACGACCGCCCGGTATTTATCGCGATTTCTTCGGGCGGCACGTTCTCCACGCAGGATGCACAGCAACCAGATTATTTGCGGCCCTGGCTGAAAACGGTGATGGCCTCCATCGGTTTGCAAAATGTGACGTTCTTCTCGGTAGAAGGTACCGCGCAGCCGCCGGCGGTCTTGAGTGCCACCCGAGAGCGTGTGGAGCGGGAAGTCGCCACCTGGTTTTCCAGCCAATACAGAGCCACAGCCTGAATTACCTTCACCTGGAAGCAATACGATGTCGAAAACTCCACTGAAAAGCATTGCGGTGTTCTCCGGTTCCAACCATGGTTTCAATCCCGCCTATATCGAAAGCGCCCGCGCGTTGGGCCGGGAGATCGCCAGGCGTGGCATGCGCCTGATCTACGGTGGTACCGACAAAGGCCTGATGGGCGTCATTGCCGATAGCGTGATCGCCGAGGGTGGCGAAGTCGTCGGCATCATCACGAAGTTGCTGTTCGATCTCGGGCACATGCATAAGGGACTGACCCGCTATGAGGTTACCCACGACATGCGCACGCGCAAGGCACGCATGAGCGAATGCGCCGATGCATTCATCGCCTTGCCCGGCGGCCTGGGAACCTTTGAAGAATTGTTTGAGGTGGCGACGCTGACCCAATTGGGCGAGCACCATAAAGGCGTGGCGTGCATGAACATCAGTGGCTTTTTCGAACCGGTGCGTACCCTCTTCAACCATGCTGTGGCTGAAGGTTTTATGAAAGCCGAACACAGCGAGATGCTGATTTATCACACCGATCCATCTGTGCTGATCGATGCACTGGAACAGTGGCAAACCCCGACCGTCAACAAATGGATCGGGTCTGCACAAAAGCCTGTTTAAGTTTTAAAGCTTTCGGGGTCTGGCGATGCTGCTCCCAAGATCACCAGGCCTCTTTTTTGATCAAACACAGGTGCATCAGAGGCCATTCCTGATGAGGTCCGAACCGCCCCTCATACTGTAGACACAAATGACTGGCAGCTATTGGCCGGCAGCAGCCCTTCGCGAAGGGCTGCTGTGGCTCGGATAACCGACCCATAGCAGACGCTTGCCAGCGCCAGCTTTCGCCCAAAATCGCACGCTGCATGACGATTTGAATCTGTTAACTTGAACGCCAAGTCCGCACGGCAGCGGCCAGAGACTGCAGCCCCCGATCAATCTTGTCATTTGCCAAGTCTTGGGACAGGGTCCATACCAATGACATCTCTGCCAAGGAGTCACCGCATGTCAAAGCTATATCCCAGTATTGATCCTGAGGGGCTGGTCGAGTACTCGGTGGTCTACACCGACCGCTCGCTCAATCACATGTCGCAGACATTTCAAGGCGTGATGAAGAACATTTCCAGGACTCTGAAACAGGTCTATAACGCCCAGGCTGTTGCGGTAGTGCCGGGCAGCGGTACATTCGGCATGGAGTCGGTAGCGCGACAGTTTGCCACCGACCAGCAATGCCTGGTGATCCGCAACGGCTGGTTCAGTTATCGCTGGAGCCAGATCCTTGAGATGGGCAACATCCCGGCGGCCACCACGGTGCTGAAAGCCCGCCCGGTCGACACGGGCCGCCAGGCAGCCTACGCTCCCCCGCCTCTGGACGAAGTGCTGGCAGCCATTGAGGCGCACAAGCCGCAGATTGTCTTCGCCCCCCACGTTGAAACCTCCTCTGGGATTATCCTGCCAGACGATTACCTGCGGGCCGTCGGCGACGCCGTGCATGCAGTGGGGGGCCTCTTCGTGCTGGACTGCATTGCCTCAGGCACGCTTTGGGTTGATATGCACAAGTGCGCAGTCGACCTGCTGATCAGCGCACCACAGAAAGGCTGGAGTGCCTCCCCTTGCTGCGCCCTGGTGATGCTCAGTGCTTTGGCCCTCGAGCGCATCGAACAGACGCATAGCAGCAGCTTTGCCTGCGACCTGAAAAAGTGGCTTCAGATCATGCAGGCCTACGAAAAGGGCGGACATGCCTACCATGCGACCATGCCCAGCGATTCTCTCGCGCGATTCAACGACGTGATGAACGAGATGCAAGCCTACGGTTTCGACAAGGTCCGCGACGAACAACAGGCTCTGGGCGATCGGGTGCGCGCCATGTTGACCGGCAAAGGCATCAAAAGCGTGGCCGCAGCCGGGTTTCAAGCCCCGGGCGTAGTGGTGAGCTACACCGATGATGCCGACATCAAGAACGGTAAGAAATTTGCCGAGCAGGGTCTACAGATAGCAGCCGGAGTGCCGTTGCAATGTGACGAGCCGGCCGACTTCCAGACCTTCCGCATCGGTCTGTTCGGACTCGAAAAACTGCACAATATCGAGCGCACGGTCAGCACCCTTGAGCAGGCACTGGACGAAGTGATAGTGAACTAAGCCCTCAACTTGGCTGCAGCACGGCCACGGCTGGCCGCTATGGGTCGAAAGTCACCAGTCGTGACTGACCGCAATCGACCCATAGCAGACGGTGGCGATAGGCAGAAATCGGCCAGAAGCAGCCGCTGGACGGAGCGAAAGCAAATGAGTAGCCATAACCGTCGTCGATCGCCTCAGGTATTTGCGCGTCGTTCTGGTTTTGGCTGGCCTCGCGTGCCTTGCTCTCTACCCACTTATGTTGTTCTGGCCGTCTGGCTGGGCTTGGCACCTCGGTCACTCGGACTACCCGATGATGATCGTTGGCATCTACGCCACACTTGGCGTGTTCTTGATCCTGGCCGCACGTGATCCATTAGCCAATCTGAGCCTGATCTGGGCAAATGGCAAGTGACGTGCCGGCGCTCTTCATCGTGGCGGTTGCCTTGGCCATCTTGACGCCCCGCTCGCAACTCGCCGCTCGGCCCCGGACACACAATGGGGACTAAGAGCTGGTTTGACTGTCAGGATAGAAACTAAAATCGCGTTTCTACGCAATTTTTTGCTCTGGTGATCAACCAACGCTGACAGATTTTACGTAGCAACGCAGCCCTCAAGAATGTGTCCGCGTTTTTTCACCGCCTGGGACTTTTTCTGCCTGGCTACTTCAGGCGAACCTTGGCGCGTGATAAACCAAAAATCCTCATGTAGCATAGACCCATGAATAGTTCTACAGTCATCCCCTCACTACGCGCTTTTGCACCAACTCTAGAAGGTTTGTGAATGATAAAGACTATCCCGATGTGGAAAATGATAATGGCCACCCAAGGTAAGATAATGGCACTTGTAGTACTGGCATTCATACCTGTTTTCATCGTTGGCGGCGCGTGGATGTTTCTTGAAGGGTTGCAAACTGGGCAAAATCGCCAGGCTGCAGTTGGGCTTGTTAGTGTGGTTTTTTTTGGTACGGGCATCCTGTTCTTTGCACCTTCAAAAAAATATATTCCCGGCAAAACTTTTCTGGCTTATAGAAATAAAAAACTCAGTTCGCAGACGGCCATTAATTACGGCTACGGAATCATTGTTTTTATTTCCGCGGTTTGTGTGGCTTTTGCACTGGAGGACGCACTAAGCACAATCGGTTATGGAATATCAGGCATCTTTAGCCTTTATGTTCTATCAAAAAGCTTAAAATTTCACGCCGATGTCGATTTTTCGACAAATGAATATTTGGCAACCGAACTGGGATTTCCTGTAGGGGAGAAAATTCAGGTCAGCTACCAGAATTTTGATGCTGATGACGTTGATGTTGGTAGCAATGCTTTTGCCGCATCAGCGACAAAATTAATCGTAGCGTCGTTTGATGGGCATCGTTGGGGAAAGCTGTCACGGGATCTGAATCAGATTTCGCACATTGGCATCACTGGCGATGAACGTCAAAATTACTTCGTTAAATTGCAGTTCAATGATGGAGCCGATGCGTTGTTGCGAATTGGACTCTATGAAAAGCTCACATCAAGTCCCATTCTGGTAATAAGAAAGTTGTTGGAAACGATTGATGCAAGTCTCCTGAGTGGTAGTGGTGCATCACAGACAACCCAAAGACGTCGGGTAGTTGCCAACGCTGGCACTCCAACCGAGAGTTCGAAAAACGTTGCGCCTGCATCCATGGCGCCTGTGCGCAACATTGAGGTTGCCCCTGGCGTATTAAATGCTACCGAGGAGGCAGAAAAAGTTGCTCCCGGTCGCAAGCTGGAGCTTTAACAATGTCTCATTGTACAAAGTTTGAATTTTCTTATGTCAATGAAGAAGCCATTGCCAAAGCCTTCGGCAAGTTGGACCTTAGCCCAACGACTGGCCTGGTTTCCATATTTACCAGCGACTTCAGTAAACAGGTGTTGAGCAAAATAGGCTATATGGGCAATCAGCAATTTAGAGCTATTTATGGCCAAACGGCTGATAAATTCAATCTATTTGTTTGCCAAATTGAAGAGGGCTCCTACAAGCTCCTCATCGAACGAGAAATAATTTCGGCCGGCGATGAGGCAATAATGGCTGATTTGGCTTTAAACTTCCAGAAAGCGTACATCAGCGTAGCCATCGATGAAACTATTAAGCGCATAGACGCATCAGGTATTCCTGCAAGAGTCAAAGAAACTTCTCAAGGGTTCGAAATTGAATTCGGACCTAACTACGAATACGGCATTCATGTCACCTTTACGGGCGATGAAATCACGGAGGAAGTGCATGGCGTGAAAGGCGACATTTGCACAAAGCTTACTGAAGAGCTTGAGTCTCTACTTTCTAGCCCTACTGCGGAACTTGTGACTGAATGGAAGCCGGAATATACCGTAGTCCATGAAGAGCAAACCCTTCAAATTCTCAGCGCGAACTTCTAAATGGACATCAATGTACACCATATGGCGTTGAGCAGCGTTAACGGCCCCGGGTTGCGCTTGACATTATGGGTGCAGGGTTGTGCGCTGAATTGTAAGGGGTGCTTCAATCAGAGCACCCACGCTCGCGAAGCGAGTACGCTGATGTCTATTGATGAATTGGCACAGAAGATAAATGCACTGGACATCGCTGGAGTTACCCTCTCTGGGGGCGAGCCGCTCGACCAGGCGCCAGCCTTGGAGCAATTAATAAATGCAGTCAATGGCGAGAAAAACTGGATACTTTACACAGGCTATACGCCAAAAGAGATATTCCAGAACGACGCCATGATCCGTGTTGTCAAAGCCGTAGACTTGACGCTGGCTGGCCGGTATCGGCATAACGTGAGCCATCCCTATCAGCATAAACAGATTATCAAAACCAGCGACAGGGTCGACATTGACTTTTTCCGCACTAGAAGAGTTGTCGAGTTTGTAGTTTCAAATTCTGGCGTTACTAAAACCGGTCTTCCGATGAGTGTATAACTCAGTTCAAGCGCAGGGATAACAAGCATGAACCGCACCAAGCAGATAACAGATTACCTCAAAGCGCGCTATGCTATTTTGGTCATTGAAACGTTCGAGGAAGAGCGTGCGCTCAATGAAATTTCTGAAATCGCCAAGGCACTTAGCCATCGTTTGTTTGTTTGGAACTCGACGCTAGGCGTCCAGATAAATGGCGTGGTGGCCGGGGATAAAACCTTTGATTTGAAAGTAGCCTTGGACTTTTGCGAAGAAAAGGCGAAGGATGAAGGCAGCAAAAATATATTTGTTTTTTGTGATGCTCATAACTACCTTACCTCAAGTTCAAACCCCGTCTATCGTCGTCGACTTCGAGATTTAGCCATAAATATCCGCTCGCGTGGCTATCGAAGCAATTGCATTATCGTGGCGCCCAGCTTTGAAATTGCCAATGATCTTCAAAAGGAAATCACGTTGATTGATTTTCCTTTGCCATCAAGAGATGAAGTCAAGGGCCAGATCAATAATTTTGTTAACTCATGGCAAGGCAACAGTAGCGTCAAGATTGATCTTTCCAGCGAAACCAAAGATAAACTCATTGATGCCGCCTTGGGTCTCACGGGATTAGAGATTGACAATAGCTTGTCTCGCTCACTGGTATCCAGCCTGAGTGTAAATGAAAATACCGTAAAAGACCTTCTTTCCGAAAAAAGACAAATCATACGGAAAACAGGTATTTTGGAATACATCGACTCAACGTTAAATCTTGAGGATGTTGGTGGGCTGGCAACGCTTAAAAAGTGGCTTAAGTTGCGTAGCCAGTGTTTTGGGCAGATGGCTCAGGAGTTCGGTGTCGGAACCCCGAAGGGTTTGCTCTTAACTGGAGTTCCTGGTTGCGGTAAGTCTCTAACGGCGAAATGTGTATCGTCGTCATGGAACATGCCATTATTGCGTTTGGACATGGGAAAAATTTTCCAAGGGGTGGTTGGCTCTTCAGAATCCAATATTCGTTCCGCACTACGTACGGCCGAAGCTATTTCGCCCTGCATCCTATGGATCGATGAAATTGAAAAAGGACTTTCCGGCTCTTCCGGAGGCGCATCTGATGGTGGCACGGCCTCACGCGTATTCGGCACATTGTTGACTTGGATGCAAGAAAAAACGGCGCCTGTTTTTGTGTTTGCTACCGCAAACAACATCAACAGCTTACCTCCGGAGTTGTTGAGAAAGGGGCGATTCGACGAAATATTTTTCGTTGACTTCCCGTCGACATTAGAAAGAAAGAAGATTCTTGAAATACATCTCAAGAAGTTGAAGCGTGACCCAGAAAAATTTGATCTGGATCGATTGGCTGCTCTAGGAGGCGAGCCGAATTTTGGTAAAGATATTGTGCTCTCTGGTGCCGAAATCGAAGCCTGGGTTGGGGACTCGCTGATTGAAGCGTTCTCACGGCGGATGAATGGCTCTGGTGATGTAAGCGACCTGACCATGGCTGATTTTGAAACTACCATTTCGCGTTTAGTACCCATGAGCAAAATGCGTAAAGACGAGTTTACAAAACTACGTGATTGGGCGAATCAAAACGCAATTAGCGCATCGGCTATGGTTGCCGGTCAGAATGATACGGAAACTCAATTCGGCGGCAGGCAAATTGATTTTTAATCTGCGGTGATTTTTCGGTGGGTAAGGCTTTTCAGCAGAACCGAGTGCGCCCTGGGAAGAAAGGATGACTTTCGTGGCCAACATTTCTTCCCTCGGAACAGAATTCCGAACCGCTAGATTTGGATATCGGTGAGCGGGATAGCTGTTGGCTCAAAGCGTGCACGCGCGAACGGTTGCTTCTGGTCGTTTCCTGCCCTCGCCAAAGGCTGCTTTGGGTCGTTAGCCGCCTACCGTAAAAAGGCAGCTTCCGGCCCAGGCTGAGTGATAACACAGGCACATCAGCGTTCTGCTTCTTAGGAAAAACAAGCGGCGCAAATGTGCAGTCAGCGTTGACTATAAACGCCGTGACATAAGGTATTGCTCTTTCCCCCAAGCCTCGAAACGTTCCAGCACCTCCCAGCCAAGCCTGGAGTAATAAGCGCTCTGGTTGTGGGTGTGCAAGTACAAGGTGGTGAATCCTGCGTCTCTTGCATGGTCACAGATGCCGTCGATCAACTGCGCTGCGAGCCCTCTTCTTCGCGCTTCAGGCCTGATGAAGACACACGCAAGCCAAGGGCCCAGATCCGGCCTATCAGACAGGTCGTCACTGGCAAGCGTAGCGCCACCCAGCAACTGGCCTCCTTCCATTGCTATCAGGCACTTCCAGCGGCCATCACGCTGTCCATCAGCGAATTCCTGTTGCCAGCTTGAAAGCGATTGCTGCGCAAACTCATAACTGAACGCCCGATAGAGCCATTCGGCCATGACGCCGCACTGGTCCATTTGTGTATCGAGCCAATCCACTCGCAGCATTTGGAACACTCCTTGTCTAGGCTTTGTACGAAAAGTGCATGCACCCATTTTTGTAGGAGCGGCGGTGCGACGACTCGACTCGTCCCGCGATCGAGTGCGAAGCGCTCGCAAACCGGCCACCCGGTTGTATGAGGCACTCCGTGTAGCCAGGGATTGCTGCCGCGTTGCGGCAGATCGCGGGACGAGCCCGCTCCTACAGGACTTTTCGTACAAACCCTAATCGTCCCGCAGATAGTGAACGCCACTGGCAGCCAGATGTGCACTTCAACTAGCATGGGGCGCCAGGCAAAGACTGCCTGAAAGCCCCCCCTTCATGCGATTTAACATGACGTATCTCTCATGACTGCCTTCTACCTCAAGCTATTCATCACCCCCGCACTGATGCTGTTCATCTCGTTGGCCGCAAAGCGCTGGGGTACCCAGATCGGAGGGCTGCTATCCGGATTGCCCCTCACCTCGGCGCTGGTCATGCTGTTTCTCAGTCTGGAGCAGGGAGAAACATTTGCTTCAATGGCCGTACCTGGCGCCCTGGCCGGACTGGCTGCGATCCAGGCGACCTACTTGTTTTACTTTCTGATGACCCGAAGCGTTTCTGCGTTCACCGGATGTATTACAGCCTTGGTTTTTTACGGCTCGATTGCGCTCGTGATGAGTCGTTCGGGATGGCTGGCACTCTCTATTATCGCGACGCTGCTCTTGGTCACCGTGATCATTATCGTCACGTCGAAACAAGCACAGACAAAGGCAGCGCACTATGTCCCCCTGCCCCGTTGGGTCATCCCGATGCGGATGGTGACGGCCACACTGCTGCTCTTGGCAATCACGGCAAGTGCAGAGTGGCTTGGGCCCCTCGCCAGTGGGTTGCTAGCACCGATACCGGTGATCGCCTGGCCGCTTGCCGTCTTCGCCCATGTTCAGGGCGGGCATCAGGAGCTGGGCGCAATCGTGCGAGGCAACGCCATTGGGGCTGTTGGCGTGGTGGGCTTCTATCTGACCGTCAAGGTTTCGATTTTGCAATGGGGTGCCTTGCTGTCCATCGCTACGGCCGTCCTGCTGGCCGTAGCGATAACGTTCATGGTCGCAAGGTTGCTGGATGCACGGTAGCCACCCTCAGAAATCGACTGCTCATGATTCGACTGGTGCAAACAGGATGTGCCTTCAGCGATCTGCAAGCTTCCCCCGCCTCCACGGAATCTAGTGCAAGGCTTGACCGAAACTTCAGTTGAGCGGCAATTCTGGGATAGGCGGAGTAATCGCCAGTTTCAGGAAACAAGCCGCGCTGGAGCAATGATAAACACGCCCCAGCGCAGCAGTATCTCAAGCGGGGGAAGGCGCAGTCAGCAGATACCCGTCCAGCTCTTCGATCACGCTCATCGATAGCGTCATCTGCGCATCGATACGCGTATCCAGCGCCCCGATCATCTGCTTGTCCCGCTCAGCACGCACCGCGCCAAACAGATCGATCTTGTCGAGCAGGTAGCAGACAAAAGTCATGCTCAGCGCGGTCGCTGCCCCCACCAGCACAGCCGTCAGCACACCAGCAAAGGGGGCAAACAGGGGGACGCCGAGAATAAGCTTCTCGACAACCTCTTCCAGTGCCACACCACCAACCACGACACCGCCCGCAGCAAGCAACTTCAAGGCTTCATGTGCCGCCTGGGCGAAGGTCATGTCCTTGGGCGGGAACAAGAAGGTCTTCAGTGCTTTGAGCAACGAAAAGATCCCTTCGCGGATCATCCGTACCGCACGTTTGCCGGTGGTAACGAACAGGTTGATCATCACGGTCACGGCATTGGACACGAAGCCCGAAATGAAACCGCCGCTGAAACTGTGCAGCATTTGTTCCCATCGGCCCGCGACCTTGACGCCCACGCGCTTCAGGCGCTCGCCCAGTTCGGCAAGGATGGTGTCGCTCTGGCGGCCGCTGCGGTACAGGTCCTTGATCTCGTCCAGGGCACTGCTGAACAGTTCGACCATGAGCATGCCGAAGGCCTGCTGGCTGCCCATCTTCAAGCCTTCGTTCATGCCGGTCTGGGCGGCGTGGGAGGTGTAGTAGGCGGCTTTTTCCGAGGTGCTGGGGCCGTGGCGGTCGGCAGCCGCTTGGCCGCGTTCCAGTGCAGCCTCTACACGCTTGCGATCGATACCGTAATATTCTTCGTTGGTAACTTTGCGACCGCTCGAGTTCTTATCCAGCCACACCAGCTTTTCATCATCATTCATCGAGTTATTGATGTGGCGCTGAGTGGAGATCAGGTTCTCGGTATCGGTCCCAAAATCGGCGCGCTGGGTTTTAGACTGCATGAAGCCACCATTCTGGTGGTATTTCTTCAGCGGTATGATGTGGTCGGGACTGGTCTGATCACCTTTGACCGTTTCACCGGTGTAGCCATCACGGAGCTTCTGCTCTTTGTCCAGTTGGCCTCTGGTAAAAGTCGATCCCACCGATTTTTCACCGGTTCCAGCGAATCTCTTACCTTGGCTGTTCAAACCCCTGTCATAGTCATCGCGGTTGTATTTTTCTTCGTCAGGATTGGCATAGATATCCTGCCGGGCATTGTGAACGGTCGTCACATTACCCCCTCGCTTGTCGTACACCGCTAGGAATTTACCCAACCCCAGTGGACCGGCAATGGCGCCGATAATGTCGCGCTGTGCCTTGGACAACAGGTCGTTCAGCCGAGCCTGGTCGAACTCGTGCTCAAGCTCTCTCAGCAGCTCGCGGGCATCCTGCGGAGCGGACTGCAGCGTGAGGCTCAACGAGGCGTGGTAGTCCAGGCTGGCGAGACGTGCGCTGTCGGTCTGCTTGACCAGCAGAGCCGCTACATCTTCAGGGGCGGCAGCGACGTGAAGTAGCGGGCGGTTGGCCAGTTGCTCGCGCAGGGCCTGTTGTTTTCTGAACTGTTCGAGCTTGCTCATCGGGCGCTTTCCTCACGCGGTTTTCAGGCTGTTCCAGGCTTGCATGAAGGCCGCTTCCTGCGGGTGCACGGCATCGTCCGAGTGCACGACCAGGTTGATGATTTCGTCGAAGATGGACAGGCTCATGCCCGACTTTTTCGCCAGCTCGAAGGCTTCCCTCACCGTTGGCGGTTGCTGGTAGAGCGACTCGATTTTGGCTTTGACCGCCTCGGGGATGGCGCCGCCGGCGAGGCCAGTGATGAACAGCTCGATGTTTGCCCTTTCGTCTGGCGTGATATCGCCGTCGCATTGGGCGGTCGCGACAGCCACGGCGTTCAGGGCGATGATTGCATTGAAGTGTTGTCCAGCGGCCTTGAGGCTTTCCATGGCTTTTTCGAGGCGCTCTTTGAGCATCGTGATCTCAGCCAGCTGCTCGGCCTTGGCTTGCTTGACGCCCGCATCGAACCCGGCCTTGCGTGCTTCCTCGTCGCCGTCCATGTTCGCCGCCACCACGGCACCGGCCACGCCAGCGCCCACGGCAGCAGCGATGGTGCCGGCGCCGGCCAGTGAGCCCAGCAGGCTGGCGCCACCGATCAGCGATCCGCCGCCGGTAAAGGGCGCTGCCGCGACGGCCCCCACGCCGATCGCGGCACCGCCGAGCACTTTCAGGTAGTCAATTTCCTTCTCACCAGAGACCACGTCGCCCACGTAATCGCGCGTGGCGTCGTAGCCGTTGGAGACGGTTTCGCGAGTCGCGTCGTAAGCGTCGGACACGGCGTAACCCACTGTTTCTGCTGCGTCGGACAGCGTCTCGGCAGTGGAGCTGTAGACATTGGAGGCTGTTTCGGACACTGCCTCGGCCACATTGCCGACCGTTTCGCGGGTGGCGTCATACGCATCGGAGACGGTATCGGCCACTTTGTCAGCCACATCGCTGACAGCGTCCTTTGCCGAGTCGTAAGCGCGAGACAGGGCGTCGCCGATGGAGGAGAAAATAAAAGTGCAGCCCACCGTGTCACGGGCCATCGGTTCGCGCTCGTGGCTAACCAGGTTGGTACCGAAGCCTTGAGTCGATTGCAGGAAGATACGTCGATACATGAGCAGGCCATCCGTGGTGGACAAAAGTGCCTGCGATTCTCCATAGGGCGCCAATGATGTCAATATGCCTGTAGTGGCATTTTAGAATGCCACTGCTCATGCGACACAGGGGCCCCGTCATTTGCCTGGTATCTACTCATAAAGCCAGGGCTTCAACGCCTCCAGGTTTTTCACCACAATCTGCTGTGCCGACGCCTTGGGCTCAAGCTTCTTCGGATCGATCTGGTAGCGCTGCAACACATAACCCACCAGCGCACACCGCGTCGGTATCACCAGCTCACCGTGCTCCATCCCGAAGTCGACCTCGATGATCGCCTTTTGCTCGGGGTTCAAACGCGAGTCCGGCTCGATGACCACATCGACAAGGGTGTTCCATTCCTCATCCTCACCGATCAGGTTCTCGCTCATCCGCTCGAACTCCGGCGCCCCACGGAATCTGCTCAACACAAAATCCCGATACTTCCGATTCTTCTCGCAATAAGCCCGCACATGCCAGCGCATGCCCGTGTAGACCAAGGTATGCGGCGATATCAGCCGCGTCTCCGGCACGGGGTTGGACAGCGATACATACTCGATGGCGATGACCTCGCCATTGCGGCAAGCCTTGAGCAGCGGCCGCAGTACTTGCGGGCGAATCGTGCGGTCCGGCACCTCCAGTACCTTGGTATGCGCATAAGCCAGTGCCAATCCCTCCACATGCGGAGCCCGCGAGTGGGTCTGGTTCAGCAGCTGCAGATAGGCATTGGCACTGTCTTCGATGAACAGCGGCGTGAAGTGCTTGCTCGGTACATAACCCTTCAGCTGCTTGTCATATGTAAGGTTTTTAGGCGCATGCTCGGTGATGTAGGTGTTGATGTCCTTGGACGCCTGCTGACGGCTGATGCCGAAGCTCTGCATCAGGTGGCCCGTGGTAAGGCGGCCCTCCCACCAGGCCACAGTTTCGATCAAACGATAGCGAAGTGCCAGGTCCCAGCGAACCTGGTTGATCTCTTGTGTGCGTTTCATGACCCATCCATGTGCGCGGTTTGTTTACCTGTACAAGTCTACAATCTATACGTGTAATAAATCACTACATATCCTTTGACTGTCTTCGGAGCAAACGACTTAGCGTAAGGAGTGAACATGACTACGACGGATGTGATTTCGGCAGTAGCCCTGGCGATGATGGTGGTGATTGCTGTGTTGCTGCTGGCCCACTATCTGAAGTTGCAAAAGGTGTGGGACACGATCGTCAATTGCCGTACGACTTTACGCTGGGCGCGCATTCATGAGTCGGAGAACAAGGCGCTTCGGTCGGCACTACGTGCTGAGCGGGCGCATGTGGACCAATTGCAGCGGAAGGTAACGTTGCTGGAGGAGCTGTTGCCCGAAGGCAAATGAATACTGTCCGTAGTGTGCATGCTCAAGGCTGACACTCCCAGCCCTGAGCATACAAGCAGTTGCAATCAGTCCACCGACCCAGCTTGCGCCCCCTCCAGGAATGCCAGCAGATGCTCGTTGAACGCCTGCGGCGCCTCCTCCATCACAAAGTGCCCACACCCGGGAACGACCACCCCGCGCAGTGTTCGTGCACGCCCCTTCAGCGTCTGCAAGGGCGCATCGCCCGTGGCATGCTGCGCCCCGATCGCCAGCACCGGCATGTCCAGTTCGCACCGGGCGCGCTCGGTGTTCTGGCGGATCGTTTCGGGTATCGCCCGGTAGTACTCGAAGCCACCCCGCAGGCCGCCGGGCGTCGAGTAGGCACGGATGTAGACGTCCGACGCCACCGCATGACGCCGCACGGCCCAGCGGTCGAACATGAAGTTCAGGTAACCCTCCTCACGGCCTGCAATAAGGAACTCCGGCAGGTCGCGTACCTGGTTGAACAGAAAGTGCCAGAGGAAGATGTTCTCCTGCGGCGTAACGAAGATCGGTGGCGCCGCTGCCAAGCCGGGAATCACGGCCTCGGCCACCGCCAGGGTCTTCACCGCCTGCGGCTGGTCGCTGGCCAGCGCATACGCCACCCACATGCCCACGTCATGGCCGACCAGGTGGTAGCGCGCGTGGCCGAGCTGGGCCATGGCCTGATGCAGCAGCCGGGCGATGTTGCCGGTGTCATAGCCCTGGGCCGGACGATCGGAATCACCCAGGCCCGGCGGATCGACGGCGATGGCCATGAAGCCGCGCCCGGCCAGCGCCTGCATCACATGGCGCCAGGCATACCAGGTCTGCGGCCAGCCCGGCACCAGCAGCACCGGCTCGCCCTCACCCGCCACCACGCAATGGATACGCAGGCCATCCACCTGCACATAGGTATGGGTGAACGCATTCCCTGAAGCCTCGAGAGACGCCGTCATGCGCAAGCCTCCTGCGAGTGAACGCCAAGCATCCGGCGAATCTGTCCGGCATCGACCGGCGCACCGGCAAAGTCGTCGAACACCTGGTCGGTCACCCGGATGATGTGGTTGTTGATGAACGCCACGCCTTCGCGGGCGCCGTCCTCCTGGTCTTTCAGGCAGCACTCCCACTCAAGCGTCGCCCAGCCGGCATAGTCGTACTGCGCGAGCTTGGAAAAGATGCGCTTGAAATCCACCTGGCCATCGCCCAGCGAGCGGAACCGCCCGGCGCGATCGGCCCAGCCGCTGTAGCCGCCATAGACCCCCTGGCGGGCGCTGGGATAGAACTCGGCATCCTTGACATGAAACATGCGGATGAACGGGTGATAGAGGTCCAGGTAGCCGAGGTAGTCGAGTTGCTGGAGCACGAAGTGGCTGGGGTCGAAGAGGATCCGGCAGCGCTCGTGCTCATCCACCAGGGCGTGGAAGCGTTCGAAGCTGGTGCCATCGTGCAGGTCTTCGGCGGGGTGAATCTCGTAGCACAGGTTGACGCCCTGCTCGTCACACACGTCCAGGATCGGCCGCCAGCGCCGCGCCAGCTCCTCGAACGCCGTCTCGATGAGCCCTGCGGGGCGTTGCGGGAACGGAAACAGATACGGCCAGGCCAACGAACCGGAGAAGGTCCCCATGTCTTCCAGGCCGAGGTTGCGACTGGCACGCGCCGAAAGCTTCACCTGCTCGATGGCCCAGGCGCTGCGTTCTGCCGGCCGCCCGCGCAGGGCCGCGGGGGCAAAGGCATCGCACATCGAATCGTAGGCCGGATGCACCGCGACCAACTGACCGAACATATGGGTGCTCAGCTCACTGATCTGCAGGCCGCGCTCCGCCAGCCTGCCCTTGATTTCGTCACAGTAACCAAGGCTTTGCGCCGCCAGCGCGACGTCGAACAGACGCTCGTCCCAGGCCGGCACCTGCAGGGCCTTGAAGCCCAGGCCGCTGGCCCAGTCGGCGATGCTGTCCAGGCTGTTGAACGGGGGACGCTCAGCACTGAACTGGGCGAGATGGAGGCTGGGGCCTTTGAGGGTTTTCATACAATCGATCCTATTGTTTGTCGATCGGCAAACAATAGGATCGATCAGTGCTGGCCGTCAACCTCGAGTTGGATAGAATGGTCGTTCAACCCATTCAAGGCAGGCAGGTGATGGCAGGACGTCCCAGGGAGTTCGACAAACAGGAAGCGTTGCGCAAGGCGATGCAGTTGTTCTGGGAACACGGCTATGAAGGCACGTCGATGTCGATGCTGGTGTCTACGCTGGGCATCGCTTCGGCGCGCATCTATGCGGCTTTCGGCAGCAAGCAGCAGCTGTTCGAAGAGGCCGTGGCGCTGTACGAATCCGCCGAAGGCGGCTTCGCCGATCGCGCCCTGGACGTGCCGGACATTCGCCAGGCGCTGGCGCAGATGCTCGATGCCGCCATCGGCACCTACACCCGGGCCGACGAACCTCGCGGCTGTTTGGTAGTGAGTGCGGCCAGTGGGGTCGCGCCGGAGAACACCGGGGTCTTCACGTGGTTGTCCGGGCATCGTCGGCAGCGCACCGAGTCGATCATCTCGCGGCTGCATAAAGCCCGGGAGGACGGGCAGTTGCCGGTCGATGCGGACGTTGAGGCGTTGGGGCATTTTTATGCCACGTTCTTGCACGGTATCTCTGTGCAGGCACGGGATGGGGTGCCGGCGGTGGCGTTGCGTAGTGCCTGTGAGTGTGCGTTGGCAGTGTTGCCGGAGCGTGATCAGCGATAGCTGGTGTTCAGGAGCTTGCGGGCGGGTTCGGCTCAGGCTCCTCCCCTTGAATCTGCCCTCTAACCTCGCTACCCTCCTCCTGTCGCTGTAAATCCAGCGACTCGGGCTTGGCGGCCCGGGACGAAGGCGCAAAGCGCCCCATTTTCACCGTCGCAGGCGCTTTTTTTGTGCCCGCGATGCTGCTTTATGGCGGGCTGCGCATGGACTTCTTCGGAAGTGCCGGTTCCTTCGTACCGGTCCGCCAACCTTGCGTAGTCCGTCACCCTTCCCTGCTTGGCGGCAGTCGGTGGCGGATCCTTTAACTACGAAGGAGCACCACCATGACAAAACCCGTTCCCGATCCCCCGCTTGTAACCAAAACCAGCACCACCTTCGGCTCCTGCAACGGCAGCCATGCCCCATTGTTCGCTGTCCGAACCGGAGTCTCGTCCGAAGACGCCCTGGTCCACGCCAGTATCCTGCTCAAAAGCGCTTACCAAACCAATGCACAGGCCTGTGAGAAGGTTGAGCCCGATGTCCGTGGGCTGCTCTGGGCTACCCAGCATTCGTTGGAGATGAGCCTGGCGCTGGTGGAGGCGTTGCTGGATGAGGTGGAGGCACGGTCCACGACGGCGGCGTTTGTGCGCCGTGCCGGGCAGGTGGATCACGCTTCGGTTGAGTGATTGTTGAAGGTTGTGCCAAGGGCCGCAGGTGCGGCCCGTCGATGTGGGATGATGCGTTGAGTGGGTGTTCGGCGTTGCGGTGAGGTGGCTGGGCGTACTTTTGGGCCTGTGTTGCAGATGATCGCAGCTTGGCGGCAGCGGCTACGAGCCTGCAATGCAAATCTGCACAAAGCGCAAATCTGAACTGTCTGTTGTGCTTTTGATAGAACGCGCCCCTGCATTTGCTGCCCTTCGTGACGGACAGGTATCGGCCAAGAGCAGCCAGTGGGCGTCGAATTTCGAGTAGGCTAAGCACCAGGATGGCTACAACCCCTGAAACGAAAGTCTTCTGTAAGTCACAGAGTTCACTAGCACCCGAGAAATACTCCTCTAATCGTTAAAAGCATGATGCGTTGGATGCTCAAAGGGCAGAAGACAACGGCATGGCGATTTGATACTGTCCTGTCACCGCACGGATACAGGGACTGGCCGGATGCACCTTTCGAAAGTGGCACTAGTTAATTATAGGAACTTTGAGTCTGCCAAGTTTTCTTTCAAACCTGGGATTAATACAATCATAGGTGAGAATGGTTCTGGTAAAACGAATTTATTTCGGGCTATTCGACTTCTACTCGACTCTAACATTTATCGAGCCGCACATGATCTCTCCGAGCTGGATTTTCATCGCAAGACCACTAGCTGGAAGGGGCATTGGATTGTAATAAGTCTAGAATTTGACGATCTGAGCCCTGAAGAATCTATACAGTCTCTATTCATTCACCAAGCTGCCATCATGACAGGCTCTGCAATTAGCAGAGCTAGCTACAATCTGCTGTTTAGACCAAATAAACATATCAGAAAAAAGCTAAGCGAGATAAAGCCTGGTGATAAGGCATCTTTGATGGCCCTGCAAGATGAAATTTCAGTAGACGATTATGAAACGATTTTTACTGGAAGGAGTGATGTGGATTTCACAAACGCTGATCGGTACAGAGAGATTGTTGGAGATTTTGATAAAGTCCTTTTCCCGGCAGTAGACTCTAAACACATAGGAACCAGAATTCCTCATCAGCTGTCAATTTCAAAGGAAGTATCGTTCACGTTTGTTAAGGCTTTAAGAGATGTTGTTTCCGATTTTAGTGGGAACAGACAAAATCCGCTTTTGAATTTATTGACTAGAAAAAGTCAGCAGATAGATAAGGCAAAGTATGCGAGTGTTACGCAGGCTGCCTGCAACCTTAACCTTGACATCGAGAAGTTGCAAGACGTTCAAGATGTGCGCAGAGACATTCAAGTGACAATAAGTGAAACCGCTGGGAACGCATATGCGCCAGCGAGCCTGCACATAAAGTCAGATCTTCCCAGCGAAGCTGAAAAGTTACTTCAATCCCTGAAGTTGTTTGTCGGAGAAACGGATGAGTCATACGCAGGGGATATAAATGAGCTAAGCTTGGGTGGGGCGAACTTAATTTATCTAACCCTTAAGCTGCTGGAATTCAAATATCAAAAACAGAAAGAAACTTCTATTAATTTCCTGTTAATTGAAGAGCCGGAAGCTCACATCCACACGCATATTCAGAAAACGCTTTTTGAAAATATAACATATCCAAACACTCAAATAATCTATTCAACACACTCAACGCAAATTTCCGAAGCAAGTAACATAGAGACCGTTAACGTTCTTGCTCGTAAAGGAAAGCGTTGTGAATCCTATCAGCCTTCGACTGGCTTAACACCTGACGAAATTCGCCATCTTCAGCGCTATCTGGATGCAACTCGAAGTAGCCTATTATTTGCGAGGGGCGTAGTTTTGATCGAGGGAGATGCGGAAGAGTTTATCATTCCTGTTTTGTTCAAAAAAGTCTTAGGGGTGAGCCTCGACGAGCTTGGTGTGAGCCTCATCAACATTCGGAGCACGGGTTTCGAAAATATTGCATGCGTTTTCCACAAATCTAGAATTAAGCGTATGTGTAGCATAATTACTGATCGCGACAAGGCAATCGGTGATATGACAATCTATGAAAATGACTCAGTTGCCGAAAAAAAATACAAAAGAAAAATGAAAGGGTCGGACGCTGCTGGCTTAACCAGGCAAATCAGGCTGGAGGCTTATTGTAAAGACAACCCTTACACGAATGTATTTTATGCGCAGCATACCTTTGAAGTTGATTTTTTAAAAGCTGAAAATGATTATGAAGTTTGCGGCGTTGTGGATAGTGTCTACTCTGACGACGACACCAAAAAACAGTCCAGATCAGAGATTGCTGATGGCAGCATAGCGATTTCAGGGAAGAGAGTTCTTGCCATGGCGAAGTACGCTGGCAAGGGATGGTTTGCAATTTTATTGGCTGACCAGATTACAGAGAACACGAATATACCTGAGTACATTTTGGAAGCGGTTTATGGTGCATCCGAAAAGCTTTCTGCAGCCAGCCGGCTTAAAATATTAAAATATAGAACAAATGCCATTTTGAATAGTACGTACCATAAACGTCTACATGATTTAGCCCGCTCAGTCGAGGTTATGATCCAATCACATGAAAATGGCGACGTGACGTATGATGATATGATGGATGAACTGAAGGGTCTGGTCAGCGATGAAGACCCCATCATACAGCTAACGGTGGAGTCTTGACGTTGATCGACCTAGTTGAACATGGACTGAATAAAAGCCAAATCCTGGCGATCAATACACCTGGCAGCGTATTCCTATCGGCATGCCCAGGAAGTGGCAAAACGCGTACGCTAGCTTTTAAAATAGCTGTCGCGCTAACTAATCTTGAGACTTCAAAAAAATACATCGTAGCAATTACTTATACGCATAGAGCTGCCGACGAGATCTTAGAACGAATTGAGGCACTCGGCCTTGATACTTCGCGGCTATGGATAGGTACTATCCACTCTTTCTGCCTTGAGTGGATCCTGAGACCTTATGCCATTTATGAACCGAGGCTAGAAAGTGGCTTTACAATCATTAACCAGCCGGACACTGAGAGAATTCTTGAGGAGATTTGCTCAACAGTTAGTGATCAGCGAATAAGTACTTACGATTGCAATTATCATTTCATGGACGGAAAGGTAGCTCTTCTCTGCAACGATTTATCCAAGCATGCCAATATTAGAAAAGTTCTCAGAACCTATTTCTCTATCTTAAAAGAAAATAGGCAAATTGATTTCGAGCTGATTCTATATTTTGCAGAAAAAATTTTGACGTCGCACCCGGTAATTCCAAGGACGCTTTCGGAAGTGTTCGAGTTGATTGCTCTAGACGAGTATCAAGATACTAAGTTTATACAATACTCTATATTATTTTCTATATATAAGTCGGGCAATGGAAAAACTAAGGCCTTTGTCGTTGGCGATCCGAACCAAGCCATTTTTGAAAGCCTGGGTGGGCATGCCATTGCCTATGCGGAATTCAAAAAGCGCTCGCAGCTTGATGTTACAGAGCTTTCACTGAACCAGAATTATCGTACAAGTCAAAATCTAGTTGATTATTATTCAAACTTCCAGGTCGTAAAAGCTGCAACCATCGCGGAAGGCGAAAATAAAAATCATAAAAGTCTCATCGTTTGGGACAAGGACTTGCCAAGCAGCCAACTAGAAGAAAGAGTATGTAACTTAATCGATTTTTGTTTAAAAGACTTGAAATGTACAGAGGAGGAGATCTGTATCGTTGGTCCTCAGTGGCCATCGTTGGCGGCCTTAACTAGGCGTCTCATGGCAAAGCGTCCCGAATATAGATTCAACGGGCCAGGCATGATCCCGTTCGGACGTGAATTGGATAATTTTTGGTACAAGCTGAGCCGGATTTGCCTTTCAGAACCCGCACCTGATATGTATATCAGACGCATGCGTTGGGCAACGGAAATTCTTAGCTCTTTGTCAGATGCTGGCTGTGATTGCCCACTCAGTAACAAAGAGCTGCTTCGAGAACTCAACCAGGTAACTTCTAATGAAAGTGATGGACTGAGATATCTTGAGCATTATTTTGCGAGTTTTTTAGAAATCGTTGATATAATTGATATTACGAGCTACCCCGATTTGGATCAGCATTATCAATCCTTCTTTGAATCATCACGCAAGAAGATAACCAAAGCCAAGAAAGATGGACTTGACTTAATTGAAGGTATTGAATTCTTTAAGAGAGCATTCAAGCCTCGGGCTGGAATTACTATATCAACCATACATGGTATAAAGGGTGCGGAATTCGAAAATGTGATTTCATTTTCTTTGCTTGAAGGTTTAGTGCCGCATTGGGCGGCTAAGCGAAGCACAGATAGCGCCAACAAGCTGCTATATGTGGTCTGTTCAAGGGCGAAGAAAAATCTTTTCTTGATATCAGAAGCTAAGACCCATAAGAGTCCGACGAAGGTTCTTTCCGGTGTCAAGTTTCTGTATGATACTGGAGTATAGCAGGCAGTCTTATCTAAAAGTTCGTGAGCGTTATTTAGTTTAGGTGAGGTTTGCAGCGTTTCTACTACCACCGTTAGGTGGATAGCATATTACCTGGGACTGCGGATAACTTATATGCTTTCAGAGAGTACGATTGTGCGAAAATAATTTATGCTTGGGCTTCCTGTATTGTTCCGATTGTTAAGGTTCGCAAGGAGTCGAGCCTTTTAGATACACATTATAGGTAGACTTTTGTCCCGTTGCTATCAATGAGCTTAGCGTGTGCAAAAAATGAAGCCGGCCCTTCTCGTAGTCTATAAGGAATATGCCAAAGACTGATCCTATCCAGCAGCGACCTCTCCTAGCCCCCGCCTTTCACGCTTCTAAAAAGTGACGGGTACTAGATGCAGAGTATCAGGATGATGAGCGGTTCGAAGGCTGCGTTGAAGTTTACGTAATGAGTAACATCCAGCCGAGACTCAACTCTGGGGCTATTCCGCGTAGTGGGTTCAATAGAGGCTAAACCGCTCCGCGAAGGTAGCGAGGGGTAAGGCATGTCCCTCTGACCGATGATTACCTACCTCTATCGGCCAAGCTCACCGCTCAGTTCGACGGCAGCTATGGGGCGATCTCAGCAGACTGTTTTCGGCCAAAAGCGGACGTTAGTTGCGACTGAGTGTTTTGTCAGCGAGAGGCTGTACATATATCCATAAACGCATCAATCAGCAACCCCTGCAAAGCTGATATGCAATGAAATAATCAAGAGATATACGCCTCCCACTGCACGCCACGCATTACTAAGCGACCGGTTACTTTTGACAGTAACGCAAGTAAGCGAGCCAAACCCACCCCCGCTTCGTTGAAGCGAATGTATGCAGCAGTACCGTCATGACCAAATAGCACTCCGTCGTTCTTAATCAGAATCCCTTTTGTTAGATCCAAATAGACATCTGGCTGACCTGCAGCGGGTAGCTCCATTAGTTTGCGCTCAATGACATCCAAAGCAGAGCCTCCATATGTTAGAACAACATTCAATATCCTTGCATATGGCCAGTCTAAATCGCCTAACTGAACTCCCTCCAATGTGCTTGGTACTAGCGTGTTCACGCTTTCAATATTGATCGCAATAGCGTCGAGAGTAGATGGGGAGATTTGGATTTTAATTTCGAAAGTCGCTACAGTTCCCTCCTGAAATATAAGATCATGGCCGCTAGCAAAAGGTAATCTTGGCATAGACCGCAACATCAGAACAATGTCTTGTTGTTTTGAGCGCCCCCGTTCGAGTCAATAATCATCCCACTCACAACGCTGGTCATTTCTGGGAGATGCGCAATGAGAAAGTCTTGGATAAGACGCTCGCGCGCCGACCCAGCGGTGGCAGAGTGACCTAGCACGTTGCTCATTTCATATTGAGCATTCAATGCTTTAACAGCTCCTTGGCAGTATTCGACTAGCGGTTTCATTCGGCAGCTCTTTTTTGGATTTGCGTGAGCCACGATTCTGTAGGAGTCTCGGAGGGACTGCAAATGGCTGTCAGTTGCTCTCTGCCAAGGGCAGCTCTGGGTCGAATGCGGCCACAATCACAGCACCAAACGCAGTCGCGGTAGACAGCACGATCTCCGAAGTCTTCAGACGTCGCAACGTGGCAGCGTAGTTGTCGGCGAACTTTTCATGAGCCTTATGCGTGTACACAACTCGGCCCAAACACTCGCGCAGCTGCCCTTTAAATGACTCAAATCACCCTACCTGGCAGCATCTGATGCTATTTGTGTCATTTACGTCGCGCGAGAGCCAGGCCAGTTTCACTCTGCGTTGACCACTTAGCAGGCGTTATGAACTTCGCTCTTGGACGGCTGCCAGTCAAAAACTACCCGCCACCGGTGAAGATAACGATGACGGGCAGATATCCATCAAGCTGGAACGGATTGTTCCAGTTGCTCCGGCTGTGACGCAAAACGCTTCAATGTGTCAGCCAAGAATTGACGGTACTCATAGGGTGCACAGATGGTCCCGAACGTTGAGTATTCAATCGTTTCCGCACTGGTCTCAATCCGGTCGTGACCTCTGTCGAAATGCACGTCTTCTTGGGGTAGCCATTCCAGCGATGTACTCCATGCAGCGAACTGACGAAGACTGTCTGAGCCTTCCAGTCCGACCTCGGCAATGTACTTGACCAATACCGGAAGATCATCGTCAGCGCTTCTCGCCCCACCAAAGCCCTCGATGATGACCGCGCCACACACTTCCCAGGAGTCATCTGACTGAATGGCGAACACGTTTTGCAGCAGGTCGGTCAGATGTTTTTTAACGGCGTTGTACTTTCTTCGCAGCTGCACAACCTTTTCACCGCAGACGTTCTTTCTGTTGGTCACCTCCCGGGGATCTCCCGGCGGAAGCATCCACCTGAGCTCACCAATGAATACCATTTTGCTCTGCGGGTCCACCAGAACCAGGTCCAACTCTTCGGTTACCCTGCCCAGCGCCACGTGGACATTAGCTCTGTGCAGAGGCCACTTGGTGCCGACCTTTGCCAAAAGGTCCTCAACCATTTTGTCTTCGAACAACCCGCTTTGAGCGTTAAATCGTTTCGGCTCCTGACGGGCCTGCAGGGTGAGCAGATTGCGTTCTAGATGGGAACTGATGATATGTATGCAGGGCAGCGCCAGCTTGCCGCCGGCTAGCTTGATGAAGGGTTGGAGCGCAAGATCAGGTGCGTCCACCTGATTTCCAAATGCTAGACGGTCAACGAATGAGCCTACAGCTGATTCGTCGATTGAGGACATCTCGATTAGGTCACTGATCAGCTGTTCTCGGCTCAGAACCAGGACCAACGATTCGTCACCGCCGCCCTTCAATTTGTATCTCCGGGCACCAAATTCCACGGCGGTAAGGTGGTACATGCACCTGATCGCCAAGGCGTTGAGCAGAAGCGTGGTTTCCTGGCGACCTCCCCACTCGAATATCCAACCATCGGGAATGAGAAAAGGTTGCTGACAGAGAACCAGAGCAAGCTGATGGGCGAGGTGCGGCAGGTAGTCATAGCGCAGAACTCGATTTTTTAACTTCACCGTCTCAGCAATCAGCCTGACAACGCTCGGAAGATCATCGGTCGCCTTTATCCAGGAAAGCAATATCAAGGAGTACGTGATGACTCCTGGCTCGATATGACCTATCACCTCCAGAACGGAATAGGAGGAATCGTGATAAACGTCATCAATCACTTCGAGCTGGATGGCATTGTCGACTTGCTTTAAGTCCACCTTCTTACCGTATACCGAAGAGATGATCTGCATGGCCGCGCTGTACTTCATACCTTCCTGAATGATGGCAATCGCTCGACGGCACAAAATGTCAGATGTTCTCCGAGGGACTTCATGATTGGAATCCGTCTTGACCTCGGTTTTTGCCCGCAGAAGTGCGTATTTGATGGAGTATTTGAGGCGGTCGACCAAGCCTTCGAGCTTCCGGTTCTGCGACTCATCCTTGGCGGCAATCCGGAACATCCAGATTTGATGATCCTCGAACGCGGTCAGCAGGTACCAGGCCACAAGCGTCCAGTCCAAGTGAGGTAAATCCAGGGAAAGGTATTTTTCATCCACAAGCTTTTCAACTTTCTCAAGCAACGCTTTATCCATTTGCATCGTTTCCGTATGGGTTGTGTTAAGCCCGCTCGGCTGCTTCGGCCGAGTCCTGATTTACAAGCGGAGCACTGGTAATTGTGCGCCGGACGGCCCTTTCTAATCGAGCCTCAGCAACTAACAACCTCATCCGCACGCCTGCGTGGCTCGGTAAGAATCTACATCGGCAGCAACACACCGGCGGAGATTGCCGTTAGCGGTATGGCACAGATCCTTGACGCAAAGAATGGCGTCAACCTGCCCAAGGAATTCAGCATGGGGAACACCAATCACTCAGTACAGGTCCTCCACCCATGACGACATACGGCCAAAGTGCAAAAACGCTGAACGAGCTCGTCTGATTTCTAACTTTGGTTTTGCCCGGTTACCCCCGGATTTTTACGCGTGTCCTTGCGCGACAAACAAAGTGCGTACGACGGTCTCGGTGCTTGTGGATCACTACACATTGCAAATGTCTTACCTGCTGAACCGATTGGAATCTCTGTGGCGCTGAACGTCTGCTATGGGTCGAAACCCGCCGGCTTCAATCTGCCTTGCTTCTTCCCATTTAAGGCAATGCCTCACCAGCTTCAGATCACGCAGCCTCAAGCTCCAAGATCATGACAGCACCCAATCCATCGCTTTTCCCGATACAACCCATTTTCCCCCTCCCCAAAAAACCGATGACAATCCCCCCCATCAAACCCAACCACTCAGGTGTTGTCATGCTCACTTCCCACAAATCCTTCGCCGAGCGTATCGTCCACGCCGTAGGCTTCGAGGCCATTGCCGTGCTGATCTGTGCACCCATCGGTGCCTGGTTGCTGAACCGTTCGGTGCTTGAGGTGGGTGCCCTGGCCCTGGTGTTGTCGACCGTGGCGATGCTCTGGAACATGCTCTACAACACCGCCTTCGACCGCCTCTGGCCTGCCGAGCGGGTGACCCGTGGGGTCAAGGTGCGGGCCCTGCACGCCGCAGGCTTCGAGATCGGTTTCGTGCTGATCGGGGTGCCGATCGCGGCGCTGATGCTCAACCTGTCGCTGGTGCAGGCGTTCATGCTGGAGATCGGGTTCTTCGCCTTCATGCTGCCCTACACCATGGCCTACAACTGGGCCTATGACCTGCTGCGCCAGCGGCTGCTCAAAGCGCGGATCGGCGGCCTGCAGGTGCAGTAAGGCCATTTGGTATCAGGGCGCTTTTGGTTTAGCCTTTAGCACATAGCTAAAGGATGGCTCCGGGCGCCCATGACTATTCACGATATTCGCAAGACCAACCTGCTGCGCCTGATCGGCACCCAGCGCAAGGCCAGTTGCGCCGAACGCTGGGGCATGAGCCCGGCGCATTTGAGTCAGATTCTCTCGCACAAGACCGAGAAGAACCTCGGTGACGAGGTGGCCCGGCGCATCGAGGCCGCCGAAGGCCTGGAGGGCGGCTGGATGGATGTGCTCCAGGACCCGGCCGCCGTGCAGCCGGTGCCTGGCTTCGTCACCATCCCCCACTTCGATATCCGCGCCTCCATGGGCCGTGGCCAGACGCCGCCGAGCCAGGTCGAGGTGATCCGCGACCTGACGGTGCACCAGGACTGGCTGCGCAGCCAGGGCGTCAGTTATTCCAGCCTGCACAACCTGGCGGTGATTGCCGGCGACGGCGACAGCATGGCCGGCACCTTCAATGACGGCGATGCGCTGCTGGTGGACCGGGGCATCAATGAGGTGCGTACCGACGCCATTTATGTCTTCAGCCTTGATGGCGACCTGTTCATCAAGCGTCTGCAACGGCTCACCGACGGGGCGTTGCGGATGATTTCCGACAATCCGCTGTACCCGCCCCTGCTGATCGAAGGCGCCGCGCTGGACAAGCTGCACATCCAGGCGCGGGTGCTGCTGGTGTGGAACGCTCGGCGGTTGTGACAAGGGTTTGTACGAAAAGTCCTGTGGGAGTGGTTATACCCTGTAGCCGCTGCCGAGGAACGAGGCTGCGATCGACTGCGTAGCAGGCGCAACCCGGTCACCTCGTTGTACCGGACAGACTGAAGTCGCCAGGTTTTACGGTCGCTCTGCGACCGATCGCAGCCTGGCGGCAGCGGCTACAGCAGCGGTTTTACCCCCGTAGCCGCTGCCGAGGAACAAGGCTGCGATCGACTGCGTAGCAGGCGCAATCCGGTCACCTCGTTGTACCAGACAGACTGAAGTCGCCAGGTTTTACGGTCGCGCTGCGACCGATCGCAGCCTGGCGGCAGCGGCTACAGCAGCGGTTTTACCCCCGTAGCCGCTGCCGAGGAACGAGGCTGCGATCGACTGCGTAGCAGGCGCAATCCGGTCACCTCGGTGTACCAGACAGACTGAAGTCGCCAGGTTTTACGGTCGCTCTGCGACCGATCGCAGCCTGGCGGCAGCGGCTACAGCGTCAGGCAATCAAGACAGTGGCTCCCACATAAATGGGTACATTTACTTTTCGTACAAAGCCGGTGCGGGGTTGGCCTCGTGAAATTTATCTGGTAGTTTTTCATGAAAATATACCAATAAAAATTCACGAGGCCCGTCATGTTCAAGCAGTCCGCCCAGCATGTCGCCAGTTATTACGCCCGTACCTTCCCTACTCCGATCCCGCTGCGTTATCCCCTGCACGAATCCATCGACACCGAGGTGCTGATCATCGGCGCCGGTTTCAGCGGCCTGCACACGGCGCTGCGCCTGGCCCTGGCCGGCAAGCGGGTGACGCTGGTGGAAGCCAGTCGGGTGGCCTGGGCAGCATCCGGGCGCAATGGCGGGCAGGCGTTGCTGGGCTGGTCATGCGATATGGCGCCACTGGAAAACGCCCTGGGCGTCGAGCGGGCCCGGCGGCTGTGGGACAGCATGCGCTGGGCCGCCGCCGAGTTGCGTGAACTGCCGCGTCGGCATGGTTTCAATATCGATTACCGGCCCGGCAGCCTGTGGACGGCGGTGCTGCCACGACGGGTCGGGATGTTGCGTGAAGCCCAGCACGAGGCGGCGCACAAGTGGGGTTACGACCAACTGCGGGTGATCGAACGCCAGGAGATGCCGGAGTGGATCGACAGCCCACGCTACCAGGCGGCGCTGTTTGATCCCGAAGGCGCCCACCTCAATCCGCTGAAGCTGGCCCAGGGCCTGGCCGCGGCCATCGAGGCGGCCGGCGGACGCCTGTATGAGCAGACCCGGGTGCTCGACTACCGGGAAACCGCCAGCGGCTTCGTCGCCCGCACCGAGCACGGCGAGGTGCGCAGCGATGTGCTGGTGCTGGCCTGCAACGCCTATATCGACAGCCTCGATCGGCAACTGTCGCGGCGGCTGTTGCCGGTGGGTTCCTACCAGGTGGCCACCGTGCCGCTGGACCCTGCCCTCGCCCATTCGCTGCTGCCGCGCAACAGCTGTGTGATCGACAACCAGTTCGTGCCCGACTACTTCCGCCTGACCCCGGATCACCGCCTGCTGTTCGGCGGCGGCTGCACCTACCTGGGCGGTATTCCCCGCGATGTCGCGGCGGCTACCCGGCCGGTACTGGAGCGTGCCTTCCCGCAGCTACGCGGGGTGGCCATCGAGCATGCCTGGGGCGGGCATCTGGATTGCAGCCTCAAGCGCACGCCGGATATCGGCCGCGCCGGGCAGCGTTACTGGTTGCAGGGCTTTTCCGGGCATGGCGTACTGCCGACCCTGGCCGGCGCCCGCGCCGTCAGCGATGCCATTCTCGGCGACACCGAATTGCTTGAGCTGTACCAGGCCATCGACAACGGCCGCTTCCCCGGCGGCGACCTGCTCGCCGCGCCCCTGGAAGCGGCGGCCAAGGCCTGGTACCGCCTGCGCGACACTATTTGAGAGGACAGCACCATGGATATGCAGGACGAAATCGAAGGTTTGGCGATCCTGATCCGTGACTTGCGCAAGCACCGCAACCTGACCCTGGGCGAGCTGGCCCAGCGCATCGACCGCTCGGTGGGCTTTTTGTCCCAGGTCGAGCGCGGCCTGTCGCGCCCCACCGTGGCCGACCTTACCGCCATCAGCGAAACCCTGGATGTGCCCACCACCTACTTCTACAACCTGAGCAAGCCACGGCAGATCGACTGGGTCACCCGCCCGGGCGAGCGCCGCACCCTGTACTACGCCGGCGGCATCACCGACGTGCTGGTCTCGCCCAAGCTCACCGGCGGTTTCTCCATGCTCGAAAGCCACCTGGCACCGGGCGCCACCAGTGGTGAAGGCCACCTGGACGACAGCTCCGAACAAGGCGGCTTCGTACTCGAAGGGCAGCTGAGCCTGTGGCTCGACGACAGCCCGGAGCCGGTCACCCTGGGCCCCAACGACAGTTTCCAGCTACCGCCGCACAGCCAGTTTCGCTACGCCAATCTGACAGAACATCCGACCCGGGTGCTCTGGGTATTCCGTTAACCCCGCTGCAGGATCGCAATAAGATGACAACAACAAAAAGCTTTCCCGATCTGCTCAGTGAAGTCCGCCACTTTCGCACGCTCAATCCCGAGGTGCGCTATGTCGACCTGATCAGCCTGGACATTCCGGGGCACTTCTACGGCAAGCGCTATCCCATCGAGATGCTCGAAAAGGTCGCCGCCGGCAGCCCCCTGAAGCTGCCGCAGAACTGCGTGCTGCTGGGGGTCCAGGGTGGCCTGTTCCCGATCGGCGACTACTGCTTCAGCGACGGCGACCCGGACGCGCCACGGCGGCTGATCCCCGGCACGCTCAAGCCGGTGCGCTGGGAGAACCAGCCGCTGGGGCAGATGCTGATCAGCTCCGACGGTACCCAGGCGCCCATCGAGTTCGAGCCGCGGGAAGTGCTGGCTCAGGTGCTGCAGCGCCTGGAGCGGCGCGGGATTCGTCCGGTGGTGGCCTTTGAGCTGGAGTTCTACCTGTTCGACCGTGCGCTCAAGGATGGTTTGCCACAGTTCCCTCGCGATCCGTTCAGCGGCGACGCCGACGACCAGCCGAACATGCATATCGAGCGCCTGTCGCGTTACTCCGACGTGCTCCGGGAAATGGTCGAGGCCGCCAATGAACAAGGCGTGGACGCCAACGTCATCACCGCTGAACTGGGCCCTGGCCAGTTCGAGATCAACTTCGGCCACTGCGACGACGGCCTGCGCGCCGCCGACTGGGCCGCGCTGTTCTGCCGCAGCACCCGTGGCGTGGCGCTCAAGCACGGCATGCGCGCGAGCTTCATGAGCAAGCCCTACCTGGACGCGCCGGGCAGCGGCATGCATGTGCACGTGAGTCTGTACGACCGCGACGGCAACAACCTGCTGGCCGCCGATGCCCAGCGGCCCCTACGCCATGCTGTGGCCGGCTGCCTGGAACTGCTGCCGCACTGCATGCCGATCTTCGCTGGCAACCACAATGCCATGCGCCGTTATGGCGCCATGGTCAACGCGGCCAGCCGTGCGAGCTGGGGTTTTGAAGATCGCGATGCGTGCATCCGCATTCCTGAGTCCGACCCGCGCAACCTGCGTATAGAGCATCGCCTGGCCGGCGCAGACGCCAACCCTTACCTGGTGCTGGCGGCGATTCTCAGTGGTATGGAGCATGGTCTGGATGCTGGTCGCGAACCTATTGCCCCGCTCAATGATGATCGCAACAGCGGCATTGATTTTCCCAAGGACATGCTGGCGGCGGTCAGCGCCATGCGCCATCACCCGGTGGTCAACCAGCACTTGGGCAGTGAGTTCGTGATGGTCTATTGCGAGAACAAGCGCCAGGATCATCTGGCGTTCATGCAGGAAGTAAGTGCACGGGAGTATCGCTGGTTCATGTGATTGGTGGGTTCATGGCCTGATGACTGACTGTGTAGCCGCTGCCGCCAGGCTGCGATCGGTCGCGAAGCGACCGTAAAACCTGGCGATCTCGGTGCATCAGGCACAACGAGGTGACCGGGTTGCGACTGCTACGCAGTCGATCGCAGCCTGGCGGCAGCGGCTACAGGGGATTGGCGTTCAGTCGCAACTGGGTTATCGCAGGCTGGCCTTGCGATGCTGCATCGCCAGCTAAATTACTTTAGCTGCCAGCATTGACGATTCGTTTACCCTGAAGCTAAGTTCAAGGACAGGCGCGACACAATTTGTCGCAGCCATGCCCAGTTCAGGAGAACGCCCATGTCCGTCAACATCGACAAACTGATCATCACCACCCCCGTCCCCAAGTCCAGCACCGACCCGGTCGCCCTCGAGCTCACCGGTGCCCAAGCCCTGGAGCGTCTGCCCAAGGTCATCGCCACCCTCGCCGACGGTTCGGTGCGCTTCACCGCGCCCACCAAGGGCGCCGCCAGCAAGAGCACCCACCGTACCCGCTGCGAATGGAAGGAGCCGCTGTACTGGTCACTCGCCAGCGCCGCCCTGCACCGCAACCACCAGGTCATGACCCTGACCAAGGTCAACCTCGCGCAAAAGGTGGTGGTCGCGCAGATGCATGTGAAGGACGACGATAGCCCGGTGCTCAAGGTGTTCTGGAACAAGGGCAAGATCACCTACGGCTTTCGCAAGAGTTTCAACCAGCCGGCGCCGGCCAGCGTCACCCTGTTGAGCAACGTGCCGCTAAACGCTGTCTTTACCGTCACCCTCGAGGTCAACGACGCACGCCAGTTGACCCTCACCGCCAAGTGCAACGGCGCCAGCGCCAGCACCGGTGTCCTGCAGATGGACAGCAGCTGGAACGGCCACACCTTCAACTTCCACGGCGGCGTGTACAACCAGGTCGACTTCAACGACGACACCCCCAGCAGCGATGCCTCGGTGTGCGTGCTCAGCACCCTGCAACTGCGCCACGTCTGAGTCCGGCTAGCCGAGCTTGTGCTCCAGCCACTGGCAAAAGCTGCGGGTCAAGGCGTTGTCTTCGCTGTCGCGATGCACCAGCCAGGCCCATTTCGGGCCGCTGACATCCTGTTCGGTCAGGGGCACCAGGCTGCCCTCCTCGCGCGCCCGCCCGGCCAGCAGTTCGCTGACCAGGGCAATACCCAGTCCCTGGCTGGCGGCGTCGAGCAGCAGGCCGGGGTCGGAGAAGTTCAGGCCTTGCAGTTTTTGCCCGATGTCGGCACCGCCTTGTAGTTGCCAGTGGCTCCAGTCCATTTCGCGCTCACCATGCAAGGTGGTACGTGACTCGACGGCCACGGCCAGCACCCGCGGGTGGCAGGCCGGGTACAGGCGATCGTGCAGCAATACGCGAAAGGCGCATTCGGCTTGCGCGCTGATGTCATCGCGGATGGCGATGTCGATGGTTTGCTCGCTCATGTCCGGAATCTCGTCGCTGGTGAACAGCCAGACGTCCACCTGCGGGTGCTGACGATGAAAGTCTTCGAGATTCGGCACCAGCCAGTGCCGGGCGAAGGCCGGGGTGGTGTTGACCACCAGCTGATTGGGCTTGCGGTACTGCTCCAGGCGGCGGATGCCCACGGCCAGTTGTTGCAGCAGCACCTGGGTGGTGCTGAGCAGGTCGTGACCGGCATCGGTCAGGGCCACGCTGCGCCCCTGGCGATAGAACAGCGGCTGCTCCAGGTAGCTTTCCAGGCCTCGAATCTGCTGGCTGATCGCCGACTGGGTCAGGTGCAGCTCCTCGGCCGCCTTGTGAAAGCTGCCCAGGCGCGCCGCCGCTTCAAAACCACGCAGGGTGTTCAGGGGGGGCCAGTGCTTTAGCATTATCGATAAGCCACACTAATCAGTTCTACGGAAAATTCATCGTTTGTTTGTGCATTAAGCCAGCCATAGCATGAGCCATCAAGTTTGCTGTCGCCAAAACACTGAAAACAAAAACTTAACTCAAGGCCCCTGCTCATGCACAACCACAACGCCACGCACACCGGCTGGTTCATGCCCGCCGAATGGGTACCACACGCCGCCACCTGGATGGTCTGGCCGCATAACCAGGCCCTCTGGGAGTCGACCTGGGGCGTGTCCCTGGCCGAGGTGCAAACCGACTTCGCCCGCGTGGCCAATACCATTGCCCACTTCGAGCCGGTGAAGATGGTGGTTGACCCCAGCGCCGTGGATCGTGCCCGGCAGCTGTGCGGGGCCAATATCGAACTGGTTCAGATTGCGGTCGATGACAGCTGGTGCCGCGATTCGGGCCCCAGCTTCGTCTGCCACCCGCACCTGGGCATGGCCGGTGTCAGCTGGCGTTTCAATGCCTGGGGCGGCAAGTCCGAGCATGGCCTGGACGAGGGCCTGGCCCGACGCATCCTCAACGGCCTGGGCATGGATTGCTTCGGCACCCACCTGTCCAACGAAGGCGGCGCCATCCACGTCGATGGCGAAGGCACGCTGATCACAACCGAGTCGGTGCTGCTCAACGCCAACCGCAACCTGGGCATGAGCAAGCGCGACATCGAGGAGGTGTTCGGCCGCCTGCTGGGCGTGGAGAAAGTCATCTGGCTGCCTGGCGATCCGGACTTCGTCACCGGCGACATGACCGATGGCCACGTCGATGGCGTCTGTGCCTTCGCCCGCCCGGCTACCCTGCTGGTCGATGCCACCCACGACAGCACCAGCACCTACGCCCAGGTGGTGCGGGAAAACCGTCGCGCCCTGGAATTGGCCTCTGACGCCCGCGGCCGTCGCTTCGAGCTGATCGACCTGTACGAAGCCACCGATGCGGTGGATGAAAGCGCCGACGTGTTCTGCGCCTCCTACACCAACTTCTACATCTGCAACAACGCGATCATCATGCCGGCCTACGGCATCGCCGCCGACCAGGAGGCCGCCGCCACCTTGCAGCGAGCCTTCCCCGACCGCGAAATCGCCCCGGTGCGCATCAACCAGCTGGCCCATGGCGGCGGTGGCGTGCACTGCATCACCCAGCAACAACCGGCCTGGCCACGGGTTGGAGGTGCGCAATGAGCACCTTGACCGTCGCCACCCTGCAAATGGCCTGCAGCTGGGACCTGGCCGCCAACCTCGACCAGGCCGAGCGCCTGGTGCGTCAGGCGGCAGCGTCCGGCGCGCGGCTGATCCTGCTGCCGGAGCTGTTCGCCACCCCGTACTTCTGCATCGAGCAGCACCACGGCCACCTGGCCCTGGCCGAAACCTTCGAGCACAGCCCGCTGCTCAAGCGCTTCGCCGCGCTGGCCCGGGAGTTGTCGGTGGTCCTGCCCCTGAGCTGGTACGAGCGCGCCGGCAATGCCTGCTTCAACTCGCTGACGGTGGCCGATGCCGACGGTCGCCTGCTGGACGTCTACCGCAAGACCCACATCCCCAACGCCATCGGCTACCAGGAGAAGGAATACTTCAGCCCCGGCGACACCGGCTTCCGCGTCTGGGACACCGCGGTCGGGCGTATCGGCGTGGCCATCTGCTGGGACCAATGGTTCCCGGAGACCGCGCGTTGCCTGGCCCTGCAAGGCGCCGAGGTGCTGCTGTTCCCCACCGCCATCGGCACCGAGCCTGGCGCCGCCGACCTGGACTCGCGCGATCACTGGCAACTGACCCAGCGCGGCCATGCCGCCGCCAACATCCTGCCGGTGATCGCCGCCAACCGCGTCGGCCATGAGGTGGCCAGTCAGGATCCGGCCTTGTCCATGGACTTCTATGGCTCCTCGTTCATCACCGACCACAAGGGCCGCCTGCTGGCCGAAGCCGATCGCAGTGGCAGCGCGGTGCTGCTGGCCGAGCTGGACCTGGCGCACATGCGTGACGAGCGCCTGACCTGGGGCATCTACCGCGACCGCCGTCCGGAAATGTACGCCACCCTGCTGACGCTCGATGGCAAGCACCCGCACTCGACCTTCAAACAAGGAGCCTGACATGCGCGCGAAACGTACCCTGCTCGCCACCAGCCTGAGCCTGTTCCTTGTGTCGGGCGTGGCCTGCGCCGAAGACAAAGTCCTGCGCCTGTACAACTGGGCCGACTACTTCGCCGAAGACACCTTGAAAAGCTTCACCGCACAGACCGGCATCAAGGTCATCTACGACGTCATGGACAGCAGCGAAACCCTGGAGGCCAAGCTGCTCTCGGGTCACAGCGGCTACGACCTGATCTTCCCCGGCGACACCGTGGCCGAGCGCCTGGCCCGTGCCGGCGCCCTGCAAAAACTCGACCCGGGCAAGCTCGAACACCTCGCCGATATCGAGCCGGGCCTCAAGCGCCTGCACGACCGCTACCCCAACTCCCGTGGCAGCACCGTGCCCTACACCTGGGGCAGCATCGGCCTGACCTACAACCGCGCCGCCATCGAGCAGCGCCTCCCCAACGCGCCGGTCAACAGCCTCGACCTGTTGTTCAAGCCGGAGAACGCGAAGCAGCTGGCCGACTGCGGGATCTCGATGATCGACTCCCCCGACGAGGTGCTGGCCGTGGTGCTCAACTACCTGGGCAAGGACCCGCGCAGCGGCAAGGCCGAAGACCTGCTCGCCGCCCGGCAGTTGCTCGACGGCATCAAGCCCTACGTGCGCAAGTTCCAGTCGCAACCGGTAACCCAGCTGGTCAACGGCGACACCTGCGTGTCACTCGGCTACAGCGGCGACATGATCCAGGCGCAACGCACCGCCGACTCGGCGGGCAAGGCCATGGAGTTTCGCTACCACATCCCGGTCGAAGGCACGACGATCTGGATGGACAGCATGGCGATTCCCGCCGACGCCGCCCACCCGGACTATGCCTACACTTTCATCAACTTCATCATGCAGCCGCAGCAGATGGCGGCGATCAGTTCCTTCACCGGCTACCCCACCTCCAGTGCCAAGGCACGTGCCCTGGTCGACCCGCAGATGCGCGACAACCCGGACATCTATGTCAGCGACGCGACCTACGCCCGCCTGATCCCGGGCAAGGACATCAGCCAGCGCGACATGCGGGCGCGCATGCGCGCCTGGACCACCTTCAAGACGTCCCAGGCAAACTGAAGACGTTGCCACCGAAAAGAGAGCCTTTGTAGATGATGCCCCGTCGTACCCTGATCAAGTCCCTTTCACTGCTCGCCGGCATGGGCTGCCTGGCCGGCCCGCTGCGTTTCGCTTCGGCGGCCGACAGCGACTGGTACATGCCCGAAGAAGACCTGACCCAGCGCCAGCTGTTCGTCGCCTTCGCCGCCAGCGAAGCGATCTGGGAGGACCAGGCGGCGGCCGTCAACCAGTGCATCGCGCAGCTGGCCAGGACCGTGGCCAAGTACCAGCCGGTCACCGTGCTCTGTCGCGCCAATGACCTGGAGCTGGCCAGGCGCCAATGCGGCACCCACAACACCTCGTTCCTGGTGGTGCCGCTGGACGACATCTGGGTACGCGACTACGGCGGCTGCTTTGTCATCGACGACGAGGGCAACAGCGCCCTGGTGGACTTCAACTTCAATGGCTGGGGCGCCAAGCAGCGCCACAGCCGCGATCGCGAGGTGGCCAAGGTGTTGAGCAAGGCCACCGGCGTGCCCCTGCTGCGCAGCGAACTGACCGGCGAAGGCGGCGGCATCGAAGTGGATGGCCATGGCACGGCGATCATCACCGAGAGCTGCTGGGTCAATGACAACCGCAACAGCCAGTGGCGCCGCAGTGACGTGGAGGCCGAGCTCAAGGACAACCTCGGCCTGCGCAAGATCATCTGGCTGCCGGGTATCAAGAACCGCGACATCACCGACGCCCATGTGGACTTCTACGCACGCTTCGTCGCCCCGGGCGTGGTCATCGCCAACCTCGACAACGATCCGCAGTCCTACGACTACAAGGTCACCCGCAAGCACCTGGAGATTCTCAAGCAGGCCACCGATGCCGATGGCCGGCGCCTGACCGTGCACCTGCTGCCGCCGCCGGGCAAACTGCGCAGCAACCGCTTCACCCGCGACAACGACGAATTCGCCGCCGGTTACATCAACTACCTGGTGGTCAACGGCGCCATCATCGCCCCCGAGTTCGGCGACCCGCAGGCCGATGCCTACTGCAAGGACCTGTTGGCCAGGCTGTACCCGGGGCGCACGATCGAGCAGTTGAATATCGACCCGATTGCGGCGGGGGGTGGCGGCATTCATTGCGTCAGCAAGCACATGCCGTCCAGTCAATAACCCCCATCGCGGCCTGCGGCCGCTCCCACAAGGGCATGCGCGGACACTGTGGGAAGCCGCAGGCCGCGATAGGCCGTCAAGAGATCTCTAGCCACTGACCTTGAAGAACAGGCAAACCCGAGTACCTTCCTGCTCACGACTGCTGAGGCTGACCTCCCCTGCGAAGCGCTCCATGATCTGCCTGACCATGATCAAACCGATGCCAAGCCCACCCTGGCGGGTGGTGTAGATCGACTTGAAGGCCAGCATTTCCTGCTGGCGGGTCAGGCCCTTGCCAGTGTCATGGAGACTCAACTGCACCTGTTGGCCGTCGGCGGACAAGGACGTGTCGATCGCCAGGCGGCCACCTTCGGGCATCGCTTCGATGGCATTGGCGATCACGCTGTTGAGTACCTGGGCCAGCAGCAACTGGTGACTGACCACCAGCGGCATGGGCGCGACGTCGAGCGCGACCTGGATTCTGGCTTGGGCCAGTTGTTTCTCGAAGGCGCTCACGGTGGCATGCACGGCGCCCACCAGGTCGACCTGCTCCGCCTCCCCGCGCAAGGGTCGCAGGCACAGCAGCAGATCGTGCACCCAGCTCGACATGCGGTCGACCTGGCTGACGATATCAGCGATGTTCTTGCCCGCCGGCTGCCCGGCCGCGCCCAGCGCCAGTTCGGCACTGGTGCGAATGCTCGCCAGCGGATTGCGCATGCTGTGGGCCACCGCGGTGGACATCTCCACCAGCCCGCCGTAAGTCTTGTTGGCGACCAGTTGGTCCTGCTGCGAGGCCAGCAGCTTCGACGCCCGCCAGACGATCCAGAACAAGCCGCAATAGATGGCTAGCCCTCCCAGGGCGGTGGCCATCCAGATCAGGCGAAAACCCCGGTTGACCCGCTCGATCAGGTCCACCGGCTCCTTGTAGATCTCCACCATCGCCAGGACGTTGCCGTGCCTGTCATTCAGGGGAATGTAGTTCTCGATGAAAAAGGCACGGGGCATTTGCATGAACTGCTGCTCGATCCGCCCCTTCTGCACTTCGGTGTACTTCGCCGACACCCGTCCCCTGGACGTGAACGCCTCCTCCAGGGCCTTGTCACCGATGATCTTGCGCCCGACCAGCGCCGGGTTGGTCGACCAGATCACCACCCGGTCCGGCGAATAGATGGTGGCCAGCAGTGAGTCGGGCAGGTGGGCCAGGTGGTCGAGAAACTCCGAGCGCGCCCGTACCCGGTTGCGCAAGGTCTCCTCTTTCAGCATGCCGAACGCCTTGGGGACCAGAATGTTGCCCATCTGCATGCCGGACAGGTCATGGTGGCGAATCTCGCCGATGGCCACCGCCTGGATGAACTGGGCCGACAACAGCGCGTCGCGCTCCAGGCTTTCGTTCATCAAAAAGCGCGTGGACAACGAGCCCAGGCCGATGGCCACGGCGCCGATGATGATGAAGCTGATGATCGAGAACCAGCGCAGCAGGTTGAACTGGCCAAGGACCTGTGCTGGCTTGGGCAGTTGAAACGACAGGTGTCGGGTCCAGGATGTCGCTGCATTCATAGGAGAGGCTCGCCGGAATTGAACTGCGGTGATCGCACAGTGCGTTACGGCTGGAACCCGCAAAGCCTCACTCACCTGCCTTACACTCTAGCTCGACATCATTTCGCCTGCATTGTCGCCCCCGCCATCCCTGTAGCTGCTGCCGCCAGGCTGCGAAGCGGTCGTGGAGGCATTACGACTGCTGCGCAGTCGATCGCAGGCTTCGCCAGCTCCCACACAGGGGGCGGCTTGCACCTAAACCCTGTGGGAGCCGGCAACGCCGGCGATGGCTTCTGAACGCCAACGCCCTGTAGCCGCTGCCGCCAGGCTGCGGCTACGGACTGCGTACAACCGGGCTAGCGGGTGCCGATATCTTCGGCGAAACGCAGCAAATAACCATCCGGATCGAGCACCAGGAAGTTTCGCTGGCCGATCTGCCGGTCCTCCTGACGGTACCAGCGCTCTTCGATGCCTTGCCTGATCGCCCAGCCTGCAGCCTGCAAGGCAGACACCAGCGCCAGCGCATCCTGGCAGTTGATCGACAGGTTCATCCCCCGCCCATACGGCGGCTCCAGCGGCCCGACCCGCCAGGGCGACTCCGTGTGCCAGTCCTGCTCCAGCATGATCTGGCTGTGGCCAAAGGAGAGAAAGGCAAACTTGTCCTCCTCTCGCCAGTATTCGACCTTGAAGCCCAGCACATCACAGTAGAAACTCAGGCTTTGCCTCAGATCGGAGACGATCAGCTCAGGCACCAAGGCATTCATCTTGAACATAATTGCTTCCCTTGCATTGATTGCGAGCAAATCCCTACCAGCAGGTCCGACCCATGAGTAAAGCAGCCTACGTCCCACCCAAGGTCTGGCGCCATGATGCGCCTTCTGGCGGCGAATTCGCCAACATCAACCGCCCCATCGCCGGCCCCACCCACGACAAGGTACTGCCGGTGGGCAAGCACCCGTTGCAACTCTACTCACTGGCGACTCCCAACGGCATCAAAGTCACCATCCTGCTGGAAGAACTACTGGCGCTGGGGCACACCGGTGCCGAATACGATGCCTGGCTGATCCGCATCAACGACGGCGATCAGTTCTCCAGCGGCTTCGTCGAGATCAACCCCAACTCTAAGATCCCGGCCCTGGTGGACCACAGCGTGCAGCCGCCCCTGCGCGTCTTCGAGTCCGGCTCGATCCTCTTGTACCTCGCGGAAAAATTCGGCTGTTTCCTGCCCACCGACCTGGCCGGCCGCACCGAAGCCCTGAACTGGCTGTTCTGGCAGATGGGCGCAGCCCCGTACCTGGGCGGCGGCTTCGGGCATTTCTATGCCTATGCGCCGGACAAGCTCGAATACCCGATCAACCGCTTTGCCATGGAAACCAAGCGTCAACTGGACGTGCTGGACCGACGCCTGGCTGAAAGCCGCTACCTGGCGGGCAACGACTACACCATTGCCGATATCGCGGTGTGGTCCTGGTACGGGCAACTGGCGCTGGGCAACCTGTACTCGGCCGGGGAGTTCCTCTCGGTCCAGGACTACACCCACGTGCAACGCTGGGCCAGGGAAATTGCCGAGCGGCCGGCGGTGATCCGCGGGCGACGGGTGAATCGGACCTGGGGGGATGAGGCAGACCAGGTGGCGGAGCGGCATGAGGCGCGGGATCTGGATTGAAGCGCCGGCTCCCAGTGCAGCAACAGCCCTGAGGTTTCGGGGCGTTGCCGTGACCGGGTGATAGATTGCCCGAGCCCGGTCAGAATGACCGGGTTAAACAACCTCCCTTTGCATGGAACGCATGATGAAACTCGCAAGCGCCCTCTTGTTGTCGATCTTGTTAACCGGCTGTGGAACGGTCAATACCGTGTTCCGGGATGACAGCGTGGCGAGCGACAAGCTTGCCCGCTGGGATTCCCGATGCGAGTCCATCCCTCGCTTGTACAGCGGGGTCGCGCTGGACTTCTGCACGCTCAACGCGCAGCCCCGTAGCCCCACCCATCTTGAAGGCCAGCCGTCGGCGCCGTTGATGCTTGTCGATATGGCCCTTTCAGGCGTTGCAGATACCGTGCTGTTGCCTTATTCGATCTACTTGCAGGACAAGAGCGGAAACATACCGAAGGCGCGACTGCAGTAGCCGGTCGAGTGCGGCAAGCGAAAGGGAGCAGATTTATTCTTAGAGCGCTCGCAAAAATAAATCCGCCCCTTTTGCTACTCAGGTATTTGAACAGACAAGCGCAGCATCGAGCAGCCGTCCCTTGTCATACCAGGCATCCCGTTGGTAGGCAGAAAATTGATGCTGCCCCCCTGAACCGGAGACTTCAACAAGGCCGCTTGCCTTGTTCGGGTCAGTGCTTTCAAGATAAAGTTTGAGCGTGCCACCGTCCTCTTGAATGTACGTTTTCGAGCTACCTCTAAGCTCGTCTTGTACACAGGCCGTATAGTGTTGCGGACTCTTCGCGGTGGTACCCGACGTGTAGTCATGCCCTATACGAATATCAGGATTTTGTGCACAACCTGCAAGAAAGAGTGTGATCAGAAACGAAGACAACATCCCACTGACGGCCCGCCTTGAGCCCACCGCTTGCGCCGAGGTGTTCATGCGACACCCTCCGACCCCCATAGAAGATCATGGACAGTTACGGATCAGCACAACCCTTTTTAATAATAAACCCACGCTGCTTATCGGCACCTGTACCGCCTGTAAATATTAGCCTGCTTAGCAATCCTGCAATATTCTGGTTTGCTATATTCACTACTCTAAATTTGAATTAAGTTAAGCCACCGGCAATAGCGCTGCAAATTTCCAACTTCTTACTACGCAGTACAAACCCACTAGTCAACAGCCTTAGCCGGCACAAGTTGGATAATTAGCCAACTGCACTACAATTATCAGGAGCACCGGCAACCTGGCAGTTACAGAGCGATTGGAACCGGTCTCGCCGCAAGGTTCATTTGTTGGCGAGTTCAAGCGATGGCCAAGGCCCTTTAGTACGAAGCGCGCTCCTCGATTGGGTTCTTTACCTTGTTCCTGGTGTCGGTTCGACACCTGAGGGCCAGCGAAATGAACAACAACGACTCAGGGAGCAACCTCGGTTTCTGGTTACCTGGCAGTGCAATTATTCTTAGCCTGATTGTCTCGACCTTTGCGCTTACCCGTGTTCCGTTCCTCGAACAACGCCCCTTTGGTGCGCAATTCCAGACACAGCTGCCTATTGAAGCACGCCTGTGGCAAGACCCTTTCGATGCGCTGGAGCGCTACCGCAAGCGACTTAAAGATAACAATACCTCACTAAAAGGCGCTGAATGCACGCCGGACCTCTTTGGCAAAGCCACAATTCCTGTCGCCCCGCCCCGCCCCCCACAATGGAGTCGACCACCAAGTGTCCCCGAGACAGAAATGGCCGGTACCGCCACTGCGGGCAAATCGTCTGTAGCGACCACCCCATCAAGCGAGCCCTCGGAGCCGATCAACATCATGGTTGCCCTGGTCGAAGGTGGGCCCTACGCCGAAGAAGTGGAACTGCGCCGACGCATGCGCTACGCCATTCTCGCCGGCTTCAAGACAGCCCGTATGGTGCCCGAAGACGAACAGAACATCCGCTGCCTGGCCCTGGCGTACGACCTGCGGGGTGATCCGACCGAAAAGCCATCCGATGCACAGGGCAATGGCAAGCGCGCAGAACTGCCCTACGAAACCTTTGTCGCCAACCCTTTCGATCCACCCACCGATATGGACGACAACCCGCATCCGTCCGCCCGCACCATTTTGTTCTGGCTCAAACAAGAGCACCTGGGCACAACCCCCTTGCTGAAGCTTGAGCAACTGCGCCAGACCTTGTCGTGCAAAGTCGCCAAGCTGGACGGGACATCCCCGCCCTGCCCCAAACCCGACGACGAAACCATTCTGAAGGTCATCGGACCTGCTGATTCGACCGTGCTGCGTGACATGTACCGCCAGGAATACGAAGGCGAACGGGTGCCCAACGTAGAGATTTACTCACCCTTGGCCACCGCTGACAGAAACATGCTGATGCAAGGAATCGAAAAGCCCAAGGACCGTTCGGACCAGACACCCACGCATGCAAATTATCCGAAGAAGACGCTCAAACTGCTGCGCACCATCAGCGACGATCGCACCATGACAGCCCTGCTGCTGGAGGAACTGAAACTGCGTAAAGTCGATCCCGTCGCCGGCTTGCAGTGCGCGCCGGGCGCGGTGATGCGGGTCGCCAGCGAATGTGGACAAAATAGCTTCCAGCGCAAGAATCGCATCGCGCTGATCTCCGAGTGGGACAGTTTCTACAGCCGGGCATTGATCGAAAGCTTCAAGGCGCAGGTGGCCACCAGCGCCCACCTGGGCGATCAAGAAATGGCCTCGGTCGATGACTGGCTCTTACGCTTCAGTTACCTGCGCGGCCTGGATGGGCGCCTGCCGGAGGAAGCCGCCAGCGCTGACAAGGCCCCTGGCAAAGACAGCAAGAAAGACAGTATTGAACTGGACACCAGTCCGCTGGAAAAGTCCGATGGCAACTCCCAGCTCGACTACCTGCGCCGCCTGGCCGAGCACATCGCTCATGAAGACAACGTCTATCGGCGAAACGGTGAGGACGGCATCGGCGCCATCGGCATCCTGGGGCTCGATACCTATGACAAATTGCTGGCCTTGCAAGCCCTGAAGTCGCGCATGCCGAACAAGGTGTTCTTCTCCACCGACCTCGATGCCCGCATGTTGCAACGCGGCCAGGCCGAGATAACCCGCAACCTGGTATTGGCCTCGTCCTATGGACTGACCCTGACCCGAGCCCTGCAGCAGGACGTCCCACCGTTTCGCGACAGCCTGCAGAGCGCCGTGTTCATCGCCGTGCTGACCGCACAAGCCCCTCAAAGCTTCGACGCCAAGCGGGCAAAGTTCGACTACACCAAGTCAGGGCTACTTTCACCCGGCATCTACGAGGTGGGCATAAAAGGTTTCATCCCCCTGGCAAGCCAACTGACCGAATCGCGCCCGGAGAATTGCGCAGCACCAAACCCCGGCCGCTCAGGCCAGATCAGCCGTGTTCGCCCACAAGACATCATGGCATTGCGCTGCCTGCAGGATCGTGCGGAACCACCTTACCCCGAGGTGTCCACTGCAATGCGCGAAGGCTTTGCTAAGATCCTGTCTTATTTTTGGGCGGGGCCATTGTCATTGATAGTGCTGGTGCTGGTCCTTTTTCTCGGCTGGTGGTGGACCAACAGAAGCCCCGCCACGCCGGACGACCCCCCTCCCCCGGGTCAGAAACCAGAAGAGGCCCCCTACCGGCTCCCGCCCTGGGTTCGCAGCATGCCGATGTCGCTCTACACGGCGTCCGCCTTGTCCACCCTGGTCGGGACCTTGTACTGGCGGGTGGAGTTCATGTGGATCGCGTTCGTGCTGATTCTCCTGGGCATTGTTTGCGCAGAGCTTATTCGCCGAACGAGGCCGCCATCTTCAAGGCCCGAACGTGGTGCTGCCAGCATTGCCGGCCTGTTCAATGCTTCGGGGTGGTACATCCTGGTGCCGATGGTCGTGTTCATCCTGGCCTTGTTGTGGGCGTACCAGATTCGTCGACCCTTGACCCTCGACGGGCTGGGTGAGCCCATGTTCCTGTTCCAGGGCATTAGCGCCTGGCCCACTGTCGCGTTGCGCTTGCTGGCGGCACTGATCTCGATCTCGGCGCTGTTCTGGGGGTGGCGCAACTTGCAACTCAACCGTGACGAGATCCTCCGGGCGTTCCACCTGAGCCCTATACCGCTCATTTACCGGACCAGGATGTGGCGGCATTTTCCGCTGTTCAACCAACGCGGCAAAAGGTGGTCATGGCGTCAATGGTTCGATCAATTGGGGCATTGGCTGTTCAAGATCATCTTCCCGCTGTCACCCAGCGATATCAGCCACATCAGTAAAAAGTCCCGGCGTGCCCTGCGACTGCCCGTCAACAGTGACGGGCGCGAGCTGGTATTCATTTCGCGCTTCTGGCGCGAACACTGCGAATGCGGCACCTTCTTGGCGCGCTTGTTGCGGGCGATGCTCGCGACCTGGGTGTTCGTCGTGATCACCAGCGTACTGATGGTGGTGTGGCCCATGGAGGGAGTCCCGGTTCGGGGCGGCTCGGATATCTGGCTATGGAGCTGGCTGTTGTCCTATTTGTTTTTCCAGCTGCTGGTGTTCTGGGTGGTGGACGCCAACCGACTGCTCACGCGCTTCATCCGCCAATTGAGCGCTCACCATGGCATCTGGCCAAAGTACCTGCGGATCGAGCATAAGTTGCACTTCGGGACCGCAACGCACCCCTGCGTCGACGACTGGATGGACATGGACCTGATCGCCAAGCGCACTTCGGCCGTCAATCGCCTGATCTATGCACCGACCGTCGTCTTGCTGATCATGCTTGCCTCACGCAGCAGTTACTTCGATAACTGGCCGACCCCGCCGAGCATTGTCATTACCTTTCTGCTCACCGCAGTGATACTGCTCAGCTCGGCAATATCGTTGCGCCGCGCGGCGGAGAAAGCACGCCGCACCGCCTTGCAGCGTATCGATAACTACCTGTTGCTCCCCGCGGACGAAACACTGAGCCGGGAAAAGCTGGAAATGATCCGCGCCCGCATCGCGGCACTTAATACCGGCGCGTTCTCGCGTTACTCCGAAGAGCCCCTGGTGCGGGCGTTGTTGCTGTCGTTGACCGGCATTGGCGGCTCGATCATTGCCGATGCGATCAACTTCTCCAAGTTCTGAGGTGCGCGGGGCTGCGACCAGCCCCACGCCTGGCCTTCAAAGCCCGGGAAAGGAAGCCCGCCCGATCGCCTCGCGTGCTTGCAGGGCGCGCTCTGAAATCACCTCCCAGGAGGCTGGAAGCGCGATGGCCTCCATCGCCGAGGACCACTTCAGGTAGGCATGACTGACCGTCAGGTAACCTGCCGGCGGTTTCTTGCTGGAGGTGTAGTAGTGGTCGAAGTAGTAGCTATCGACGATGGGCACCGAGCGCTTGCTGCAACCGACCGGCGACAGGTCGCCACGGCCACTCAGGCACCGCTCAAGGGATCTGGACATCAACTGCACCACGTTTTGCTCTGCCGAACGGTCGGGACTGATCTGGTCGCCGAGCCATTCTTCAACGCTGGGGTTTCTGGCCCTGTCCTTGGCCCACAGTGCTTCGGCGAATTCGCGCTGCTGCTGGGCTTCTTCGTCCGTCAGCTGCTTCCATTTTGGCTGGCAGGCAGACAGCGCCATTGCCAGGAGAACAAGTGCAGCAGAACGTTTGATCATTTGGCCTTCCGTGGAGGATGTAAGTCGGCCATTGTAAGGTAAAAGAGGGTTGGTTGAGGCGAGCCGTCTGGTGAACGATTGAGGGCCAGGCTATCTCTGCCGCTGCTACGCTTAGCCTTGTGTCAGGCAAGCGCCCTACACGTTTGCGGACCGTTTGCCTTGACCGATGTGGCAGGTAATGTTGCCTGCCACTGGGAGGCAGCATGAAAAAACTACATGTTGTTGTCTTGAGCGCTACCTTGGGCATTTTCGGGGTAGGCGCCGCAATCGCTGATGAAGTGATTTCCCGGGAAGGTGATACAACGGCTGGAGCCGGTTACGGAGCGGGTACTGGCATGCTGGTCGGCGGTGCTGTCGGTGGCCCCGTCGGCGCGCTGCTTGGCGCAGGTGTGGGACTGCTGATTGGATCGGGTGTGCAGTCTGCAACCGGGCTGGAGGAGAATGCGTACAAGGTTCGCGATAGCTCTGGCAAGGAACAGGTTGTGCGTTCTCCGGGTGATACGTTCGCTATCGGCCAGCAAGTAGAAATGAGCGGCATAAGGTTGCGGGCAACGACGCCGTAAGTTGTTCTCCCTCGAGAAGAAGCCCGCTGCGGCGGGCTTTTTACTGCCTGCTACGCTTTCCTCCAATAGAAGAGGAAACGACATGTCCGACCTTCCCGATGATCCAACCCCTGCCCTGCTGAGCCGCCTGAACCAGAACATCAATGCCCTGGGCTCTGCTATCGAGGAAATCGGCATCTGGATTGATCAGCAAGGCTCAACGGATACCTCTGATCGAATCAATGAACACCTTGAAGTGCTATCTAGCAACAGTGACGCCATTGCTGAACTATTGGTCGACCTGATTGCCAGGTGGAAGCCCGAAGACCCAACGGATCCAGTGGACTGACCGGCGCAGATCAGGATCGGTTAACGAACTACACCCACCAATTAATTGCCGCTGCTGGGATCGCAACCTCAGAAATATCAATGGCCAGCCGCGCATCGATGGCAGCGGTGGTCCCAAAGATATTCGCTCGCCCTGCGAGATGAGTTCGGACATCCAAAGGCTTTTCAGCGTTCTTGGTACGCTCCTCGAAAATGACTGCATAACGATCAGCGTCGAAATCCAGGCTCTCCCCGAACTCAACAAGCCGGTCGTGATCGACGGAACCTGCGTTAAATCCCCAATGCAGCGGATGAATCTTAAACTTCGCATGCGGAACAGCCAATCGTCTTTCACCGGCCAGGAACATGATGATGGCCATTGACTCTACGTTACCGATGCAGTGCATGGTCAGTGGCACTGGAAGAGAACGTAAAAAATGATAGGCAGCAAAACCATGATCGGTGCTTCCGCCATCGCTTGAGAGATGAATAGCGATTTCCGTGGCGCCTTCCCGGAGCGCGCCGAGGGAGGCACTCTGCAGGGCACTCAATGTTTCCGAATTTATGCTGTTCATAAAGTGAATAACGTGCAAAGCCATCAAAACATTCCTATATCTTCTGTGAAAAGCGAGGACACCACGGCCCTGCGTGGATTAAAAATCCGGGCGTCTATCTTTTGCGCCGATCATTCGTAACAAGCGTTTTTGCGCCAACCATTTAATCCATGTTGCTGCGTCAGCGACTTGGGGAACTCAAACCCGCGCAACGAGGAAGAACAACGCTCATGAAATTTGCAAGAAAACCACGCTGACAACGACAAATGGAAATCCATAATTATCAATTTTTATTATTGATAATTTGATATGGATTGGAATTTGCGCCTCTCTCTCAAATGCGTGAGTTCCACTCGAGAAGCTCATTATTCGGCATCCGTCGGGGGTCTGTCGCGTTACCAACGAAAGGCTAGTGAATTTGCAAGCAAATGTCCTCGCGCGTGGTTAGCAGGTTGCCCCTCAAAACCTGGAGGTCGAATTGCTGGGTTAGCACTCGACCCGCTTCCCAATGAACTCTCCCTAAGGACTGCTGTAACTCCCGTAGGTCGACCAAGTGAGTCGAGTTCGCCCAGAATCACATTGCGTGGGGCATTTGGACTTGGCCGGATTCGGCTTCGCATGCTCTAAAACATGCAAAACTCTGTTTCCTTGAACCGATCCTTGTCCATAGTCTAGCCCTGCTGGAGTTGTCCAAGTCCGGGTAGCCTTGTCAAATGTTAGCTCTACTGCACCACCTGTTGCTTTTGGACCACCTCAACAGGTAAAAATCTGACCCATCAAGCTACTGAAGCGAGAACCTCTCCCTCAACTCCCCCACGACCTGATCCATCGCCACAAGCGGGGAGATATCATTTTGAGAATATACGCTGCACGAAGCCATATCTTCAGGGTAGTCAAAGTCCGCATAGATTTCTTGAAGTCTATTTACCTTACTTTCATCACAATCTTCTGATGATTTGATACATAGCAAAAAAGCCAGCCGCCATTTATCCAAGTCAGAAGCGCAATCTGTTTTTTTTACCTGCTTTAAAATCAAGTCAAGAAGATCGCCATCACTTAAATACTCCCCACCTGCAATAACAGCAACATCCACACTATTACTGCCGCTCGCTAGCTGACTGATGGCGTAATCAAAAATATCTTTTCTCTTCATCCACCCCTTTCCAAACCCCACAACAACGGTTGACCAACACATCAAATCTAATTTAATCAGCATCTCGAACGGAGACATTATTTCCTCCTTATTTTTTCGGAATTTGGTTAGGCAGCCCGGTGACTTCACCGCCAGGAATAAAACGCCGATGGGTCACATTACCCTCATCAACAATCCACTCAAATACGCCACTAACTCCGTTGTTGCTGCCTTCAATCTGCCTCAACTCCGACACCCTGACCACTTCGCCACCAGCACCTTTGGTCGGTATATAAAATTTAGCGGCGTCACCAGCATAATTATCTATTATGTCATTAAATCCATGCTGACCATCAGGAAGTTTATTTGCACTCCCGACTCTAGGTCTCCCTAGAACTGAGTTATCGATTGCTTTTGCACCCCCAGGTTTTCCAAGAATAGCACCTGCCATTGCAGCAGCCAGGCTCGCGCCCCAGGCGGTATTGTTCGGCGAGACGCCTTGACCCTGTAGATCCAGCGCCGCGCTCGCCTGCAGTAACTGCCCCATCGCCGCGACGTTTTGCATGTTGTAGCGATGCAGGTCTGCCTTGAGCTCCAGTGGAATCTGGTCATTGGCATACAGCGCTTCGATCTTCTTCTGGATCGTCAAGCGCTCGGCCGCCAGGTAGCCGAATTTCTGCACGCACCCGGCAGGGTTCGCCATGCAGGATGCGGCTAGAGCGTCATCATTGGCGACGCTGAGTGTTCGGAATTTCTCCTGCACCTGATCACAGCTATGCGTGGCCTTGCAGTTGCTAGCCTCCGTCTCGAACTCATTGAGTTCGTGCGCAAGATGGTTGTACTGCACTGAATTCTTCGCCGCCCAGGCCCCGGTTTCGAGCTTGTCGGAGCTGGCACCGGGGTCCAGCACTACCACGGCGATCAACCCCGTCAGTTGCGAAGCCATGGTCAACATAGCTTCACGGCTTTCCGCCGAGTAGCTTCCGACCAGTTGGTCCAGGTCACTGACCAGCGCTTCGTTGAGCCCGGCCCCTGCTGCCCCTGCAGCGAAACTATCGCCTCGCGCTTGCGCGGCCAGGCCGCCCATCAGGGCGTGCATCACTACCATCTGTGCGTCGCCGGCCTTCAGGTCGTGCGCCTGACCGAAGTCGCCAATGGCGTTGAAGCCGGCAGCGGCAAAGGTGTTGTAGAGGCTGTCCTTGAGCGCATCGCCGAAGCTGCCACCTTGCCCCATGGTTTTGCTCAGGGCAGCGCTGGTGATGTTCTGCATCGCCTGGTTGGCGGCGAAGCGACTGGCGCCGCTAACCGTGCTCAGGTCCACCGTGACCTTGCCGGTGACGGGGTTGGTCTTGGTTTGCAGGTACTGATCGAAGTAGCCCGCGGTCAACCCAGCCACACCCGCAGAGATCATGGCCTGCTTGAGGCTGTCACTGCTGAAGGTGTCGCTCAGCCCCTGGCGGATGTCGCCCTTGTTATTGATGGTGCTGATTGCGCCCGTGGAGGCAAGTGACGAGGCGCCAGAGGCCAACGCCACGTTGGCCCAACCCGCCGCTACCGCGTCTGTGCTTGCCGTGGCTGCCGCCCCGGCACTCAGCGCCGAACCAGACGTTGCACCCGCACCAATAGCGGCACTGGCGGCACCATAGGTCAGCACGGTCACCACGATGGCCACCGCCAGTTGCGTAGCCGGGCCCATCCCTGATTGGCTGTAGGAGTAGCTGTCGTGAATTTCTTTCACCGCCCGCCAGTCCACATCGCCTCTGGCTTCGGCCTCCTTGATCCAGGCCAGACTCGGATCGGCCTGCACCATGGCGTCGATGGCTTCGCTCATGCTCTTCTGGTCGAGGTGCTTGTAGTCGATCTGCAAGCCATCGACGGCCTTGATGGCGATGCTGCCCTGGGCCCGCAGTTGACTCTGGCGCAGCGTTTCATCGGTCTGGCCGCGGCCCTTGGATGACTGCCAGGCCAAGTCGCTATCGCTCTTCTCGTGGCTCTCCTGATGCAGGTCCTTCACCGCTTCAAAGGTCACGCTGCCGCCGCTGACGATGGCGAGGTCGTTGCCAGCTTCGAGTTTGGCACCCTGATAACGCTGGTCGCCACCGCTGAGCAGGGTGATGTCTGCGCCCGCGCTGATTTCGCTGCCCACGGCTTTGACGTCGGTGACTTCGTCACGCTGGGTTTTCTTGCTGCCCCAACTACCTTTTTCCTTCTTGTCGTACAGGGAGTAGTCGCTGTCTTGTGCGGCTAACAACGCCAGCTCGCCACCCGCCACCAGGTAGGCCTCGTCGCCGGCGCTGACGCGGCTGGAGATCAGGGTCAAGTCCTGGCCGGCACTCATTAGCACATTGCTGCCAGCGGTTACGCTGGTGCCGACCTGGCGGACGTGGTCTTCCTGTGCCTCGACCTTTTTGCTCTTGTGGTAACTGTGTTCCTCATCCGCTGCCGAGGCCAAGGTGAGGTTGTTGCCGGCGCTCAGACTGATGTCACGCTGCGCCTCGATTTGACTGGCAATGACCGCAAGGTCACGCCCGGCACTGATCGTCAGGTCGCGCCCAGTATCAATACTGGAACCGTTTTGGGTAACGCTGCTATCACGACTGTGGCTGCCGTGGCGGTTACTGGTCAGCTGTTCGGCGGAACCGATAGTGACATCGCGCCCGGCACTGATGAGCGTGTCACGGCCACTGTGCAGCACACCGCCGAGATTGCTGACGTCGCGCCCGGCACTGATGCTCAGGTCATTGCTCGCTTCGATGCGTGCGGCGTTGTCGACAAAGTCGCGCTGCTGGCTGTAGTGGCCATTGCTGCTTTGGTGAGAGCTGAGCGTGCGTTCGTTGAGCACATCGCCGCTGATGCTGGTGAGGCTGACATCGCGCCCGGCAATGATGCCGCCGGCCTGGTTGCGCAAGTCGTTGCCAGCCAGCAGGTCGAGACGATCGCCGGCGCCGACCAGGCCACTGTTGACCAGGTTGTTGCCGGCCATGGCCGCCAGGTTGTCGCTGGCTTTAAGGGTGCCGGCGTTGTGGAGGTTATTACCGGCGATCAGGCTGACGTCGCTGCCCTGAATCAGCGCGCCGTTGGGGGCCAGGCGATTGTTGGCGTGGGCCAGGTACAACACCGGCATCAACAGGTTTTCGCCGTTGACCTGGACCGTTTCCAGCCAGACGATGTCATGGGTCAGCGCCGCGACCTGCTCGGCGCTGAGCGTCACCCCGACCGACAGGTGCAGGGCGTTCTTGCTGGCGATGGCATTGTCCATCAGGTAACGGAACATCGCCTCGTCGGAGGTCAGGCCGTTGATGAAGCGTTGGCCGGTACGGGCGACCACCGCTTGCTGGATCAGGTATTGTTCGTAAAAGCCATCACCCAGGCGCTTGGCGCTGTTGTCCGGGTCATAGCCAAGGTTCCCCAACAGATAGTCCGAGCTCATGAACTGCTTGAGGTCGGTGAGCGCCGGGTTGGTTTCAATCAGGTATTTGTGTGGTTTGGATTGACCCTTGCTGTTCGGCAACCCCTGGACCTTGGCCACAGTCAATGGGCCGGTCATGCCCGCAGTAGAAGACGTGCTGCTGTTGACGCCGTGGCCTGAGGTTCCCGGAACGTTTTGCTGACGTTGATCCGAGCCGACGCTGGCCCCGCTCAGGTTCCAATTGGTGGGACCGCCATCGCCCTGCGTGCTGCCCTGACCGCTGAGACGGAACAGGCCGTTTTGCCCGGTGGGCAGTTCAAAGCCTGGCAAAGCCAGGGGATTGACCTGCTGTTGCGCCAGGTCCGGGGGCAGTTGCGCGTTCAGGGTGATGCGGGTGGAAAACTCGCTGCCCGGAGCATCGGTGTTGGTGCGCGGCCCACTACCAACATAGTTGTAGCCGCCGCGCACCACGTTGTTGTCGAAGTCATTCTCGGTGCTGATATTGACGGCACCCGCGGCCTGGATGATCGAGGCATAGCTCTGATCGCCGCTGGCCAGTTGGGTGACCCGGCGAAACTCGGGCATCTCGGTTTCGGTGGTGCCGATAAAGTCGGCCATTGCCGCTTCCAGGCCGCCGAGATTGTTGGCGTCATAGCTACTGCTTTCGAACCAGTACCGCTCAGTGAAGTCACTGGCCGCGTCGAGCCAGCGACCGGCGTCTGTGGTGCGCGCACTGCGAAATACCCGCAAGGTCTCAGTCTCACTGGTCTCAATACCGGTGTTGGTCAGAGAAATGAGGCTGGCATTCAGGTTGCCGCTGGTGGCAATGGTGCTGCTCTGGTTGAGCAGGTCACCGCCATCGAGGGTCAGGTTACCGCCGGCGGTGATGCTGGACGCGCTACTGGCCGCAGTGACTTCCAGCTTCTCACGCTGGAGAATTTCCCAGGTATGGGATTCCTTGCCACCATCGCAATCGTTGTTGTATCCCGGACGGTTACACGGTCCCTCATCAATTCTGGCGGTGTAGATACCGCCATTACTCACCGTCAACAGTGCACGGATATTGTGAATCGTATTCGCCGCCAGACTCAGGCTGCCATCGCTCTGGATCGAGCCTGAACTGTTGACGATGCTCGTGGCCCAAGCGCCGAAACCATCGCGATCAATGCTCAGGTCGCTAAGGCTGTAGAGACTGGCATAGCGGTTGGTCAGCGTGTCCACGCGCAAGCCCATGTCCCCGCCGCTGAAAATCAGCCCATGGTCGTTCAGCAACGTGCCTGTGGTGAGCGTCAGATCCTGGCCACTCCCCAGGGTGCCGTAGTTGTTCAGGCTGCCGGCAGAGAGGCTGAGGTCGGCCGACGAGGTCAGACGGCCACGGTTGTCAAGCAGGCCACCGATGTTGATCCAGGCGTCGCCACCGCTGGCGATACTGGCGATCTCCGGTAAGTCCAACTGCCCGACATCGAGCGTCAGGTCACCTCGGCTGCTCAACCGACCATTGCCGCTGTACTGACCGCCAAGATCCACAAGCAGATTGCCGTCACTGGCAATCAGGCCGTCGTTGAGCCAACGCTCCCCGCTGCCAATCAGGCTGTCGGCGGCCAGCAACTGGCCGCTGGCAGTCTGGGCGAAATGATTGACCTTGACGGTCAGACGACCAGCCTGAATCACGCTGCTATTGGTCCAACTATCGGCTGTGAGCGTCAGGCCGCCACGGGTGACCAGGTTGCCGCCCGCGTGCATGACGTGAGTGGTGGCAATGTCGAAGTTGCCATTGCCGACATGCAGCAGCGTGCCGCCGACGTTCGAAAAACCAGCGAGGACCAACGTCAGGTCGGTGTTGGCACTTTCGAAGATGCCATCGCGGTTGTCGAACAAACCACCAATTTGAAAACGGGTTGTGCCGCTGCTGCCCAGGGCGCGCAGCTGGCCGTTCTGGTTGTCCAGGCTGGCGGCCGTGATGCCCAGGGTGCTGTCGCTTTCAACGATACCCTGGCGGTTAGTAAGGGCGCCGGTCAGGCCCAGGCTAATCTGCTGGCCAGCGATCTGACCGGCACTGTTGTCGAGGGAGTTGCCACTGACGTTGATGCGCTGCGCGGCGTACAGACCGCCATGACGGTTATCCAGGCCGCCCGTGCTGATGCTCACATCACCCGTTTGCGCCGCCAGGCGGCCATTCTGGTTATCTATCCCGCCCAGTGCCGTCAGGTTCAGCCGATCGGCCTGGGTGATACCGCCCTCGCCGTCGAGTGAGGCACGCGCGTTGTGCAACCAACCGCTGAGATAGGCCGTCAAGGTTGCCTGCAGGCTGGCCAACACGCCACTTCGGTTGTCGACGTTGTCCGCCGTCAGGTCCAGATCACCCTCCTGGGCGAGGATGCGGCCCCGGTGGTTGTCGATGTCACCGGACACCGCAAGACTCAGCGCGCCCCGGCTTTGCAGCGTGCCCTGATCGTTGACCAGGCTGGCCGCAGTCACGTGCAAGGCGTCGTGCTGGCTGTAGATCAAGCCATCGGCGCCGTTTTGCACCGTGCCTGTAGCGGTCAGGGTCAACACGTCGTTGGCGGCGACGGTACCGCGATTGCGGTTGTCCAGACCGCCGGTGAGCAGGGCCAATAAATGTTGGCTGACCAGTTGGCCGCCCTGGTTGTTGATTTGGCTTGCGCTCAAGCGCAACGGCCCCGCACCCACGAGCTTGCCGTTGGTATTGGTCAACACACCAAGGAGATTCAGGTTGACCGCAGCATTGCCGGCCAGGCTGCCACTGCTGTTGTCGAGCGTGCTTCCGGTGAAAGTCAGGGCCTGCTGGGCACTGATTACGCCGCCGGCATTGTCGAGGGTCGTGGCTGCCACCGCCAGAGTGGCGGCGCTGTCGATTTGACCGCCTTGGCTGTTGTTGAGCTTGCCGTCGACGTTCAGCAGTTGATCACCGCCACTGGAGAGAATGCCACCGTTGCTGTTGTCGAGGCTGGCAGCGTTCACGGTGAGGTTCTTCTGGCTGACCAATGCGCCGGCGCCACTGTTGAGCAAGGCGCCCTGGACCTTGACCGACAGATCACCCTTGCGACTGGAGAGTGTGCCGTTGTCACGGTTGTCCAGGCTGTAGGCGCCGACACCCAGCCCTTCCCACCCCGAAATGAGGCCATTCTGATTGAGGACGCTGGCGCCGAGCAGCTCCAGCTGTTGACTGCTGATCAGTTTGCCGGAGCGGTTGTCGAGGGCACGCCCGGTCAACGAGAAGCTTTGGCCGCTGGAGATTTCGCCGTTCTGGTTATTCAGGTCACGCAGGTGATTGATGCTCAGGGGCCCGGCGCTGGTAATCAGGCCGCCAGCGTTGTTGAGATCCCCTGCGACAGGATCGAAGTCCAGATGGATCGCACCGCCGAGCAGACTGCCCCCGTTCTGATTGTTCAGGGCGGCACTGTAGATCTTCATCAGGGCCGTGGCGTTGATCAGCCCCTGGTCCTGGTTATCCAGCAGCCCGGCGACGTTCAAGTCGAGGCGATCACGGCTGGTCAAGGTACCGCCGTTGTTGTCCAGGCTGGCAGCCCGCACGTCCAGTGCCGCTGCCGCGATCAGGCCTTTGAGATTGCGTAGCGCTTGATTCACACGCAAGGTTAACGCCTGATTGCTCAGCAGTTTGCCGTTGCTGTTATCCAGGCTATCGGCGGCGAAGGTGAAGGCCTGTGCACTGGAAACTTCACCGCCCTGGTTGTTCGCGCCCTTGAGGTTGCTGAGCATCAGCAAGGGGGCGGTGATCAGCCCGTTCTGGTTGTTCAACTGGCCGTGACTGAGGTTCAGGTTCAAGGCGCTGTGGCTGAACAAAAGACCGCCTTGCTGGTCCAGGCCGGTCAAGCGGGCGGTCAAGGTCTTGTCGCTGGCGATGCGACCGTTGTCCTGGTTGGTCACCTGGGCCGCCGTGACATCGAGGGTGTCGCTGCTGGTCAGGCGACCGCCGTGACTGTTGTCGAACACACCGGTATGGAGGCGCACGGGCCCTTTACCACTGATAAGGCCGAGCTGCCGGTTATCCAGACTGGCGCTGTGCACGTCGATAGCCGCGTCGCTCAGCAGTTGCCCCTTCTGGTTGTCGATCGCGCCACGGCTGACGAGGTTGAGCGGACCGGCACTGGACAGGCTACCCTGGCCATTGCTCAGGGTGCCGACGTTGACGGTGAGCCCCCCTTCGCTGCTGATCAAACCGGCCAAGTTGTTCAGACCACTGTCGAGTCGTATATCCAGTGCGGACAACGCACTCAGGGTTCCGCTTCTGTTGTCCAGCCGCTGACCGACAATACTCACCGCCGCGGCGCTGGAAAACTCACCACCGCTGTTGTCCAAAAAACCTATCTGTGCGTTGAGTGCACCGCGACTGTTGACCAGGCCTTGGTTGTTGAGCACACGCTCGGCGTTTGCATCCAGGTCTGCGCTGCTCAACACACGCCCTTGCTGGCGGTTGTCCAGCGTCGACGTTGTGACGCGAGTGAGGTTTTGTCCGCTGAGCGTGCCGCCGCGGTTATCGAGGGCCTGACTCACGCGAGCGTCGAGGGTGCGGCTAGCGCTCACACTGCCAGCGTTTCGTAGGTTTTGCGCAGTTAAGCTAACGTCACCGAGGGTGTTGCGGCTGTTGTCGGCATTGACGCCCGCCTCTATGATGCCGCTGTTGCTCAACTGCCCGCCACTGCTCAGGCTGATGCGCTCGCGGGCGGCGAGGCTTTGCTGGTTGTTCAGGGCCCCCGCGGTGTGCACGGCGAGGTTGCTGCCGGCATACACCGGCCCCTGGGCATCGAGGCTAATCGCCTTGAGGTTGATGGCCTGGCTGGCTGCTGCCTGGGCCACGCTCAAATGACCGTTGGCATCGATCTGAATGTCACCGCCACTGGCGGCCAGATTGCCCGCCAACCTGACCCCAACCCCGGCTTCGGTGCCGATCAGTTTGATCGCCCCAGCGTACATGCCGCCAAGCGCCGTACTGTCGATGGCCAACTGCGGCGGGGTGCTGCCGTCGTCGGCACGGGCAGTAGCGCCGAGGCTTTGCGCATCGACGTCATTGCGCCCAGCGATAATGGTCAGTTTGTTCGCCTGGATCTCGGCGTTGATCCTGGCGCTGCGGGTAATCACCTCAAAACTGTCGAGATTACCGGCATTGAGCCCCGCCCCCTCGATGCTCACACTGCCGCCATCGACCTGGAAGCGATCGAGACGACCGTTGTCCACGACGGGTTTACCGGTGGTCAGGGTCACCCGTGGAGTATTGATGAAGCCGCAGCCGTTGCAGCTAATACCATAGGGGTTGGCCACAATGACCCGTGCCGACTGCCCGGCCACTTCGGTGTAACCGCGCAACTGGCTGGGCGTGCCGCCATTGACTTCATTGAGGATGGTGCTGGCGGCGCTGCCGCCCAGATTCGGGTTGCCGAGAATAATCCCGCCCAATTGGGTCGCTTGCGTACGTTGCGTGGCATTGTTGAGGATCACCCCTGCGCTGCCGACGTTGTAATCCCGGAACTGGTTGTGCGACAGCCCGCTGGCCGTCGGCTGGGCGATGTTGACGATGGGCACGCCATTGCCGGCCTGGTCCAATGTCGTGCCGGGGGCACTGACCACGATGCCCTCGGCCTGTACCAGCAGCGGTTGCCAGAACATGGCGTTGGCCAGAATGAAGGCCAGGCCCCGCTTGGGCAGCCCGCAGAAGTGCTCACGGCGGATCAGAGCGGCAGACGGTTGGCGAAACAGAAAGGCCAATTGACGTACGTCCATGTGGTGGCTCTCGAAAAAGTGGGTAGGCGCACGGGCCTTAGAGGAATAACGCCAGGCTGAAATAGATCGGGGTTTCCCGTTCCGTCAGCGCCGCCGGCCGTTCCAGGGAATGGGCGAAGGTCACGCTGGTGGCCAGGTGGGTGCCGCGGGCGAACACTTCCAGCGAGTGGCTGGACATACGCCCATGTTGATCGCCGTTGTAGCGGTCATGGCGGATCACGCCTTGGTCGTAGCCCAGGCTGCCGCCGTACTCGGCCAGCACCGGCTGCAGCCAGCCCCAGGTCAACGGCCGGCTCCAACGCAGGTCGTTGCGCCAATACACACCACTGTCACCCGACAATGACTGCTCTTTGTAGCCGCGCACCGAGGACAACCCGCCTAGGCTGATGCGCTGCGGGCTGAACAGTGTGTCTTCGCTGCGCTGGCCAGTGGCCAGACTGCTGAAGCTGAAGGACTCGTCCGCCAGCGTGAACGGCTGCAGATAGCTCAATGTGGCGGTGTACTTACGAAAGCGAGCGTTGGGCTCGCCGGGGTCGGGGTGGCCATCATCCTGAGCATCGAAGGCACCGATGCCGTTCTGCAGGCCGAGGTCGAGGTTGATGAACGCACTGCCGATACGGCGCCCATGGTTGAGCCCGAACTGGGCTTCACTGAGGCGGTTGCTGCTCACGGCGAGCTTGCTGTCCTCGATGAAATTGTTGCTGCGCAGGTAAGCCAGGCCGGCATTGAGCGAGGTCTTGCTGAGCGCATCGCGGTGCAGCACCCGCTCGGCACGCAGCAGGTGGTTCTGGCTGTCGCCGGTCTGTTTGAAGGCGAAACCGTTGGCCTCAGCCCGGGAACGGTAGTCGCTCTGGCTGTAGCTATAGGTGAAGGTCCACCAGCCCCAGGGCACGCTGTAGTTCAAGAAGGCGTTGTGGGAGGCACGCTGGTGGTCGCTCAGCGCATCCTCACCACCGCGTAACAGCAGTTGATCGCCCAGGCCCAGCGGGCTGTCCCAGTCCAAGGTGGCACCCCATTGCTGTTCGCCGGTGCTCTGTTGGCCGTCATTGCTGCGCGACAGAGACGCCCGCCAGGGCTTTTGAGCGGTGTTCTTGACCAGTACATCACTGCCGCCCGCGGCTTGGCCGGGAATCAACTCCATCTGGGCCTGATTCGACGGCAGGCGGTTGAGCTGATCGATCAGTTGCTCGACTTCGCGCAGGTTGAGCAAAGCGCCTTGGCGACCGGGAAAGCTCATGGCCAGCTCGCGCTCCGATAGACCACTGCCAGGCGCCGCTTGAATCCTTTCCAGATGCCCCTCGACCACCAACACCGTCAGCCGGCCATCGGACAACTCTTGTTGCGGCAGGTAGGCACGGCTGGTCGCCAGCCCCTGATCGAGGTAAAGATTGGTGATGACTTTGAGCAAATCGTTGAGCTGCGACACGCCCAGGCACTGATCGACATAGGGGCGGGTCAACTCACGTCGCGTCGTCTCGGAGAGCGCGGTCGCCCCCTGAATTTCAATCTGCTGGATGGGGAAACAACGGCTATCGGCCTGGGTGCCGGGAAGCACAGGAGCAACTTCCTGGCCTGGGAGCTCCTTGAGTTCTTTGAGCCGCCGCCGTTGTTCTTCCAGCAAGCGGTCCTGACGTTCTCGAATCAGGTCCTGGTCCCCCGGCGTTGGGCCCGAAGCCGCCACGGCCAGACCGCCATGACTCAAACCAGCCAGCAGCGCCAAACACAGCGCCCTCATCCGAAATACCAGCATGTAGAGTCCTTCCACTGCGCGTTAGCACTGTCGCGTAAAATTTTTGTTGTGCTCATAAGCACGGCGCGAGCATGACCGGAGACAGCACCGCCACCCCGTATGCCTTCAGCCATTTTGTGCGGGACAAAAAAAACCGGCCCAAAGCAGGCCGGCCGAAGACTTGCACCAAAGAGCGAATCCTGAAGAAACCACATCAAAAATAATTGACGTATTCCGACTGATTTTTGATGAGTGCTGACAGCACTAAATAAAAGTGGTGCGCTACAGGCTCAGTGGGAGCTCCTTCACTAGGTTCTGTACGAAATCCCGAGAAACCCAATCGCCGCCCCTCGAACGCTGAGATTTTGTAGAGTCCCCCGCCATCAACGGAAAGGAATTCTGTGAAGGCAAAACGTTACGAACTCTCGGACGAGGCCTGGGATGTGGTCTCCGATCTTTTCAGCGAAACCCTTGGCAGGGGGCAGCCTCGCTTGAGCGACCGACTGATGCTTGATGGTGTGCTCTGGGTGCTCTGCTCCGGTGCCGCGTGGCGAGATATGCCAGACCGCTTCGGCCCATGGTCAACGGTGTATCAACGGTTCAGGGGTTGGCGAAACCAGGGGACGTTCGATCAGATGCTCAAACGCTTGCACCTGAGACTGAATGAGCAAGGTTTGATTGATTTGCAGACCTGGATGATCGACTCAACAGCTGTACGCGCCACCCGAGCCTCGTCAGGCGCCGGGAAAAAAGGGGGCCTGACGAGCCTGCCGATCACGCTCTAGGCCGCAGTCGCGGTGGCCTGACCACCAAAAGCCACATGCTCTGCGACACCAACGGCACACCGTTGTGCTTCCTTCTCTCTGGCGGTCAAGCCAGCGACATCAGCTACGCCCAACCACTTCTGGATGATGTCAGCATTCCCTCGAATCACCGTGGCCGCCCCCCGCAAACGCTGCGAATGGCTGCTCGCTGATAAGGGCTACGACGCCGAAGCACTGCGCCGTTACTGCGACCAGTATCAAATGCAGCCGTCATCCCGCTGCGCTCGATGAAGCGCAAACCCAAACCTGGCTTGCCGAGGCTGTTTGATCGACCCAAATACCGACAGCGCAACATAATCGAGCGCATGTTTGGGTGGTTGAAAGAGAACCGCAGAATCGTGACGCGCTTCGACAAGCTCGCAAAAAGCTATGCCGCCATGGTCTCGCTAGCTTGTTGCATGCGGTGTTTGCGACATCTCTTTTCGTACAGAGCCTACTACCTTCAGAGCCCAAGCTTATCCCTGAGTATAGCTCTAAGAGTATGAGGAACACTTGCATCTAGAAAATTACTTAGAGAAGACATGAGACCTTCATAGTAATCATAGGCAAAAGAACTAACTGCCGCTGACACCATTATCAATGCAAATGCTCTCATCCAACTAGAGCAATAAAATTTAGACGTCCAACTAATAAACGCCACAAACCAAAACGTATTAATAGCCATCATTACAATATTATTCCACAGATAAATAGTATCTGCGACCCTCCCCGCTCTCGTCATGACTGAGTAATCAGTCAACGAGCTAATAGTAGACTCACAGTTTTCCTGCGCGAAGACTCTAAAATCGCTTTCAGAAAAAAGATCGAGAACCCAAGCCCCAAGAAGATAATATATTGATAGACTTATCCCTATAACGGAGGCAAATAAGGCTGTCAGCGGCAAATATTCCGAAAGTTTTCTCTCGCTTGCCCTTCTTGAAACAACATACAAAAAATGCACAATCACAGCTTGGGCAAACGGCAGAATATAAACAGCAATACGATCCCTACCGCTACTCCCCTCAGAAAACATCTGCATATCAGAGCATACATCACTCATCGCCCGCGCCCTTATAACTCCTGCAAAGAGACTATAAAATGCAAACGCAATACCAATCGCAAAGAAAAAAAATTTCCACACTGTTTTCCTTACAGCCTTCCTGGACAGGTCAAGGCCTTGTACATATCCGAACGGATTCTTCCACATTCGAAAGTACGTCACCATAAACTGATACTTCTCTGATATCTCATCCAGCATCTTGGCACCACCATGAAATCCCCTACCACCCACATGCCAGCCGAGAGCGATTGGCAGAACGTCATTTTCAAGAATAGCTGTAATCTCGAATCGAGCAGACCTACGCAAGAAAAAACACGAACTCGCAAGGGCCTCCGGCGCCCGGTTGGTTCCATACACACAAACGAATCATTAAGTTTAGCTTAGCGCCGCAAATTTGGATTTACAGAGTCCTATAAGCGCTCACCGCTTATTTATGGTCTACATTGACAGACGCGGCCGGTCAGCGAGGGCGTCTGCTGCAACAAGTTTCCCGATCTTTGGAATCATGGGAGTTTGATAAGCAAAAAAGAGGCCATGTTTTACAGCTCGCTTCACCGATCCAGCGCTCCTATCAGCCCCTTTGCCGCCGACGGTGACAGAGTTCCCCCCCGATGATGGATTGGACATGGATTTCCCCCCCGCCCTGCTAGCCCGGAAGTTTCTCTAGCTTGGCGGCGCAGCGGTAGCCGCCCAGCAACTTCTGACTTTTCGCCTATGCTAGTTTCATGTCTCTTTTTCGGAGAGCTAAAGCCAATTTGACCATCGAATCTGATCTCCCTCACCGATCTACCCTCAAATCTGTCATGAGTTGAAGGAAATCGACATGAAATACAACCCCGCACTTACGATTCCACTATTGGCACTAACTATTCCTCACCTATCCTTCGCTGAAGAAAGATTCGGCTGTGACGCGATTTGCGATACTGGGATTCATGTTTACTGCCATATAAAGGTCGAGACTGCACTTGAGCAAAATTTACTTGCCCAGATCGAAAAACAAGGAGGCTTTAAGCTACATGCGAAGGTTGTATTCGCTGGAACAAACCCGTCACCAGAGATGTGTGACAAAACCATCTTCACATCGGAGTATGTGCGAAGCAAATCAGTGCCGGTAATTGGCCCTGTGTGGGGTGAAATTCTCTCTGTGGGGAATAGTTGGAACCTTGGTGATGTTCTTATTATCGGCCTAAAATATGCGCCAATGTCGCCATTGCCGAGAATTTTATATCCGAACATAAAAACCAAGCTGTAGCTCCCAACAGAAGTAAATTTAAATGTGCCCGGGAGAGGAATCACCAGGTAAGCGCCGACCAGCTGTTTTTTTTGGCCACAAGAAATCCAGCTACTTTTGAATAGCGCTTGTATTGAGGTTTAGTTTTTGCCATTCTAAATGATGGCAATTAGCCGCCAACCCACGACAAGGACAGTAATGAGCTATATCACCCGCATCTGTCAAAATGATTCCAATTGGCAGTTTCCTACCAGAAGCGCAGTTGAAGCATCGAATACCTTTTCCTCACAGCACGGCTATGGCCATGAGGAGTGGCTTTTTCGATTCGAATGGCAAATTGGCGGCTGGCAATATGGCTTTCTTCAAGGGGTAAACAAGGGTTGGGAGTCACGGCTCGCACGTGGTGAGCGTGCAGGAGATATTGTGCTCTTCACCCTTACTCCCGATGGACGCCGCTATGTAGCCCGCATTCGCCATATCGAGTTCCTAGATAATGCTCAAGCCATTGCGGCCTTGGATCACTTCAAGCGGCTTGGGTGGTATGATCGCATGCTGGAGGAAATAGATGCTGTAGATGGCGATAGAAGTGGTTTGGGGAACGGGGAATGGGCCCCTTACGTGTTGAATGTTCGTTTTCGCCCAGTAGATGTTGAGTGGTATCCGCCCAACACGTTTGCGGAAGCTGGAGACCCCGTGCAGCGCTACAATCGTTATCAGCTCATTGAGCTTGATCACGAGGCCTCACTGCCAGAAACGTTGAATACACTCCGTCCGGTTCGGAAAGGACAGGATCTTCCTCCCATTCAAGACAGCTATTTCAGGAGCGGTGGCTCGGGGCGGGAGTGTTCGCCGGAGCATGGGATAATGCAGGCCGCCCTGCATGAGGAGCTGAAGATTGAATACCCTGGGGCGAATATCGTCTTCGAAGAGAATTTTATAGATGTCACAGTAACAACGGAAACTGAGAAAATCCTCTTCGAAGTTAAGTCAGATTTCTGCACCCGTAGGGTTCTGCGCTTAGCGATTGGTCAGCTACTCGAGTACGCATACTACTGGAATCAGTTGCCAGAAAAAGCAGTTAGGTTGGTTGCGGTTGGTCGGACTGCACTGAGCCCTGAGGACGAGAGATATCTCAGATACCTAAAGGAAAAATTGGATCTCCCACTTGAGTATCGCCAGGTCAAGCTTCCATCTGAGTCGTTGGAGTATCTCTAAATCAGTGACGATTTCCCAACCCATCGGCACTGCTTGAGGCTCTCCCGCTTCCTGATGATGGGTTGGGCATGTATTCCCTATACGCACCCTTTAGGCTCTGTACGAAAAGAGATGTCGCAAACACCGCATGGAACACGCCAGTGAAACCATGGCGGCGTAGCTTTTCGCGAGTTTGTCGAAGCGCGTCACGATTCGGCGGTTCTCTTTCAACCACCCAAACATGCGCTCGATTATGCTGCGCTGTCGGTATTTGGGTCGATCAAACAGCCTCGGCAAGCCAGGTTTGGGTTTGCGCTTCATCGAGCGCAGCGGGATGACGGGCTGCATTCGA